>JAFEEJ010000272.1 GCA_018241145.1 Pseudomonadota bacterium | reverse complement strand
GGCCGCGCAGCCTGATGAACCCGGGCGGCCTCGACTTCGAGCGCTCGGCCTTGCAGCAGCGCATCATCGCCACCGGATACGTGCGCGACGACTCCGGCAACGCGCAGCTCGCGCAATCGTCCTGCGTCGATGCGCTGCGCGAACGGATTTCGCGCGGCATCGCCGCGGCGCTCGCGGAGGATCCGCACGCCGCGCGGCTGCTGCGCGCGTTGAGCGTCGGCGACCAGCGCGCGCTGGACGAATCCGACTGGCAGGTGGTGCGCGCGACCGGTGTGGCGCACTTGATCGCGATTTCCGGTTTCCACGTCGGCCTCGCCGCGATCTTCGGCGCATGGCTGGTGCGCGTGTGCTGGTGGCTGTTTCCCGCGCTGGCGTTGCGCATGCCACGGCCGGTCGCGGAAGCCTGCGTCGCGTTGCCCGCGGCGATCGCCTACGGTGCGCTCGCGGGTTTCGGCCTGCCGACCACGCGCACGCTCTGGATGATCGGCGCAGTGTGCGTGGCGCGCATCTGCCGCCGCGGCGGCGGCGTGGGCGAAGGGCTGGGGCTGGCGCTGTGCGCGATCCTGGTCGTGGATCCGCTGTCGGTGCTGTCGGCTGGATTCTGGTTGTCGTTTGCCGGCGTGCTGTTGCTGGCCTGGACGCTGGCGCGCCCGCACGGATGGCGCGGACGCGTGCGCGAACTGGGCGTCTCGCCGCTGCTGATGGCGCTGGCGTTGTTGCCGTTGACCATCTGGTTTTTCGGGCAGGCTTCGCTGGCCGGGCCCTTCGCGAATCTGGTCGCGGTGCCGTTCATCAGCCTGGTGCTGGTGCCGTTGACGCTGCTGTCGGTCGCGTTGATGCTCGCTTCGCCGCCGCTGGCGACGCCGCTGTTGCATCTGGTTGCGCGGCTGGCCGACATGCAGTGGTGGCTGTTGCAGCAGATTGCCGCGTGGCCGCTGGCGATGCGCTACTTCGCGGAACCTTCCGTGCCGGCGATGGTGCTCGCCTGCCTCGGGACACTCTGGTTGTTGGCGCCGCGGGGCGTGCCTGCACGCCTGCTCGGCGCGTTGCTGCTCCTGCCGTTGCTGTATCCGGGCATCGTGCCGCCACGGAACGGCGGCTTCGAGGTGATGGCGATCGACGTGGGGCAGGGGCTTTCGGTGCTGGTACGGACGCGTGGACATGCGTTGTTGTTCGATGCGGGCGCGCGTTATCCCTCCGGGTTCGATCTGGGCGAGGCCGCGGTGGTGCCCGCCTTGCACGCGGTCGGTGTGGATGCGCTGGACGCGCTGATCGTCAGCCACGGCGACAACGACCACGCCGGCGGCGCGCACGCCGTGCTGAGCGCGTTTCCGCATGCCGCGGCATTCGGTGGCGAACCGGAGCGTGGCAATGTGCCGCTGGTGCAATGCCTCGCGGGACAACGATGGAACTGGGACGGCGTGTCCTTCCGCATCGTTTCCCCGCGGCATGCGGGACACGGCAACGACGGCGGTTGCGTCTTGCTGGTGAGCGGGGCGGGCGGACGCATGCTGCTGCCGGCGGACACCAGTGCGAAGGTGGAACCGGCGATCGCACAGGCGGTCGGTCCGGGCGCGTCGCTCGTGCTGGTCGTTCCCCATCACGGCAGCGCCGGTTCGTCCAGCGAGGCGTACCTGCGCGCGCTGCATCCGTTGTTCGCGGTGGCCTCGGCGGGTTATCGCAACCGATTCGGCCATCCCGCGCCGGCGACGGTGGCGCGTTACCGCAGGCTCGACATCCCCCTGTTCGTGACCCTCCGGACCGGCGCGTTGCGGATCGCGTTTCCGCCCGACGCGGCGCCGCGTGTGACCTCCGGGGAGCGCACGCGGCGTTCGCGCTACTGGCGCGAGCGCTGAGGCTGCGACCGCGCGCACAAGCCGGCGCGCCGCGGCTGCTATCATCCGCGCGAATCAAGGTACGCGAGGATCGGGCGTGTTCGAAATCATCAAGGCCGGCGGCTGGGGCATGTACCCGATCCTGCTGTGCTCCGCGGTCGCGCTGGCGATCGTGCTGGAGCGCTTCTGGACCCTGCGTCGCAACGCGGTGCTGCCGCCGGGCTTGAGCGAGCAGGTGCGCGGATGGGCGCGCAGCCGCAAGCTCGATCCCGCGCACATCGAGGCCTTGCGCCGGAATTCCCCGCTCGGGGAGTTGCTCGCGGCCGCGCTGGATGTGCGGCATCGGTCGCGCGAAATCATCAAGGAACGCATCGAGGATACCGGCCGCCACGTGGTGCATCGACTGGAGCGCTATCTGAATACGCTCGGCACCATCGCGCTGATCGGGCCCCTGCTGGGCTTGCTGGGCACCGTGCTGGGCCTGATCCGGATGTTCCTCGCGGTGATGGTGTCGGGCGTGGGCGACCCGATGAAGATGGCCGGCGGCATCGGCGAAGCGCTGGTGTGTACCGCCGCGGGCCTGATCGTGGCGATTCCCGCTTACGTGCTGCATCGCTACTTCCGTTCGCGCGTCGCGGGCTACGTGGTGGCGATGGAAAAACAGGCGACCGCGTTGCTGGACGAGTTGTCCGCGCCGGAAGCGCAACCGGCCGCACCCGTCGCGCCTCGGCCGGAAACCGCATCCCCTGCCGCGGGCGGACGCACGCCTGCGCAGGCCGCGCGTTGATCGTCGATGCGCATCGCCGGCCGCCGTCAGGACGAATTCGAGATCAACGTGGTGTCGTTGATCGACGTGCTGCTCACCCTGCTGATGTTCTTCGTGCTCACCACCACCTTCGTGCAGCAGGGACACCTGAAGGTCTCCCTGCCGCAGGCCAGCACGCAACCCGAATCGGCCGATCGCAACACGCTGGTGCTGGTGATCGACCGTGCGGGGCATTTCTATGTCGGCAACAACCGCGTGCTCGGCAGCGACGAGGGTTCGCTCAAGAAGGCGATCCGGTCGATCGCCGGCGACGATCATGATCGCCCGGTGTTGCTGCGCGCGGACGGGCTCGCCACGCAACAGTCGGTGGTGACGGCGATGGACGCCCTGGCCCAGCTCGGTTTCACGCACCTCTCCATCGCCACCACGCAGCCCACGGGACAGGACACCCGGTGAACGGGGCTGCTGCCGAAGTTTCCGCCTGGACCACCTACCGCCGCCTGTTCGGGTATCTGCGTCCGTTCAAGTGGATCGCGGCCATCGCGGTATTGGGCATGGTCGTGGATGCCGGCGCGCTTTCCCTGTTCGCGCGCGTCATCAAGCCGATGGTGGACAAGCTGTTCATGCTGCGCGACCCGGTGATGATCTTCTGGATGCCGGTGATCATCATCGCCATCTTCCTGCTGCGGTCGCTGGCCGTGTACGTGGAGAACTACGGCACCGCCTATGTCGGCCGCGGCGTGGTGCAGGCGATGCGCGAACAGGTGTTCGGGCAATACCTGAAATTGCCGGCGGCTTTCTACGATGCCGAAACCTCGGGGCACCAGATCGCGCGCATCACCTACACCGCGGAGCAGGTCGCATCGGCCTGCACCGATTCGTTGAAGGTCGCGATCGTGGATGCGCTCACGGTGGTCGGCATGACCGTGGTGATGCTGCTGGCCAGCCCCTTGCTGACGCTGGTGCTGCTGATCATGATTCCCAGCATGGCCCTGCTGGTGCGCGCGGTCAGCCGCCGCTACCGGCGCATCAGCCACGGCATCCAGGGTTCGATGGGTTCGGTCACCAACATCCTCGAGGAAGTCGTCGCCGGGCACCGCGAGGTGAAGGTGTACGGCGGGCAGCGATACGAGGACGCGCGCTTCGAAGCGGTGACGCAACGCAACCGGCGCCTGAACCTGAAGGTCGCCGCGACCAACGGCATCGCAACGTCCATGGTGCAACTGGTGGCGGCGGTCGCACTCGCCCTGATCGTGTATTTCGCCACGCGTTTCCAGGGCATGACGCCCGGCACGTTCTCGTCGCTGATGCTTGCGATGGGCGGCATGTTGCCTTCGCTGAAGCGGTTGACCACCGTGCAGGCCAACCTGCAGCGCGGCGTGGCCGCGGCCGAGGACCTGTTCGAGGTGCTGGACAGCGCGCCCGAGGCCGACCGCGGGACCCTGCGCGTGCCGCGCGTGCACGGCGACATCGAATTCCGCAAGGTGACGCTGGAATACGGCAGCGACCGTGGCCCGGCATTGAACGGCATCGACCTGCATTGCGACGCGGGAAAGGTGACCGCGCTGGTCGGGCGCTCGGGCAGCGGCAAGAGTTCGCTGGTGAGCCTGCTGCCGCGTTTCTACGAAGCCACGTCCGGGGAAATCCTGCTGGACGGCAAACCGCTGGGCGATTACGCGCTGGACAACCTGCGCGCGCAGATCGCCTGGGTGGGGCAGAACGTGGTGTTGTTCAACGACACCATCGCGCGCAACATCGCCTACGGGGCGCTGGAAGGAGCAGGCGAAGCGGACATCATCGCGGCCGCCGAAGCTGCCAATGCGATGGAATTCATCGCGCCGTTGCCGGAGGGCATCCATACCATGGTCGGCGAGAGCGGCACGCTTTTCTCCGGCGGCCAGCGGCAGCGCATCGCGATCGCGCGCGCGCTGCTGAAGAACGCGCCGATCCTGATCCTGGACGAAGCCACCAGCGCGCTGGACACGCAGTCCGAACACCTGATCCGCGAAGCGCTGATGCGGTTGATGCGCGAGCGCACCACCCTGGTGATCGCGCATCGACTGTCCACCATCGAACACGCCGACCACATCGCGGTGCTGGATGCCGGCCGCGTGGTGGAGCAGGGCACGCACGCGGAATTGCTCGCGCGCGGCGGCCACTACGCCGCGCTGCACCGGTTGCAGTTCCACGACGCGCAAAGAGCCTGACCGCGGAACCATGTCGTTCGCCGGATCGCTCGAACGCCGCTGGTATCAGGATCGGCCACCGCCATGGTGGACGCTGCCGCTGGCGGTGTTGTACGGCGCCATCGTCCACGTCCGCCGCGGGTTGTACCGGCGCGGCTGGAAACGCGGCGAACGCCTGCCCGTGCCGGTGATCGTGGTCGGCAATCTCACCGTCGGCGGTGCCGGCAAGACGCCGCTGGTCATCGCATTGGTGGAAGCCCTGCGCGCACGCGGCTTCCATCCCGGGGTCGTGAGCCGCGGTTATGGCGGCGATGCCGAGGCCCCGTTGCTGCTGGACGGTGCGCCCGATCCCCGCCGCGTGGGTGACGAACCGGCGCTGATCCGCCTGCGCACGTCCGCGCCGGTGGCGACGGGGCGCGAACGCGCGGCCGCGGCGCGCCTGTTGACGGCGCACGGTGTGGACGTGGTGATCGCCGATGACGGCTTGCAGCATTACGCGCTCGCGCGCGACGTGGAGATCTGCGTGATCGACGGAGGGCGCGGATTCGGCAACGGCCGCCTGCTGCCTGCGGGACCGTTGCGCGAACCGCCTTCGCGCCTGCGCGAGGTCGACTTCGTGGTTCGCAACGGCGGCACGGCGACCGGCGACGAAACGCCGATGCGATTGCAGGCAGGGCACGCGTATTCGCCGGGCGAGCCCGCACGACGCCGGCCGCTGGAAAGCTTCGCCGGGATGCGCGTCCACGCCGTCGCGGGCATCGGCAATCCGGCGCGCTTCTTCGCGATGCTGCGCGGGTTCGGCATCGAGCCGGTCGAACATGCCTTTCCCGACCATCATCCCTACGCCGCGGGCGACCTCGTCTTCGGCGATGCGCTGCCGCTGCTGATGACCGAGAAGGATGCGGTGAAATGCCGCGCGTTCGCACACGGCGACGCCTGGGCCGTGCCGGTTTCCGCGCAGTTGCCGGAAGCGTTCTTCGATGCGGTCGCGTCGAAGGCGGGAGAGAAGACCGCGCGGTCGCGCCTCGGTTGAAACGCAGGCGGCGAACGATCAGGTCGCCGTTTCCGGCGTCTCCACCGGCCGCCGCGGCGGGCGATCGTGGCGCAATCGCGCGAATATCCACGCCGCGAGGAACGGCAGCGCCGCCATGCACAACACGCTGCGATGGAAGGCATGCACGTAGGCCGTCGGATCGTGATGATTCCCGCCCAGGAACGACGCCATCAGCAATGACGCCAGCGAGATGCCGAAGGTCATGGCCAGGTATTGCACCGCCGAAGTCAGCGAGGACGCGTCGGCCGCGCGTTCCGGCGGCAGGTCGACGAAGGCCAGCGTGTTCATCGAGGTGTACTGCAACGACATCACCAGGCCGTAGACGAACACCAGTACCGCCGCCACCCACGCCGGCGCATGCGACGGCAACACGGCAAAACACGCCAGCAGCATGCTGATCAGCAGCGTATTGATGCGCAGCAGGCGCCGGTAGCCGTAGCGCTTCAGCAAGCGGTCGATGCTCAGCTTCATCAGGATCATCGCCAGCGCCTGCGGCACCAGCATCAGGCCGGCGATGCTCGGCGACCAGCCGCAACCGATCTGCAGGAACAGCACCAGCACGAACGACAATCCCGCCGTTCCCAACCGAGTGAACAGGCCGCCGGCAATCGCGATCCAGAAACTGCGCACGCGCAACAAGGTGAGGTCGGGAACTGGATGCGTGGAGCGACGCGCATGCAACCAGTAGGCGAGCGCGACCGCCGCGCCGCCGAGCGCATAGCCGGCGGCGCCGCCCCTGTTTGCGCTGCCGCTGGCAAGTTCCGCCGCGACCAGGAGCAATCCCGATGCGGTGGCGAACAGGAGAAAGCCGATGAAATCGAAAGGCCGCCTCGTGCCGCGGAAGTCCGGCATCCTGCGTGCGTTGAGCCACAGGCCGAGCATGCCGACGGGTACGTTCACCAGGAAGATCCAGCGCCAGCTCGCGTATTGCGAAATCACGCCGCCCAGCAAGGGGCCGAGTACCGGGCCGAGCAGGCTGAACACGCCCGCGGTGCTCATCGCCGCCACGAAGTCGCGCGTACCGAACGCACGCACCAGCACGTAGCGCCCGACCGGCATCAGCAGCGCGCCGCCCAACCCTTGCAGCACGCGCGATGCCACCAGCCAGGTCAGGTTCTGCGCCAGCCCGCACGACAGCGAACCCAGCGAGAACACGATGATCGAAGCGGCGAACACGCGCCGCGTGCCGATGCGATCCGCCACCCACGCGCTGGCGGGAATGCAGACGGCCAGCGTCAATACGTAACTGGTCAGCGCGGTCTTGAGGTCGAGCGGCCGTACGGCCAGCGCATGCGCGATGCTGGGCACCGCCGTGTTGACGATGGTGGTGTCCAGGCTCTGCATGAAAGACGCCGCGGCCACCAGCCAGATCAGACCGCGCAAACGCGAGCGGTCGGTATCGGAAGGCGAAAAGGGGGGCGTGGGGTGCAGCGAATCGTTCGCGGGCATCGCGCGCATTCTAGCTGCGCACGCGGCAATGGCCCATGCAGGCCGGTGAACGATCAGCAGACGGAATCAAACCCGCCCTCCACCTGCGCCGCCCGGGGAGGGAGACCGACGCAGGGGAGGACGATGGTGAGAAAAGCAGATGGCCGGCGCACGAGGGTTGCTCCCGACAGTGCCTGTGGCGCTTTTCAATTCGCCACCTCACCGGAAGCGGAGTCTCCGCCGCCTACCTTTCGGCCAGCTTTCGCGTGCATGCGCCGTTAAACTGCGAGTCATGAGCGCGCGCCACGCCGAATCCGCACAACGCGCCGCGCACCTGCGCGAGCGCATCGAAGACGCGAACCATCGCTACCATGTGCTTGACGATCCGGATATTCCGGACGCCGACTATGACGCGCTGCTGCGCGAGCTGGAAGCGCTCGAATCCGAACACCCTGAACTCGCGACGCCCGATTCCCCCACCCGGCGCGTCGGCGCGGCGCCGTCCCCGGCTTTCGCGGCCGTGCGCCACGAAATCCCCATGCTGTCTCTCGCGAACGCCTTTTCCGTGCAGGATCCGGCGCCCGGGCAGGATCCCGACAAGGAAACGCGCGATTTCGTGCGCCGGGTCGAGCAGCGCCTCGGCGTGCGCGATCCGGTGTTCTCGGTCGAACCGAAGTTCGACGGACTCGCGATCAGCCTGCGCTACGAAGATGGCGTGTTCGTGCGCGGCGCCACCCGCGGCGATGGCGAAACCGGCGAGGACGTCACCGCCAACCTGCGCACGATCCGATCGATTCCGCTGAAGTTGCGCGGCAAGGGCTGGCCGCGCGTGCTGGAAGTGCGCGGCGAGGTGTACATGCCGCGCGCCGGTTTCGAGGCGTACAACGAAAAGGCGCGTGCCTCGGACGGCAGGATCAAGCCGCTGGTCAATCCGCGCAACGCCGCGGCCGGTTCGTTGCGACAGCTCGACCCGCGCATCACCGCGCAACGCCCGTTGTCCTTCTATGCCTATGCGCTGGGCGCGTTCGAAGGCGCGCCCATGCCGCCCCGGCATTCCGAAGTACTCGCCAAATTGCGCGACTGGGGTTTCCCGGTGAGTCCGCTGGTCGCGACCGCGCGTGGCGCGGACGGTTGTCTTGCGTACTTCGCGAAGATCGGCGCGATGCGCGACCGGCTGCCGTTCGACATCGACGGCGTGGTGTACAAGGTGGACGACCTCGCCGCGCAGCGCGAACTCGGATTCGTCGGGCGCACGCCGCGCTGGGCGGTCGCGCACAAGTTTCCCGCGCAGGAACAGACCACCGTCGTCGAGGACATCATCGTCAACATCGGCCGCACCGGCGCGGCCACGCCGGCGGCGAAACTCAGGCCGGTATTCGTCGGCGGCGTCACCGTCACCAATGCCACGCTGCACAATGCCGATCAAGTTGCAAGGCTGGACGTGCGCGTCGGCGATACGGTGATCGTGCGCCGTGCGGGCGATGTGATTCCCGAAGTCGTGCGCGTGGTGCCGGAACTGCGCCCGAAAGGCGCGCGGCCGTGGACGATGCCTGCGCATTGCCCGATCTGCGGCTCCGACATCGTGCGCGAGGCCGACCAGGCCGTGGCGCGCTGCACCGGCGAACTGGCCTGCGCCGCGCAACGCACGCAATCGGTGTTCCATTTCGCCAGCCGCCGCGCGATGGATATCGACGGCCTCGGCGAGCGCTACATCGAGGACCTCGGCGAATTCGGTTATCTGAAATCCGTCGCGGACCTGTACCGGCTGACGCTCGAAGATCTCCTGGCAATGAAACGCCGCGCCGACGAACGCGACGGGACGATCCCCGGGACGGTCAAGGCCGGCAAGATCGCGACCAAATGGGCGGAGAACCTGATCGAGGCGATCGACCACAGCAGGAACACCACACTGGAACGGTTCCTGTACGCCCTGGGCATCCAGCACGTCGGCGAGAGCACGGCCAAGGCGCTGGCCGCGTGGTTCGGCGAACTGGCGATCGTCCGCCGCTTGCCATGGCCGCTGCTGAAGCTGGTGCCGGACATCGGCGACGAAGTCGCGCGCGCGATCGATGCCTTCTTCGAACAACCCGGCAACCAGAAAGTCATCGACGACCTGCTCGCGCATGGCGTGGAAATCCGCGACGCGCATCCGCCCAGTGCGAAGCTGCGCGCCGCGCTGGCGCTGGAGAACGTGCTGGCGCGCGCCGGCATTCCGAAACTCACTCCGAAACGCGCGCAGCAGCTGGCGGAAGCCTTCGATTCGTTCGACGCGGTAACCGCGGCCGGCGTGTCCACCATGGTCGAAGCGGGTTTGCCTCAGGACAGCGCCGAAGCGGTGCACGGTTTCCTGCACGGGCAGGAAGGCCGTACGCTGGCAAAGCGCGTCGCGCATTCCCTCGATGTGCTGCACGACGCCACCGCACGGGTGCGTGCCGTCACGGCAGGCGCGCTGGACGGACAAACCGTGGTGTTGACAGGCACGCTCGGCTCGCTGACGCGCGACGAGGCGAAAGACAAACTGGAAGCGCTCGGCGCGAAAGTTTCCGGGTCCGTGTCGAAGAAGACATCGTTCGTGGTCGCTGGCGAAGCCGCCGGTTCCAAGCTGGACAAGGCGCGGGAACTCGGCGTGGAGATCTGGGACGAGGCCATGCTCGCGAAATTCCTGCAGCGACATGGCGCCTGAATTGCGCACGGGGCACGCTGCGCTCGCGCTGCGTGCCAGCCTCAATGCGCTGATCCGCGGGTTCTTCGCGCAGCGCGGCGTGGTCGAGGTGGAAACGCCGATCCTCTCGGCGGCCGGCAACACGGAGCCGAACATCGAGGGCTTCGCCACGGAATTCGCGGGCCCGGTCACGGCCGGATCGCGCGAGCGTTTCCTGCGGACTTCGCCGGAATACCCGCTGAAGCGCCTGCTGGCTGCGGGTTTCGGCGATTGCTATGAACTCGGCCGCGTGTTCCGCAACGGCGAAGCGGGGCGCTCGCACAACCCCGAATTCACGATGCTGGAGTGGTACCGGGTCGGCTGGGACCATCGACGAATCGCGCTGGAAACCGCGCAGCTCGTGCGCGCGGCACTGACGTTGGCGCAGCGCGACGCGACGGTCAACAGCGTCGGCTATCGCGACTGGTTCCGCAACGGCATCGGCATCGATCCGTTCGTTGCGCAGGAAGACGAACTTCGCGCCTCGCTGCACGGGCACGCCATTCGCGCGGCCGACCTGACGCGCGACGACTGGCTGGACCTGATCGTGACGCATCGCCTGCAGCCGGCATTGCCGCGGGATGCCATCACCATCGTCTACGACTTTCCGGCGTCGCAAGGCTCGCTGGCGAAGATCCGCGCGACCCAACCGCCGGTCGCGGAACGCTTCGAGGTGTATCTCGGCCATCGCGAACTGGCCAACGGTTACCACGAACTCAATGACGCGAAGGAACAGCGTGCGCGTTTCGATCGCGAAAACGCGCGTCGCCTCGCGCGCGGCCAGCGCGAGCTGCCGATCGACGACAACCTGCTGTCCGTGCTGGATCGCCTGCCCGATTGCGCGGGCGTCGCACTCGGCGTGGATCGCCTGCTGATGGATCTGCTGGGCAGCGACGATATCCGCGACGTGCTGGCGTTCCCGTTCGCGCAGGCCTGACCGGTCGAGCAACACGCCGTCCGGGCGCGCAGCCCGGACGGCATGCGCGGCGTCAGACCGGGCCGCCGGCGATGTCTGGGCGGTCCTGCTCGCCCCAGAAGAAGCGATAGATCAATCCGCCGATGATGCCACCGATCAGCGGCATGACCCAGAAGAACCACAACTGGTGCACCGCCCAGCCACCCTGGTACAAGGCGACGGCGGTGGATCGCGCCGGGTTCACCGAAGTGTTGGTGACCGGGATGCTGATCAGGTGGATCAGCGTCAGCGCGAGGCCGATGGCGATGCCGGCGAAACCGACCGGCGCGCTCCTGTGGGTCGCGCCCATGATGATGAAGATGAAGAAGCCCGTCATCACCAGCTCGCAGATTGCGGCGGCGCCCATCGAGAAGCCTTGCGGCGAGTGTTCGCCGAAACCGTTGGATGCGAAGCCGCTCGCGGCGGCGTCGAAGCCCGGCTTGCCGGATGCGATCAGGTACAGCACGCCGCCCGCGACGAGGCCGCCGATCACCTGCGCCACGATGTACGGGATCACTTCGCGTACCGGGAAACGCCCGCCCGCCGCAAGCCCGCAGGTGACCGCGGGATTGATGTGGCAACCCGAGATGTGTCCGATCGCGTAGCACATCGTCAGGAGCGTCAAGCCGAACGCCAGCGCCACGCCGGCGTAACCGATGCCGAAGGGATAACCATCCGGGCCCGCGACATGCGCAGCCAGCACCGCGCTGCCGCAACCGCCCATCACCAGCCAGAACGTGCCGAAGAATTCCGCCGCACAACGCTTGCCGAGATTCATCGCGACTTCCTCCGCTCAGGATCGAGGATGTGGAATCACCAAGTCGCGTCGGCATCGTGCCCCGCCGACGCGCGACAAGCATAGGCGAAAACGCATCGCATGCGCGACGGGGTCAGAACTCCAGGTCCAGCGCGGCGCACAGGTAGTCGATCAGCGGCGCAAGGCGCTTGAAGTTTTCGATCACGAAGGGCGCCAGTCCGGACGAGCAGGCGAGCTTGTCGTCGAAACCCGCGCCGGCCGCGTAACTCTTGCGCTTCAGGTCCTCGATCAGCTCGTGCGCAGGGTCGTAACCCTGCGGTGCGCGCGCCAGCGAGTCGCCCCGGAATTCGTAATGTTCGCGGAAGGCGCGACCGTGCACCGCGCGTTTCCACGCCGCGGGATTGTCGGCGATGAATTCGCGCAGCTTCTTCAACGTCGGCGATTCCGGATGCCAGATGCCGCCGCCGACGAAGCAGTCGCCCGGCGCGACATGCAGGTAGAACGAAGGCGCGGCGACTTCGCGGCGGCGCTCGTGGAAGAAGCGCGCGCCGGCCCAGGTCTTGTACGGCTGCTTGTCGCCGGCAAAACGCACGTCGCGCTGGATGCGGAACAGCGAGCCGCCGACCTTGCGCGGGTCGGCGCGGAAATGCGCGCTGATCTTCGCCAGCGGCGCCTGCAAATCCGCGATCAATTGCAGGTACGGACCGCGCACATGCGTTTCGTAGTCGTCCTGGTGCGCCTTGAACCAGGCGCGGTGGTTGTTGCGCGCCAGTGCACGCAGGAAGCGGAAGGTGGCAGGGGAAAAGTAAGCGTGTGGCATTTTCAAAGTCCGTATTCGGTAGCAATCGTTTCGCCCCATGCTTGCAATCGATCCAGCAGCGCCTGTTTTTCGCCGACGGGGTAGGCCTAGCGCAGATGCGCGATCCCGGCTTCATACTGCTCGAACGTCAGTGTGGTCAGCGGCGTTTC
>JAFEEJ010000271.1 GCA_018241145.1 Pseudomonadota bacterium | reverse complement strand
TTGCGCGTTTCCGCGGAGAGCTTGAATTGCTCTATGCGGCTCTTGATCAGCTCTGAGATTTCGGAAGGATTGAGTGTGGTGGCCATTTGTTTTTCCCGTTGCGTGCGCCGCCGGTTGCGGCGCCGCCTTTCAATAATCGCGAATCAATTCGTCAATGCGGTTTCGAGTTTGGCGAGGCGGCTCTTCAGTGAACCGTCGATCACGGTTTCGCCGGCATCGATCACCGCACCGCCCAGCACCGACGGATCGATGCTGCGTTCGAGCTGGATGGCGCTGTTGAAGCGGCGCTTCAGCGCTTCGATGAGCCGCGCGGCTTCGCCGTCATCCAGCGGCACCGCGCTGCGCACGTGCACTTTCAGCACGTGCTCGGCGTCGCGCTTCATCTGCTCGAACAACGCGGCGATTTCCGGCAGTTCGCGCAGGCGGTGGTTGTCGGCCAGCACGCCGAGGAAGCGCGCAAATTCCGAATCCGCGGATTCGCTTGCGCGCACGAACAGCGAAGCCAGCAGCTGCGGTGACAGGCGCGGATCGCCGAACAACGCGATCACCCGCGGCTCCGCCGCAACCTCCGCCGCGAACGCCAGCTTTTCCGCCCACTCGTTCTGCGCGCCGCGCGCGGACGCGATTTCGAACGCGGCGCGGGCGTAGGGTCGGGCGATGGTCAGCGGCTGCGTCACAGCGCGACTCTCCGCGGCTCAGGGGGGCTGAAAGAGAACCGTGCCATGGAATGTTCCAATGTCATGTCAGATTCCCTCGACCAGCTGATCGAGCAGCGCCTTGTGGGTCGCGGCATCGACCTCGCGGCCGAGGATCTTCCCGGCGCCCTGCACCGCGAGCGTGGCCACCTGGCCGCGCAATTCGGCGCGGGCGCGATGCGCCATGTTGTCGATGTCGGCCTGCGCCTGCGCCTTCTGCTTGGCCGCTTCCAGCATGGCATCCGCGCGCGCCTTGTCGACGATCTGCCCGGCCTGCTGGTTGGCGCGTTCGATGATCACGGCGGCTTCGGCGCGGGCCTTCTTGATTTCCTCGGCGGCATGCGTGTCGGCATCGGCCAGTTCCTTGCGCGCGCGATCGGCGGCTTCCAGCCCGTCGGCGATGCGCTTGGCGCGCTCGTCCATGGCCCGCATGATCGGCGGCCAGATGAATTTCATCGTGAACCAGACAAGGATCAGGAAAACGATCAGCTGGGCGATGAGCGTGGCATTCAGGCTCACGGTCGCAATCCTCTCGCGGATTCAATCAACATCGATGAACGGGATCGCTGCACGGCAATCGTCACTTCGCCGCCGCACCGGCCGCCTGTGCCAGCACGTGTCCGGAGAACGGGTCGACGAAGATCACGTACAGCGCGATGCCCACGCCGATGATCGGGATCGCGTCGATCAGGCCGACCAGCAGGAACATCTTGCCCTGCAGCATCGGCACCAGCTCCGGCTGGCGCGCGGAACTCTCGAGGAACTTGCCGCCCATCAGGCCCATGCCGATGGCGGCGCCGATGCCGGCGAGACCGAGCATGAGGCCGGCCGCCACGGCGGTGAGGCCTTCAACACTGGCCAGTGCGCTGATATCCATTGTGACTCTCCGTATTGCTTGGTTGAACTGCGTTGGAAAACCTGCTGCGAAAAAATTCTGCAATTCCCGCGGCACTCGGATGTGCCGCCCGCGAATCGAGCACGTTTCTGCAACACGTGCTCGATTCGTCGAAGCCGGGTACGGACCTGCGCCGGACCCGGTGTGCTCTGGCAAGTCCTGGACGGACTTGTCCGGAGCAATGACTAATGATGTTCCGCGGCCATCGACAGATAGGCCACGGTCAGCACCATGAAGATGTACGCCTGCAGGCCGATGATCAGCCAGTGGAAGATGCCCCAGCCGGTCGCGAACAGGATCTGGAAATACGCGCCTCCGCCGATCGCGGGCAGGAACCCGAAGATGCTCCCTGCCGCAATCACCGCGGGAAGAATCAGGAGCGGAAGCCACGCACGCATCCAGGGACCCTTGCCATAGGCAACCAGCCCCACGGTGACGAGCGCGAGCGCGGAGAAAATGAAGAACGCCGTGCCTGTGAGCGGCGCGAGGTGCGCCGGAGCGCTGTAATGCAAGGTCATCGCGGCGAGCAGGATGAAGATCACCTCGCCCGCGTACATGTTGCCGAACAGTCGCAGCCCGAGGCTCAGCGGCTTGGACAGTTCCTCCACGACTTTCAGCACGAAGTTGACCGGCAGCAGCCATTTGCCGAACGGATGGAAGAACGCTTCCCTGGCGACCAGCTTGAGCCCCTTGCAATGGAAGCTGTACCAGAAGCACAGGAAGAACACCGTCAGCGACATCGACAGCGTGATGTTCGGATCGGACGACGGCAGGACGCGCAGGTGCCCGATGCCCATGGCCTCGGCGGCCGTCGGCAGGCTGTCGACGGGCAGCAGGTCCATGATGTTCATGAACAGCACCCAGAAGAACACCAGCAGCGCCATGGGCGCCACGAATTTCGACTTCTGGTGGAACGCATCCTTCACCTGGCCGTCGACGAATTCGGTGCAGACCTCGACGAAGTTCTGCCAGCGCGCCGGCACGCCATGGGTCGCGCGCCGCGCCATCGGCCAGAACAAGCCGATGAACACCAGGCCCAGCAACACCGAAAAGAAGATCGAGTCGATATTCACCACCCAGAAATTCTGGGAGTTCTCCACGATCTTCCACGTCCGCAGGTCCAGCTGCAGATAGGTCAGATGGTGCAGGATGTAGCTGCTGCTGCTTGGTGCTTCCGTCGTCATGGACTCGTCAGCGCTCGAACTTCAATGCCAGGAAATTGACCAACAAGGCCGCGCCGAAACCCGTCAGCGCGGGCAGGGGCGGCAGCCGCAACCGCACCAGCACCAGGTAGAACCCGGCCAGCACGACCATCCACTTCAACAACACTCCCACCGCGAAACGCCGCAGCGTCGCGCCTCCCGCGGCCAGCGGCGGCGCGAACACGCGCAACGCCAGCACGGCCGTGCCGACCACCACCAACGCGCCTCCGCACCAGGCAGCGGTCGCGGATGCGATTCCCTGCAAGAGAAACAGCAACCCGGTGATGATCGCGGCGACGGACTGTGCCGCGACAACCTGCACGGCGAGCCGGCGCCCGGCGGCGATTGAGTTGTACACGTCTCGCTATCCGTTCGGCCCGCTGCCGCGAAAACCGTGCAGCGAAGCTCTGGAATGATAGCAGCGGCTTTGCGGGCGCCGCAACCCGAAAGCGTGTTTTTTTCAGCCGTTTACGTCTCGAACCATGCCGGCGCAGCGGGACCGCTCAGTGCCGTCCCTCGGACGACGATTCCGGCCCGGATCCACCGGCCGCAGCGGCCGGCATGCGGCACGTGTCCGCACAATCACCCGCAATCGTCCGCTCGAAGAAATCCGCGATCGCCGTGAACGCATGCTTCTTCATCTCCGGCGTGGACAGCCCGTGCTTGCCGCCCGGATAGGTCATCAGCTGGAACGGGGTGCCGCGCTGCTGCAACGCGGCCATCAATCGGGTCGAATGGAGGAACAGCACGTTGTCGTCGGCCATCCCGTGCATCAGCAGCAGCGGGGAGGTCAACCCGTCCAGCCAGGCGAACACCGCGCTGCGCGTGTATCCCGCGTCGTTGTCGCGCGGCAGCCCGAGGTAGCGTTCGGTGTAGAAGGTGTCGTACAGGCGCCAATCGGTGACCGGCGCCACCGCCACGCCGCCGGCCAGCTCATCGGAATCCCTGGCCAGCATCATGACGCTGAGATATCCGCCGTAGCTCCAGCCGAAGGTACCGATGCGCGAGGCATCCACCCATGGCCGTGATTTCAACCACGCGATACCAACGCGCTGGTCGGCGACCTCGACATCGCCGAGCTGCCGGTGGATCGCATCGGAAAACGCCCTCCCGCGCCGGGCCATGCCGCGGTTGTCCAGCGTAAACACGACGAAACCCTGCTGCGCCATGTATTCATCGAACGGGTCCGGCCATGCGCGCGTCGCCATCTGCGAGGCCGGTCCGCCGTAGAAGTGCAGCATTACGGGATATTTCTTCTTCGCGTCGAAACCGGTCGGCAGAAACATCCGGTAATACAGGGTCTGGCCATCCTCGGCTTTCAGGGTGCCGAACACCGGCAGGACATGTGTCTGGCGGTACGGCCAGTAGGGATGCCCGGCTTGAAGCCGGTTCGACTCGATCCATGCGACGAATTCGCCGTCGGCCTTGTGCACGCCGACCCGGGGCGGCGTGGCCGGATCGGAAAAAACGTCCACGTACAACGATGCGTCGTCGGAGAAATCCGCCTCGTGCCAGCCGTCTTCACGACTGATGCGCTGCGGTTGTCCCGCGTCGCTGCCGTCCAGCCTGAAGGCATAGATCTGCTTGTCGGGTGCGAAGTCCTTGTTGGATGCCGCGTAGACCCATCCGTTTTTCTCGTCCACCGCCAGCACGCCATCCACGTTCCAGTCGCCGTGGCTGATCGGATGCAGCAGTTTTCCGTCGAGGCCATACAGGTACAACTGGTGCCAACCGGAACGCCCGCTGCCCCACACGAACGCGGATTGGTTTTTCAGGAACCGCAAATCGTCGTTGAGGTCGATCCAGGTTCTGGAGGTTTCCGTGAGCAACGTGTGTTGTTCCAGCGTGGCGACATCGACCTTCTGCAGGTCGAGGCGTTGCTGGTTGCGTTGCATGCGCTGGTAAGCGAGCGCTTTCGAATCGGGCAGCCAATCGACCCTTGCCAGATAGATGTCGGGGTTCGGGCCGAGGTCGATCCATCGCGCCGCGCCGCCGCTCGGCGCGATCAACCCGAGCTTGACGCGCACGTTTGCATCGCCCGCAGCCGGGTAGCGTTGCTCGATCACTTCGGTGCGATCCGGATAAACCTCGAAGCGGCGCGTCACCGGCACGTCGCGCGCGTCGTAGCGCTCGAACGCGATCAGCGAATCGTCGGGCGCCCACCAGTAACCGCTATCGCGATCCATTTCCTCCTGCGCCACGAATTCGGCTTCGCCGTTGTGCACGGTGCCCTTGCCGTCGCGCGTCAACTGGACCGCCTTGCCGTCCACCAGATCGATCACCCAGAGGTTCTGCGCGCCGACGTAGGAAACGTAGCGACCGCGCGGCGAGAACCGCGGATCGAGCGCATCGACGTTGCGGGCGAGCCGGCGCATCTGGCCGGCGTCGAGATCGTACAGATACAGGTCGCCGTTGAGGGGGAACAGCAGCTTGCGGCTGTCGGGCGACCACTGGTAATCCACGATGCCGTGGAAAGCAGCGGTGCGTTCGCGCTCACGCCGCGCCTTCTCCGCATCGGAGATCTGTTCGCCATCCGGTTCCAGCGCTGCGGAGTCCACCAGCATGCGCGCGGCGTGGTCGGCGATGTGGTATTCCCACAAGTCGAGCTGGTTCTGGTCGCTGTCCTTGCCGAGCAGATAAGTCACGCGCGACGCATCCGGAGCAACCTGCACGTTGCGCTGGGCCGGCCCGGACAATGCCGGGTCGGAAAAGATGCGGTCGATGCTGAGCTTTTCGGCCATCGCGCCAGGCGCCCATGCCACCAGGGCGCAAAGCGTAACCGCGATCCGGAACCTGACGCGCATACCCGGCCCCCTGCCTGTGCCTTTTCCAGGCGCTTGCCGGAACGGATGGCGATGTGACGTGTTCCGGGTCACATGCCGGCTCGCCGGAACAGGATCTTCCGTTCTTCTTCGCCCATGTCGCCGCCGCGTTCGAACGCGTGGCCTCGCGCGTAGGCGCGTTGCGTGGCGGGTCGCTGCGCGATCGCCTCGTGCCAGCGGCGCAAATCGGGGAAAGGCGTGAGGTCGAGCGGCGCTTTCGGATAGGCGTTGATCCACGGGTAACACGCCATGTCGGCGATGGTGTACGCCTCGCCGGCGATGAACCTGCGCCCCTGCAGCCGTTTGTCCAGGACGCCCAGCAATCGCACGGCTTCGTTCCTGTAGCGCTGCATCGCGTAGGGAATCTTTTCGGGCGCGTGCACATGGAAGTGCCCGTACTGCCCGGTCAACGGACCCAGTCCCGCCATCTGCCAGAACAGCCATTCGATGCATTGCATCCGTGCGCGCGGATCGCGCGGCACGCACTTGCCGGTCTTGCCGGCGAGATACAACAGGATGGCGCCGGATTCGAACACGCTGACGGGATCGCCGCCGTCGGCCGGCGCACGATCGACGATCGCGGGCATCTTGCCGCTGGGCGAAATCGCCAGATAGGCGGGCTCGAACTGCTCGCCCTTGCCGATGTCCACGGTTTTCACCGTGTGCTGCAGCCCGGTTTCTTCCAGAAACAGCGCGATCTTGTAGCCGTTGGGCGTGGGCCAGAAATGGAAATCGATCATGACGCGTTCCGTGCGGGTTTCACCTGCCTGGGGGCGATTGGAATCCTTCGCGCCTGTTGGGGTTTCATGCTACTCCCCTGGCTTGTTTCGTGTCGGCAACTGAGGCGCGCGCATTGCCTCGTGTGCAACGAAATCGGTGGCGTGCGTCGCCGGACACCCGCTGATCATCTTATTTCCCGATGCAGAACGTGGAAAAGATTGCACCCAGCAGATCCTCGCTGGTGAATTCGCCGGTGATTTCTCCGAGACAGCGCTGTGCCTGACGCAGTTCTTCCGCCACCAGTTCGCCGGCGCGGCTGTCTCGCAAGGTGCGCTCCGCATTTTCTACATGCGCCTGCGCGGTTTCCAGCGCCAGCACGTGGCGCGCCCGCGCACTGAAGGCGCCCTGGTCGGCTTCGCCCGCACCGGCCCGTTGCTTCAAGGCGTCGCGCAACAGCTGCAAGCCCGCGCCGGTCCGTGCCGAAAGCCCGATGAGTTCGACGCCGTCGCGGGATTCGCGCCACGGATTCGCGCCCTCCCGATCGATCTTGTTGACCACGATCACCCGCGCCACCGATTCCGGAAGCTCGTCCAGCAGCGCCAGATCGCTTGCCATCCATGCGGCTTCGGTCACCAGCAAGGCCACGTCCGCGCGTTGCAGCTCGGCGCGGGCGCGGCGCACGCCTTCGCTTTCCACCACGTCGTTCGATTCGCGCAGGCCGGCCGTGTCGGCCAGCGTGAGCGTGATGTCGTCGATCCGCACCTCTTCGCGAAGCACGTCACGCGTGGTGCCGGGGATATCCGTGACGATCGCGCGCTCGTCCGCCGCCAGCGCGTTCAACAAACTGGATTTCCCCACGTTCGGGCGCCCGACGATCACCACGTGCAGGCCATCGGTGAGGCGCACGCCGCGCCGCGTTTCGACCAGCAAGGCCTCGAATTGCCCGCGCAGGCTTTCCATTCGCCTGCGCAAGGCGGGATCGGAAAGGAAGTCGACTTCCTCTTCCGGAAAGTCGATCGCCGCCTCGATGTGGACCCGGGCATCGACCAGCGCGCGCAACAGCGATTGCACGCGCGCGGAGAATTCGCCTTGCAGGGAGCGCATGGCCGCGCGCGCCTGCGCCTGCGATTTCGAGGCGATCAAATCGGCGATCGCTTCGGCCTGCGCCAGATCGAGCTTGCCGTTGAGAAACGCGCGCTCGGAAAACTCCCCGGCGCGCGCCGGACGCGCGCCCAGCGCGCAAGCGCGGCCGCGCAACGCGTCCAGGATCACCGGTGCCCCGTGCGCGTGCAGCTCCAGCACGTGCTCGCCGGTGTAGGAATGGGGCGCGCGGAAATACAGCGCGATGACGCGGTCGATCAGGCCTTGGTCGTGGTCGCGCGCATTCAACAGTTCGGCCCGGCGTGGCGAGGGCAACCGGCCCAGCAGCTGTCCGGCGATCCGCGGAACCCCCGGACCGGATACGCGGACGATACCGATGCCACCACTGGCCGCCGGGGTGGCGATGGCAACGATGGTGTCGGTCACCGCACCCCCGCGCTCCCGTTCAGGCCTTCGCGCGCGTATCCGCGGCTTCGATGCGGCGGGTGATCACCCACTGCTGGATCACGCCGGTGAGGCCGTTGATCACGTAGTACAGGGTCAAACCCGCCGGGAAGAACGCGAACATCACCGCGAACACGATCGGCATGGCCTTCATGACCTTGGCCTGGGTGGGATCCATGCCCTGCACCGGCGTCAGGTATTGCGTTGCGATCATCACCAGTGTGTACAGCGCCGGCAGCACGAAATACGGATCGGGCGCGGAGAGGTCGTGGATCCAGCCGAAGAACGGCGCGTGGCGCAGCTCCACGCTGTACATCAGCACGTAATACAACGCGAAGAACACCGGGATCTGGATCAGGGTCGGCAGGCAACCGGCGAGCGGGTTGATCTTTTCCTTCTGATACAGCTCCATCATCGCCTGCTGCTGTTTCTGCTTGTCGTCGCCGTAGCGTTCGCGCAGCGCGGCTATGCGCGGTTGCAGCTTGCGCATCTTCGCGCCGGCCTTGTATTGCTGTTCCGAAAGCTTGAAGAACACCGCCTTGATCAGCAGCACCAGCAGGATGATCGCGACGCCCCAGTTGCCCACCAGGGCGTGGAACTTGGAAAGAATCCAGAACAGCGGCTGCGCGATCACGGTGAAGATGCCGTAATCGACGGTCAATTCCAGGCCCGGCGCGATCGTGGACAGCGAGCTTTGCGATTTCGGTCCGACGTACAGGCGCGCGTCCAGGGTCGCACTGCCTCCCGGCGCCACGCTGACGCCGGGCCCGCGTGCACGAATGATGTATCTCGGCTTGCCGCTCCCACCCGCAGGCAAGAGTTCCGCGCTGCTGAATTGCCCGGTTTGCGTGGCAGGCGGCAACCACGCGGCGAAGAAGTAATGCTGGATCATCGCCACCCAGCCGCCCTGAACCTGGCGGTCCAGCGCATCTTCATTGAACTTGTCGAAGGCCAGCTTGTTGAATTTGTCCTGCGGACCGTACCAGGCGGCCCCCATGAAGCTGGAGCGCTCCGGATCGTAGAACTCGAGGAAGTGCTTGGGTGGCGCCGGAGGCTGGACGCGCTCCAGTTGTTCGTAGGCGTTGCCGCTCCAGTCGTGCCGGCCGCGATTCTCGATCTGTTGCGCCAGCTCGACGACGTAGCTGCCGCGATGCAACGTATAGCGCTTGCTGACGACGATGCCGTCGCCACCGGTCCAGGTCAGCACTGCGGTGGTGGCATTGCCATCGGCCGGCAGTGAATACGACGCTGCGCCGGCATGGAACATCGCGAAATGGTCCGGCGCGGCGCTCCCGTTCGCACCGACCAGTCCGTCCTGCGCAAGGAACAAACGCTCGGGATCGTCGCTCAGCAGGCGCACCGGCGAAGTGTCGCCCTTGACCTGCTGCGGATACTTCAGGAGATCGGCGCGGACGATGCTGCCTCCGCGCGTATCGATGGTCAGGCGAAGGACATCGTTGCTCAGCGTGATCCGCTCGCGTGACGGCACGCTGGCCGCATCGGCGGCAGGTTCCGGCAAAGGCGGATTCGCGACGGGCGGCTTGCCGGGCGCGGAAGGGGCGTTCGCGACCGGCACTTCGCCGGAACCATTGGCCGGCGAAGTGCCGCTTGAAGGGGACGAGCTCGAGGTTGTCGCACCGCGGGTTTGCGGTGCCGCGGCATAGTCCTGCTGCCACTGGCTCCACAGCAACCAGGCGACAAACAGCAGCGCCACGACCAGCAGGGTTCGTGTTTGGTTCATGACAGGAATCCTGACGGAGGCGCCGGCCGGCCGCGCGCGCGAATCAATCCGCGATTGTGCCGGGCACGCGCGCAGGCTTCAACGCTTTCAGCCGCGCCCATGCGGGGTCGAGGTCTTCCCGCAACGCGGCATTCACCGCGTCCGCCGCCGCCGTCCGTGCGATCACCACGATATCCACGCGCGGCGCCTTGTCGCGTGCGAGGCGGAACGATTCGCGCACGATGCGCTTGATGCGGTTGCGTCGAACGGCGCTCTTGGAGACGCGTTTCGAGATCGCCAGCCCCACGCGGGCCTGTGGCGTGGAGCCCGCGCCATAGCGGATCAGGAAATACCGCGTCTCGATGCGGCCGGGCGCGTGGCGCAAGCTGGAGAAATCGGAGGCGCTGCGCAGTCGGGCCTCTCGTGGCAGCGTCGTCTTGACGATCGTCGTGGCTGTCATCGCCGCCTCGCGCAACCACGAGGGCTGCGGCCTTCAGGTTGCCGGCGGGCGAACGGCCGAGGCTTGCGAGGAATCCAGCAGGAGAATAAGCCGGCTTGTCGCCGCGCAACACCACGGTTTATGGGATCAACCGTTTACGGCCCTTGGCGCGCCGCGCGGACAGCACCTTGCGGCCATCGGCGGTCTTCATGCGTGCGCGGAAGCCATGCGTGCGTGCGCGCTTGACCCGGCTGGGCTGGAAGGTGCGTTTCATGGAACGTCTCCGAAACCACGCGAGGGAGGGGCGCTCGCGAGGGGGTGCAAAGGGTCGGCGATGCTACGCAACCAGGCAGGTTCCTGTCAAGCTGCAAGTCGGTTTTCGAAACACAAACGCGTGTGCGGACGCGCGCCGTAGCGACGGCTGCTAGACTCCCCGTTTGCTTCGCGAACCTCTGATGATTCCCATCCCCGGTCCTTTCGAGCTGCCATGAGCGACTTGTGGCGACGCTGTCTCCAACGCCTCGAAGGCGAGTTGAGCGAGCAAGTGCTGCATACCTGGCTGCACCCCCTGCAGGCACGCGAAGATGGCGATGCCCTGCGTCTGCTCGCGCCCAATACGTATGCCCTGGACAGGGTGCGTGGCGAGTACCTGCCCAGCATCGAATTGGCCCTGACCGATGTGGCAGGCCATCCCGTCCCGGTCAAACTGGAAGTGGGCTCGGTAATGTCCTCGTCGGTCCTGCGCGAGGCGAAGTCCGCGAACGAAGCCGCTCCGACGCACAACCTGGACCCCCACTACACCTTCGACAATTTCATCGAAGGCAAGTCCAACCAGTTGGGCAAGGCCACCGCCATGCAGGTGGCGCAGAATCCCGGCCGTGCCTACAACCCGCTGCTGCTGTACGGCGGCACCGGACTGGGGAAAACCCATCTCATGCAGGCGGCCGGCAACCTCATGCGCGCCTGCAACCCTGGCATGAAACTCCTGTACGTGCACTCCGAGCGCTTCACGAGCCTGATGATCGAGTCGCTGCGTACCAAGAACATGGACGATTTCAAGCGGCGTTTCCGCTCCGTGGACGCACTGCTGATCGACGATGTCCAGTTTTTCGGCGGAAAGGACACGACCCAGGAAGAGTTTTTCCACACCTTCAACACGCTGGTCGAGGGCAAGCAGCAAATCATCCTGACCTGTGATCGTTATCCGAAGGAAGTGGAAAATCTCGAGCCACGCCTGAAATCGCGCCTCGGTTGGGGCCTGTCCGTCGCGATCGAGCCACCGGATTTCGAAACCCGCACGGCGATCCTGCTGGAGAAAGCCCGGATACGCGACATGCGGATGCCCGAGGATGTCGCCATGCTGCTGGCGCGGCGCATCCGCACCAATGTGCGCGATCTCGAAGGCGCGCTCAACACCATCGCGGCGCGTGCCAATTTCTTCGGTCGCGAAATTTCGCTGGACTTCGTGCAGGAAACGCTGAGCGACCTGCTGCGGGTGCACGCGCAAGCCATCACCGTCCAGAATATCCAGAAGATCGTCGCCGACTACTATCAGATCCGGCTATCGGACCTGCTTTCGGAAAGCCGGCGGCGTTCGCTGGCGCGACCCAGGCAACTGGCCATGGCGCTGGCGCGCGAACTGACGGAACACAGCCTGCCCGAGATCGGCGAAGCCTTCGGGGGACGCGACCACACCACCGTCATGCACGCCTCCAAGACCATCCGCAACCTGCGCGACAGCGACACGCGGGTGCATCAGGATTGGGACAAATTGGTCCGTATACTTACCGGCTGAAGCTGTGGATACTTTGCGCAAAAGCATCTGGCACGGACCTATGCACAAACCATCTACAGGCGGGAAGGCGGGTTGTCCCGCCGATCCTTCCAACCAAAGGATTGATTGAAAAAGATAAAACCCCGCTATCCAGATACTCACCGCACCAACAACTGCTTATTCTTTCTTGAAAGATCCAACAACCGGTTTGGGGACTCCCTATGCGTTTCAGCATTCAACGAGAGGCTTTGCTCAATCCCTTGCAGCAAGTCGTCGGCGTCGTCGAGCGCCGCCAGACTTTGCCGGTGCTGGCGAATCTGCTGGTGCAGGTGGACCAGGGCCGATTGACCTTGACGGGGACGGATCTGGAAGTCGAGATGCGTGCTTCCGTACCGGTCGAGAACAGCGAGAACGGTTCGATCACGATTCCCGCCCGGAAAATATTCGACATTGTCCGGGCGTTGGCCGATGGTACCCGGGTGGACCTCAAACTCAACGGCGATCGCGTCTCCGTGCATGCCGGCCGCAGCCGGTTCACCTTGGCGACCTTGCCCGCTGAGGAATTCCCGACCATCGATGAAATCGACCTGATCGACAAGGTGCAATTGCCCGAGGCGACCCTCAAGGAGCTGATGGAGCGGACTGCCTTTGCAATGGCGAATCAGGATGTGCGCTTCTACTTGAATGGCATGTTGCTGGACCTGCGCGATTCCGGATTGCGCTGCGTGGCGACCGATGGACATCGCCTGGCCTTGGCCGAAACCCGTCTGGACAAGAAAGCCAGCGCGGCCAGGCAGATCATCATCCCGCGCAAGGGGGTGCTGGAACTGTTGGGTCTTTTCACTTCCGAAGAGGGCGATGCGACCGTCGAATTCGCCCGCAATCATTTGCGGGTACGCCGGCACGAGGTGGTATTCACGTCGAAACTGATCGACGGACGCTTTCCCGATTACGAAGCGGTGATCCCGCTGGGCGCGGACAAGGTTCTGGTGCTGGAGCGGGAGGGCTTGCGTTCCTCCCTGCAGCGGGCGGCCATCCTCTCGAACGAAAAGTACCGGGGGGTGCGGCTGGAGGTGAGCCCTGGCCGTCTTCGGATCGTGGCGCACAACCCCGAACAAGAAGAAGCCGTAGAGGAGCTTGAGGCGGAAACATCCGTCAACGAGCTGGCTATTGGATTCAACGTCGGTTATCTACTGGATGCTTTGTCCGCAATTGGTGATGAAAAAGTGCGTATTCAATTGCGCGATGCACAATCCAGCTGTCTTTTGCAAGGGGCCGAGCATGATCACGTTCGACACGTGGTAATGCCTTTGCGCCTGTGAGTCCGAGGCTGGAACGCAGGGGTGAGGATCGCAAAACTGCAACTGCAGCATTTTCGCTGCATCCAGCGAGCGGAAATCACGCCGGGACCCGGTCTCAATTGGTTGTCCGGGTCGAACGGTGCCGGCAAGACGACATTGCTGGAAAGTGTTTATCTCCTGTCCCATGGCCACTCCTTTCGTCGTGGTGCAATCGAGACCTTGATCCAGCGGGGACAGTCCGCATTTCTGTTGCACGCGGAAATCCTTCGTGGTGCCGAGCGGCAGGTCTTGGGCATGAGTCGGACCGCTGCTGGATGGCATTTGCGATTGAATGGCAGGGACCTTCAACAACTCGCTCCTTTTCTGGAGGGTTGTGCCGCGATCTGTTTCGAACCGGGTGGGCATTCCCTGGTTTCGGGGGCTTCCGAAGGGCGGCGCCGGTTCCTCGACTGGGGCGTGTTCCACGTGGAACCTCGGTTCCTCGAATACTGGCGTCGTTATCGCCGCGCATTGCGTCAGCGGAACGCCCTGTTGCGCGTGCGAAATCACGAAGAGCAATTTGCCATCTGG
>JAFEEJ010000270.1 GCA_018241145.1 Pseudomonadota bacterium | reverse complement strand
GACGGCGGATACTTCTTCCGGGGAAGGTGGGCGTGGCGTTTCCGCGGCTGCGATCGAATCCGGATTTCCGGAATGGGTCTGCTGCCACGCCTCGCGCGAAACCTGCACCACCACCGGCCCGGGTTCGCCGATGCGGCATTCGCGCCAGGCTTCGGCGATTCTCGCGGCGGCGTCTTCCGCCCGCTCGATCGTGATGAGCCGGCGCGCTACCGGCGCCGCCATCGCGACCTGATCGAGCGCCTGCAACTGGAAGTGTCGGCCCGGCGACCGCGCGGGCAAGTTGGTGATGTGCAACAACGCCGCGGAATCCAGCGCGGCCTCGGCCAGGCCGGTCAACGACCAGGTGAAGCCGGGGCCCGGGATCGTGACCAGGACACCGGGCCGGCCAGAAGCCCGATAGTAGCCGTTGGCCATCATCGCCGCAGACATTTCGCTGGTGGCGACCACCAGGCGCAGCCTCGAGCCGTGCAGCGCGTCGAACAAAGCCACGTTCTGTGTCCCCGGCAAGCCGAACACGCAATCGGCGCCGCACTGCCGCAATGCCTCCACGACGATCTGTGCAGCGGATATCCCCGCCGGGCTCATGATTGGTTTCCTCCACGCAGGGGACGCAACGTCCGCGACAGCAGGCCCTTGGTCCGGTCCATCCATTCCTTCGCCCACTCGCTTGCGCGGAAGGCGAGACGATCGCTACGCGCGACTTGCAGGCACAATTTCAGTTCTCCTCCGAGCTGGCTCTTGAAGCGTGTCACCGGATTGAGCTCGGCATCGGTCAGATCATTGGCGCGATAGCCCGCAGCGTGCAGATCCTCGAACACCTTCCAGCGCAGGAACGGGGACGCGCCGAGGCGCATCGCCTCGGCATCGCCGCCCACGCAAACGGTGTGCGTGACCGGATGCGGGCCGGTCAGTACCAGTTGCACCGCAATCGCGCGCCCGTCCGGGGTGCGCGCCTGATAGAGGCGGCACAGGCCGCGGTTGCGCAGGGTTTCGACGAAAGCCTGAAACGCTTCGCGCGGCAGATAGACCGGCGCACCCTTGCGCTCGTGTGTGCCTAGATGCAGCCGGTACAGCGAATCGAAATCCCAATCCGACGTCAGGACCAGACCCTGTTCCGTGCAGCGCCGGATCAGGCGGCGCTGGTTCTTGTCGATGCGCTCAAGAGTCCGTTGCGGATCGGTGATATCGACCTCGTAAGTCCATGTTGGAGTAATCGACCAGCCCGGTACGGCGAATATGCGCAGGTCCGTGAGTTCCGCGCGGTTCTTGAAGCGTATGCGCGCATGCGGCAGGTGTGTCAACGCAAGT
The DNA here is from genome assembly GCA_018241145.1 of Pseudomonadota bacterium. GTDB lineage: Bacteria > Pseudomonadota > Gammaproteobacteria > Xanthomonadales > Rhodanobacteraceae > 66-474. The sequence continues at coordinate 5,974 of JAFEEJ010000270.1, read as the reverse complement.
TGCAGCGCAGCGAGCGTGCGCAGATCCGATTCGGTGCGCTGCGAAGGCAGTTGCGCGGATTGCGCCATCAGCACGATGCCGTTGTAGTAGAGCAACAGGCGCGGAGCAATGTAGGCACCGGCCCGGCTGGGGCGTTCGTACAAGGCGATGCCACCGGCAATATGGCCGGCGCGCTCGGCCACCAGGATCCGGAACTTTGCGCCGGTCGCGGTGCAAAGCGCATCGAGATAATCGGGCAACGCATACACGCTGCCGCCCGGCGCAGTCGCCACCAATCCCGTCCAGTGCGGGTACTCGCTCGGCGTGAGAAATCGCGTCGTGGTTTCCGAAGACAAATGCGCCCCCTGTCGAACGGTGACGGCTGCCCTGACGGCAGCAACCCGTAGCGATCGCGTGGCGCAAGCATGCGCTGCCGGTGCAATACGCCGGGTGTCGGCGTAGCCTATCGCAGTTCGGCACAGGGAGGCATGGTGGATGGCAAACGACGCGGCCGGCATGGTTCCAGCGATCGTGGTGGGCCGCGCACAGACGGGTCTCGGGGCACTGCGATCGCTCAGGCTGGCCGGCATCCCTGCCTGCGTGGCATGTCCGCGGGACGATCTGGTATGCCGATCGCGTTGGTATCGCCCCGTACCCGGCACTGCAGGCTGGGACGGCAGCCTCGGGGCTCGGGCTTGGGACACCCTGGCGGCGCTGCCGCTCGAACGCGCGGTACTGATTCCCGGCAGCGATGATGCCGCATTGTGGGCTTCGGACATCCCCTCCGCATTACGCGACCGGTTTTCCGTCAGCGGCAACGAGCGCGCGACCTTGCAGGTCCTGCAGGACAAATCGCGTTTCGGGGAATTCCTGGGCGACACGGATATTCCGCATCCACGCACTTTCACCATCCGAACGTCCGCGGACATCGCGGCGGTTCCCTTCGATGATCTCGATCGTGTGTTCGTGAAACCGGCCGATTCGCAGAAATTCCTGCGGATCATGGGTGTCAAGGGCATGTGGGCATGCAATCGCGCGGAATTCGAGGCGATCTGGCAGCGCCTTGACGGGCAGGACCTGGCGGTGATCGCGCAGGAATACGTACCCGGCGGCGCCGAAGCGCACTATTTCATCGACGGCTTTCGCGATCGCAATGGCGACATCACCGGCCTGTTCGCGCGCAGGCGCATCCGCATCTGGCCTCCGGACTTCGGCAGCAGTTCCTATTGCATCAGCATTCCGTTGGCCGAAGTCGCTCCGGCACTTTCGGCCTTGGTCGAACTGCTGACGCGCCTGCGATACCGCGGCATCTTCAGTGCCGAATTCAAGCGCGATGCGCGCGACGGCACATTCCGGATACTGGAAGTGAACACGCGCGCGTGGTGGTACGTCGAATTCGCCGCGCGCTGCGGCGTCAACGTGGTCGAAATGGCGTACCGGGATGCGTTGGGACTGCCGGTTCCCCGCACGACGGGCGATTATGTGGTCGGCGCCGGCTGCACCAATCTGCGCAACGATCTGGAGACCGTGCTTGCGCGTCGCGGCACCGCGCGCACGCCGCTGACTCTGGCACTGCGGCAATGGAGCCGTGGATATTTCAACGTATTCCGCTGGGACGATCCATTGCCCGGATTGCAGGTCGCATGGAGGCTGCTGGCCGGGTGGACGCGCAACCGGTTGTGGCGGGGATTCGGCGGCGGGCGGGGCGCGCGGCCGACTGTGGAGCCGAAAGCCCCCGGTTCCTGAGGGCCGAAGCAGGGCTTCCACAACCTTGCGTACGACCGGACTGCGTCAGGATCGGGGCCGGTGCAGGCGACGCACGAACATGGCGCGCGAACCTTCCGCGGAAATCCGCGGCAGCAGGAAGGGATCGGCGTCCGGATGCAGGAAATCCTTGCGGGTGCTCACTGCGGCGCGATAGTGCTTGCGCACCAGATCCACGATCGCGGGATTGTTGGCGCCATTGGGATAAGAGAAGAGATCCACGCGTCGCCCGAGGTTTTGTTCAAGCACGCGTTGGCTGCCCAGGATCTCATCGTGCAGCTCCCCGTCCGAAAGGGTCGTCAGGACAGGGTGCGTGCGCGTGTGGCTGCCGATCGTGACGAGGCGCTCGTCCATTTGCCGCAACTGGGCCCAGGTCATCGGCGCGTGCAGTTCGATCTGGTCGCTGGACGGTGCGAATTGACCGGTGTGCTCGGCCACGTCGTTCTGGAATGCGCGGCGATCCGGCATCGACAGCGTCTTGGTCCATTCCATGATCTGGTCGACCCCGCGCGCGTCACAGCAGGCGTTGCGAGCGAGCAATGTGCGTTCGTCCTCGTCCAGCAGCGCCAGCCGCTGCCGCAATTCCGAACGCCACATCCAGGCATCGGATTCGATCAGGTCCGAACACACGAAAAAGGTCGCGGGCATCCCGTGCCGCTGCAGCAGCGGCCACACGACATTGAAGTGATTCCGCACGCCATCGTCGAAGGTCAGCGAAACCTCGCGCCCTGTCAAGGCTCCCGCGCGAACGCGCTCGACCATCTCGCCCAATGGGATCGGCTCGAAATGCTTGCGCAGGAACTCGAGTTGCCAGATGAATCGCGCGGCCGGGAGATGCTTGCCTTCTATCAGGTGATACATGAGGATGCGTGGCGCCCGGAAGGCCCGAGCCCGGCGCAGTGCCGCGCCGGACCAGAACGACATCCAGCGAACGGGGAGCGCAAGCCTGTTGCGCAGCCGGTCACCCGAATTGGACGAAGATGAATCTCGCATATCCCCGCTTCGAAAAGAACCCGGATCGGCCATGCAGCCACGTCTTCCGGACAATAAAATGCACGCACTCCACAATCCGGAGCCCAAGCCCGGTCATGCAACCATCCATTGCCCCGACGGCTTCCCCGCCGCCCTTCGTCCCGAAGCTGCCGCGTGCGCGGAACCCCCGGCGGCGGAAGAAAAGGCTAGCACAGACAGCCGGGACGACGGCAACTGCGGTGGGCGGTCGATCCGACACGTTGCCGCGGAAAATCGGTAGGCTGATGCGCGCCCGCGGATCCGACGCAAGCCCCTGCCGAGCCGATCATGTGTTCTCAAACAAGGCCGAGTCGCGATGAAATCGCCCATCTTCGTCATCGGAACCGGTCGCAGCGGCTCCACCTTGTTCCACCAGATGTTCGCCGAGCACCCGCAGCTCGCGTGGTTGTCCGAACTGTGCGACCGCTTTCCCGCCCGGCTCGGGTTCAATCGGACACTGATGCGGTTGCTCGACTGGCCCGTGCTCGGGACGTTGTCGAAGCGGCGGTACGAGCCGGGTGAGTGCTACACCTTCTGGAACCACCATTGCCTGGGATTCCGGCAACCGTGCCGGGACCTGCTGGCCTCGGATCTGACGGAATTGAACCGGCGGCGGATTCCGCCGGTGATGGACGCACTGCTGACGGGCAGGCGGCAACGGCTGTTGTACAAGATCACCGGTTGGCCGCGCATCGGATTCCTGCATGAGCTGTTTCCGGATGCCCGCTTCATCCACGTCTACCGCGACGGGCGCGCGGTAGCCAACTCGCTGCTGGCCGTGGATTTCTGGCGTGGCTGGCACGGCCCGGCGCAGTGGCGATGGGGCGAGCTCAACGCATCGGATCAAGCCGAATGGGAACGCCACGACAAATCCTTTGTCGCCCTGGCGGGTATCCAGTGGCGGCTGCTGATGGACGCCACCGCGGACGCTGCCGCGCGCCTGCCGTCCGGACAGTTCATGGGGATTCGTTACGAGGAATTCGTGGCCGATCCCGTCGCCAGTTTCATGCGTGCGGTGGAATTCTGCGGGCTGGATTGGTCGCCGCGGTTCGAAAGGGCGATCCGTTCCTACACCCTGGAAACCGCCAATGACAAGTGGCGTGCGGACCTCACCAGCCGGCAGCAGTCGATCCTGCAGGCGGTGCTCGCCGGGCATTTGACGAAATACGGCTACGGTTGAAAAACTGCAGCCCCATGAGGGGGCCGCCGTCGTCATTCGTGACGAGCCTATCGTGGCGCGGGTACTATTTCGGAAGAATGGACGACTTTTCGGGAACGGGACACGATGTCCGGGCAAGACGCAAGGAGAATTCCCTCCCTGGACGGGATCCGGGCGATCTCGATCCTGCTGGTGTTGTACGGACATTTGAGCGGCACTCGCGGGTTCTGGATATCACACGAGACTTACAGAGAGAGCGTAGGCGACATCGCTCACTTGGGCGTACTGATTTTTTTCGTGATTTCCGGATTTCTGATCACCTCGCTGCTGATGAGCGAGCGTCAGTTCACCGGCACGATCTCGTTGAAGCAGTTTTATCTCCGCCGAACCCTCAGGATTTTTCCCGCGTTCTATGTTTTCCTGGCGGCGTTGTTCCTCGTGGACCTGGCGGGGGTGTATCGGCTCCACGTGAAGGATTTCCTTTACGCGATCACCTACACCGTCAACTACTATCCGAATCACTCCTGGCCGATCGCTCATCTGTGGTCGCTCTCGGTGGAAGAGCAGTTCTACCTGCTGTGGCCCCTCGCGCTGAGGCTGCTGGATAAGCGCAATGCCTTGCGCGTCGCCATCGCCGCGGTTTTCGTCGGGCCGCTGGTGCGGGCCGGAATCCTCGAGTGGGCGTTCCACGTAAACCCGCACACTCCATTGGCGGACATGTCGATCTTTCCGGCGACATTCGACTACTTGGCGGCCGGTTGTGCGCTCGCACTGTCCCGGCCCTGGTTGCTTCAGCAGAACTGGTATCTGCGCCTGACCTCCAGCCGCTGGCTGGCTTTGGGGATACCGCTGGTCGTGCTGATCAACCGCGCAAGCGGTTATACGCTGGTGATGCTGTTCGGCTCACCTGTGGTGAATGCCTGCCTGGCATTGCTGATCGAGGCGAGCACACGTCACGTGGGATCCGTGGCCGGACGTCTGCTGAACTGGAAGCCTGTGGTCTTTCTCGGTGTGTTGAGCTACTCGTTGTATTTGTGGCAGCAACCGTTCCTGGATCGGCATTCCCGGATGTGGTGGAACGCGTTCCCCCAGAACCTGATATTCGCCTTGGCCGCGGCGCTGCTGTCCTACCTTGTCGTGGAACGCGCTTTCCTTGGTCTGCGGCGAAGGCTGGAAAGAGTCATCCGGCTGCCGACGCGCAGTGAAGGATTCAATTCGGAAGGCCGCTCCGCCCCCGCACCGGCGCCGCTGCAGATGGACTCCCATACGCCGCGGGTCCGGTGAGGATCGCTACGGAAGAGTCGAAGCAGTTCGGGTTGCTGACGTGCTAAGGTCTGTGATCTCAACCTCGTTGCAAAGGTGGCGGCATGGCGGAACCCGGGCCAGCGGTTCGTGATGGGGCCATTCTGGTCACCGGTGGCGCCGGTTATATCGGCAGCCACGTGGTGTTGCAACTGGTCGAGGCCGGCGAACGGGTGGTGGTGCTCGATGACCTGAGCACCGGCTTTCGCGAAGCGGTGATCGGCGCCGAGCTGATCGTCGGAAATGTCGGGGAGCACTCGCTGGTCGCGCGCGTGCTGCGCGAACACCGCATCGACACGGTGATGCATTTCGCCGCGCGCACCATCGTCCCGGAATCGGTGGCCGATCCGCTGCGCTACTACGGCAACAACACCTGCGCCACACGCAACCTGCTGGCGTGTTGCAATGAGGCCGGTGTAGCGCAGGCCGTGTTTTCCTCCACCGCAGCGGTGTACGGGATTCCGCAGGGCGGCGTCGCGGACGAAAACACGCCGACCGCACCGATCAATCCCTACGGCAGCTCCAAGCTGATGAGCGAATGGATGTTGCGCGACCTGGCTGCTGCTGGCGGGCCGCGTTACGTGGCGTTGCGCTATTTCAACGTCGCGGGTTGCGATCCGCAGGGCCGCATCGGCCAGTCGACGAAGAACGCGACGCTGCTGGTCAAGGTGGCGTGCGAAGCCGCGCTCGGAAAACGCGCCGCGCTGGCGATCTTCGGTACGGACTACGATACCCCTGACGGAACCGGCGTGCGCGATT
>JAFEEJ010000269.1 GCA_018241145.1 Pseudomonadota bacterium | reverse complement strand
TGGCGGGATGTCTGCGGAGGCGACCCGGCATCGGGCATGGCTCCGGCGATCGCTGCCTGACCTGCGCCACCCTCCCCCGCGCCAAGGCGGCCACGACCGCCTTCGGCAGCGTTGGCGTTTGGGGCCCGGACGGCGTCGCGTGGCCCTTTTCCAGCGGTTCGAGGGGGTGTGGGCCGGGTCCCGCTTCTTCGACACGAGCACGCAGACCGATTGTCAAGTATCCTTGCAGGGCAGCGCTTGGGGCAACTTCGGATGCGCTGCACAACTTTGCGGCGAGTCCGCCTCACTCCATGCCGCGTCATCCACAGCTTTAAAAGGTCAAGTGTCATGGCGGATCGCCAAAGCGGTACAGTCAAATGGTTCAACGATGCCAAGGGCTTCGGCTTCATCACCCCGGAAAGCGGTGACGACTTGTTCGTCCACTTCCGCGCCATCCAGGGCGAGGGCTTCAAGTCGCTGCAGGAAGGCCAGAAGGTTACCTTCGTCGCCGTCAAGGGCCCGAAGGGCATGCAAGCCGACCAGGTGCAGGTGGCGTAAGCCTCCCTGCCCGTGTCGTGAAAAGGCCCGCTTCGGCGGGCTTTTTCATGTGCCCCGACACAACAACGCGACGAACGATGCCGGGTTCGCCGCGAGTCTCCTGTCAGTGGGCCTGACCCCGCCATCGCGGGTGTATAGTGCGCTCGCGGCAGGCCATCGAATGCCCGGCAGGCGGATACAGGCCCGCTGCGGAGGCGAAGGTGAAAGCCTTCATCTTGTTGCGGCGACTCGGCGCAATGCTGTTCGCGGCGTCGCTGGCAGCTTGCGCGAACCTGCCCACGGCCAGGACCGGCGACGTCACGCCGCTGTTCCGGGACGCGCTGTTCCAGCCACCGTCCGAACCGATCGACAGCCGCGCGATCTTTGCCGTCGACGAACCGATGCAGCGCTTCCTCGCCGAGGAAATCGACCGGCCGACCCGTCGCGGGGATCCGCGGCAAGCCCTGCTCGACGCGCTGAGAGGCAAACTCCTGATCGATTACGACTCGGAGATGACGCGCACCGCCGCGCAAACCTTCGCGGCGCGCGAAGGCAATTGCCTGTCGCTGGTGATCATGGCCGCCGCGCTGGCAAGGCAACTCGACATTCCGGTGACCTATCAACAGGTGTATGACTTCGACACCTGGTCACGCGATGCCGGATTCGCCATCCTCAGCGAACACGTGAACCTGGTGCTCGGCCAGCGCGACCCCGGGGCAAGGCTTTACGAAAGCGGGGCGCCGCCCATGATCGTGGACTTCCTGCCGCCGCGGCAGATCGCGGACGCCACGTCCCGGCCGGTGCCGGAGCAAACCGTCGTCGCGATGTACCTCAACAACCGCGCGGCCGAGGTGATGGTCGCCGGCGACATCGATCGCGCCTACTGGTTCGCCCGCGCTTCGCTCGAGGCCGACCCGGGATTCGCGATTGCCGCCAACACCCTCGGCGTCATCTATCTCAGGCGGAATCATCCGGCACCGGCCGAGCGCGCCTTTCGTTACGCGCTGCAACGCGCGCCCGACAATGTTTCGGCCATCATCAACCTGTCGGAGGTCCTCGCCAAGGAAGGCCGCACCGCGGAAGCCGAGGCCTGGGCGAAAAGGCTGGCGCAGATCCAGCGCCATCCGCCGTTCTACTTCTACGATCGCGGCATGGAAGCGATGCACGCGGGCCAGTTCGAGGAAGCCGCGCGGCTGTTCGAGAAGTCGCTGTCGCAGCGTCCGTACGATGTGCCGTCGCACTTCGCGCTGGCGATCGCCGCGGCGCACCTCGGCGACCTGCGGCGTGCGCGCAAGGAACTGGAACAGGCGGCGAAGAACAGCACCACCCCGGAATCGCGCGCCATCTACGCGGCCAAGCTGCAGCACATGGAATCGTTGAACTGACCCCTGGGTCATGGCCGGGCCTGCCGGCCGCGTGGCCGCCCCTCCCTTCCGTCTCGCTCGCGGCAACCCGACCCCTTTCGACATGCGGGCAGCGGCGATCGACGCGTGTCGTCGATGTCGATCTTGCGATGCGCCGATCGTCGTCGAGACAGGCGGACACTTCGATCCGCACAGGAGTGCGGCCATGCGCAAGCTCATCGTTCCCGCGTTCATCAGCCTCGACGGCGTCATGCAGGCGCCCGGTGGTCCGGACGAAGACAGCAGCGACGGCTTCGCCCATGGCGGCTGGGTCTGGCCGTACTTCGACGATGCCGACGGAGTCATGGGTGGCGTGTTCAAGCGCCCGTTCGAGTTGCTGCTGGGACGACGTACTTGCGACATCTTCGCTGCGTACTGGCCGCACGTACCGGAAGACGCACCGCACCGCGACATCGCCGACCTGTTCAACGGAACGGTCAAGCACGTGGCCACGCATCATCCGGAAACACTCGCCTGGCACGACAGCCGCGCATTGGGCAAGGACATCGTCGGTGCGGTGCGCGAACTCAAGCGCAGCGACGGTCCCGATCTGGTGACGCAAGGCAGCAGCGGACTCGTACACCAGTTGCTGGCCACGGATCTGGTGGACGAACTGCTGCTGCTGGTCTTCCCGGTTCTGCTCGGGCGCGGCAAACGCCTGTTCGACGATCGCACGCGGGCATCGGCATTCCGGCTCGCGGAATCGAAGACTTCGCCCAAAGGCGTGCTGACCAATCGCTACGTGCGCGAGGGCGAGCTGCGGACGGGTTCGTTCGACTGAGGGTCCTTTTAGGATCATTGCATCAACCCGCACAGTTCCTATGCTTCCCCGGGCTTGGCAGCCCGAGCTCGCGGGAAGCAAGTTCCGGGGTCGAGCCGGCCTGATTCCAGGCGCGATCGTCACGGAATGGAGGATCTCCCATGAAGCGGAAACATTGGATGCGGGCCGGGTTCCACAAGGCGGTCCCGGTGTTGGGCACCGCGTTGCTGGCGGCGATGGGCATCGGCGTGCAGAGCAGCGCCACGGCGGGCAATCCGCCCAGGTTGCCCGCGCATTTCAGCGGGGTGCTCAGCGACTACACGCCCATGATCATCAACAACGCCCCGGTCAAGGGCGCACCGTACGAAATGCACGGCAACTGGACGCTGGATCTGAACAACGCACGGACGCAGGCGACATTCTCGGCGCAGATCGCGATGGAGACTTCCGAGGTCGTCAACCCGGATCCCAACTACGATCCGACGCAACTGAGTCCCCACACGCACCACTTCAGCATGACCAATGCCGTGGTGCATGACGGGCCCACGGATTGGCAGACGATGTGCCCGGTGGTTTCCTCGGTCACCGGCGGCTTCGCGGTCACCGGAACGGCGTTCATCACGGGGAATGGCGCCAACGCACCGTTCGGCAATCCCTCGCCCGTCACGGTCTGCATCCTGGGCGGATCGGACACGATGACGCCGAACACGGCCTTTGTCTCGTTCGCGAATTTCACGTTGACGATCGGGTCGCCCGCCAGCGGGCATTTCGGGCCGCAACCCATCCACGGCGTCGTTTCCCAGTGTGCGGGAACGTTCGGAAATCCGCGGCAGGATTGCGAGGTCACCGTGGATCAATGAGCGGGGACCGCGCACGACGGCGCGGGCACTTGCCGGTCATCCGATGCAGGCTCTGCTCCAGGAGTTTGCGCGAATGCGGGCGCAACTCTTCGGGATGTTCGCGGACATACGCAAGCAGACGGCGTCTCTTTTCCGGTCCGCGTTCACCGGTTCCTGATTCGGCGTGCGCCGGATCGGGAACCAGTTCCGGGTCGCGCGCCGCCACGCGCAGGTAGATCGAGTTCCACATCTTCTTGATCGTGGGGAGCGACAGGCCCAAGGAGGCCGCCAATTCCCGATCCGTTCCGCACGGGCCCGACAGCGCGGCCAACAGCAATTGCTGTTCGCCACGGCTGAAGCCGAACCGCGGCGGGTGGTAGTCGAACAGCGTGCCTATCCACGAACCGGGGCGCACGGACTCGAGCTCGCGCGTGATGCCGACGAGGTGCGGTTGCGCCGCAATGGTTTCGGGCGGCTCAGACGACGTTGTTTCGTAGCACTGACGTGCCGCATCCCAGTGGAGTCCTCCCGCCTCGACCACCCAGCGCAACCGCTCGGCGCTCTCCGCCTGTGCGGTGATCATTTCCTTCAACAGGAAACCTCGATGCGCCTCGACGTAGGCACCGACCAGGTGATGGTAGAAGGCCATGGTGCGGGCGAACTCGGGCGTGCCCGTGCCTTCCCACACGACCTCGCTGAGGCCCTCGCCTGAATTCGCATCGCGCACTTCGTCATCGGTGAGCACGGGAGAATCCCGCCCCGCAACGCGCTTCGCCAGTTCCGGCCCGACCCAGGCCAGCGGCGGCGTCTTGATTTCGCGCATGAATTCGTCGCGGACGAAGACGGAAAAGCCGACCCCCACGATCCTTGCGCGATTGCGATCCAGCTGTTCGAAAACGGCGTGGGTGACGGCGGCCGAGCCCAGCAGCCGGCGCCATGCGCGGGCCAGATCTTCAATGTCTGCGCCGTAGCGCGGGCCGATCACGGGATGCGCGGCGACGATCTCCACGCACGCATCCACATCCGCCGGTTGCATGGGCCGCCAGCGCAAGGGCAGTGCGATTTGCGAGCTGTCGAGCATCCTGCCCCCGTGGCGCCTGATGGCACGCCGCTTCGCCAACAGGCCGTGCGCATCGACCCAACGATCCTACGCCAATCTGTCGCGAACTTTCCGGTTGTTGCAATCCACAACAGAGAAATGATGAAAGTAATTGATTCTTCTTGTCTAACATGCGCTTTTCGGTTCGCGCACAAGCCGCCTCAATCCAGCAGCCAAGCCCAAGCCTTGCGGAGGGCAGCTTTGGGCTCATGCAGGATCGGCTCGCCGTGCGCGAGAACAATCCGGTCGAATTCCCACGCGAGCATCCTCCCGAGCGCTTCGCGTGCCGCCGCGCGATGCAGCGTGAACCAGCGCAGCTCGGGCGCGGGTTTCGGCTTGCCCCACATGCCGAGGCACCTGATCATGCCGCGCAGCATGCGGTTCGTTCCGGGCGTTTCGTACCGGAAGTTTTCGACGAGGTCGGTGACGACCAGCGTGCGGCTGGCGCGATGCAGGAAATCCACCTCGCACATGATGCGATTGCCGATGCACACCTGGTCCATCTGCCCGGCCCAGAGCGCCGGCGGGTCGTCGCCGATCAACGCATCGAAGCGCAGGTCCGGGCGTTTCGACTCGACGCCCTCGACACCCAACGTCGGAACAGACGGAAACACCTGCTGGGCCTGCCCGACGAACAAATGATGGCAATTGCTGGGCGCGATGATCGCGCGCACCGGACCGATCGCGTCGATCACGGCTCGGGTCGCGTCGTCGATGATGACCGGCGAATGCAGAAACACGCCACCGTCGGCACCGCGCAACACGGTCATCCGCGTGAGCAGGCGTGCGCCGGCGATCCGAACCGGATGGTCCTTGAGCCAGACCTGGCCGGGAACGAGTTCGCGAAGCGGCGCAGTCATGCGCGAAGATTACCTCGCTGC
>JAFEEJ010000268.1 GCA_018241145.1 Pseudomonadota bacterium | reverse complement strand
CTTCGCTGGTGCTGCCGGTGGCGATCTATTTCTTGATGCTGCGCATCCGGCGGATCTCGCGCTATACCGTGCTGCTGTTCGGACTGGCGCTGATCCCGCTCTCGGCTTTGGACGTGTTCCTGCTGCAGCACCTGGGGACCGCAGCACGTGCCACGCGATCGCTGCTGAACGACAAGGTATTCGCCTCGGAATTTTCGCTGGCGTTGTACCTGCTGCCGCTGCTTTCTGCTGGCGTGGGCGTGAATATCTTTTCGGACGTGCTGCTCAATCACCTGCGGCGCGTGCTGCACGATGTGGGCGCGCGCGCGATCGCTAGTCGCGCCAGACCATGCCATCCGCCACCCGCAACGGCACCGCTGTCAGCGATTCCCCGCGGCAAGGCCCCTGCACGCACAGGCCGGCCTGCGCCAGCGCGAAGGTGGCGCCATGCACCGCGCAGGTCAGTTGTCCCTGCTTGAACAGGAACAGGTTGGGAGCGTAATCCATGCGCCGGCCGGCGTGCGGACAGATGTTGAGCCATGCGCAAACCGCATCGCCGTTGCGCCACAGCAACAGCGCGTCGCCCGCGGGATCGGGCGGATCGAGGCCCAGCACGCCGCCGTCGGGAATGTCGGCAAGGCGGCACAGCGGCGCAGCCGGCGTAGTCATGTCCATCGGCACTTGCAAGCGGGATCCATCGGCACAAGATAGCAAAGGTCCCGGGAACCTGCGGCAAATGCCATGCGCCTTGCTTTCACCCTGCCCCGCCATCCGTTGTTGCGCGCCCTGCTCATCGCCGCCGGCGGATTGATCGCGCTCGGATTGTTGTTCTTCGGCTTGGTCGCGGCGCTCGTCGCGACGGCTTTCGTCGCGCTGGTGCTGCTGGCGCGCCGCCTGCTGCCGCGCAAGACCCGCAGCACCGCCCGCGACGGCAACGGCGATGGCGAGGGCATCGAGGGCGAGGGCATCGAGGGCGAGGTCATCGAGGGCGAGTTCCGCGTGGTGGAGCCGCCGCCGCGCGCAAGAATCGGATAGTGGCGCGCTGCGCCGCGGCGTAGCATCGGCGCATGGACATGAAAACGAACCGCCGCGGCGCGACCGCCGCCGCCCTCGAACAGGCACGCGCGATCCTGGATGCGTGCGAGACCGCGCCGGGCCTCGATGAACTGGCCGCGCAGGTCGGGCTCTCTGCCGGCCACCTGCAGCGCGCGTTCCGCCGGGCGCACGGCGTGTCGCCGGCCGAATATGCCCGCGCGCGCCGTTTCGGGGAATTCAAGCGCGCATTGCGCAGTGGCGCGACCGTCACCGACGCGATCTTCGACGCGGGCTTCGGCTCCGGCAGCCGCGTGTACGAAAACACCGACCGCCTGCTGGGCATGCCGCCTGCGCGTTACCGCGAGGGCGGGCAAGGCGTCGCGATCCGCTACACCACGATGGCCTGCCCGCTCGGCCGCGTGCTGGTGGCGGCCACCGAACGCGGCTTGTGCGCCGTGAACGTCGGCGGCAGCGACCGTGCATTGTTGAGAGAATTGAAAGACGAATTTCCGCGCGCGCGCATCACCCGCGTGGACGAGGGGCGCGACGAATGGCTGACGTCGGTGATGGCGCGCATCGCGCGACAATTCGAAAACAGGAATGACGAAGGGCAACCGCTGCCGCCGCTCGATGTCGCGGCGACCGCATTCCAGTGGCGCGTGTGGAACGCGCTTACGCGGATTCCCGCCGGCGAAACGCGCAGCTACGGCGAGGTCGCGCGTGCGATCGGCGCACCGAAGGCCGCGCGTGCGGTCGGCCGCGCCTGCGGTTCGAACAAGCTCGCGCTGATCGTGCCCTGCCATCGCGTGGTGCGGGAAGACGGCACGCCCGGCGGCTGGCGCTGGGGTGCGGCGCGCAAGCAGCAGTTGCTGGAACGGGAATGCCGTGACGCTGCCGCACCTTGAAAGTCCTTCAACACGGCCTGCCGAAACTTTCATCACGCACCGACGTCCGCGCAGGGGCGCCGGAGCTAGAATGCATGCACATTTCGCCGGACAGGAATGCCCTCGAGCTTGCGGAACCCTCCGCCGAATCGCGTACGGCATTCGAACCAGCACCCGCCATCCGAGAAAGCGCAATGGCCATGCCCGATGATCCGTATCACGCCCACGTCTACTTCGACGCAGGCACCTTGCCCGTGGCGCAACGCCTGCACCGCAACCTCGATGGCATGCTGGAAAACGACTCACTGCCCGGCCTGATCCTGGTCGGCAAGATGCACGACAGGGAAGTCGGCCCCCACCCCAAACCCCAGTTCGAGATCCAGTTCCTGGCGTCCGCATTGCCGAACATCGTGCCGCTGTTCGAGGCATCCGGGCTGACGTGCCTGGTCCATCCGGTCACCGACGACGACCTTGCCGATCACACGACGCTCGCCGAATGGATCGGCCAGCCGCTTCCCCTCGACCAGTCGGTCCTCGACCCGCCCGGCCACAACAAGGGCCTGGCGCGATTCGGCAAGGTGGATTTCTAGACGGATTTCGCGCTTCACGATTCGCCCGGGACGATGTCGCTGCGCAGCGCGACCGGGTCCGGGCATGCGTTCCTCTCAAACTTGTGGATTTGCATACCATGCACGACGCCGTCGCTCCCGTTGCCGCCCCTGCCACGCCGGAACGCCGCTGGCTGGTGCCGCTGGCACTGGCGACCGTATACGTCGTCTGGGGCTCGACCTATCTCGGCATCCGCGTCGCGCTGACCGGCTTTCCGCCTTTCCTGCTGGCGGCGCTGCGATTCGCCGCGGCGGGTGTGGCGATGTACGCGTGGTTGCGACTGCGCGGCGCGCCCGCACCCACACGCTTGCAATGGCGCAACGCCGCGGTCACCGGCGTGCTGTTGCTGTGTTTCGGCAACGGCATGGTGTGCTACGCGGAACAATACGTCGCATCGGGTTTGGCGGCGGTCGCCGTTGCCTGCGAACCGCTGCTGGTGGCAGTGATCCTGGCGCTCTATCGCGAACGCCTGCGCCGCGCGGAAATCGCGGGCCTGGTCGTCGGCTTCATCGGCGTGGTGCTGTTGAACAGCGGCGGCGAATTGCGCGGCTCGCCGCTCGCCGCCGCCGCGCTGCTGTTCGCGGCGTTGTCGTGGGCATTCGGTTCCATCTGGAGCCGCCGCCAGGACATGCCCAGGGGACCGATGAACGTGGCCGCGCAGATGTTGTGCGCGTCCGTGGCGCTGGCGCTGGTGGCGCTGATCACCGGCGAACATTTTCCGACGCACGTTCCGGCGCAGGCCACGTTCGCGCTGATCTATCTCGCGGTATTCGGCTCGCTGATCGGCTTCAGCGCGTACCTGTTCCTGCTGAAAACCGTGCGGCCGGCGCTGTCGGCCAGCTACGCCTATGTCAATCCACCGGTGGCGGTGCTGTTCGGCGTGCTGCTGGCCGGTGAACACGTGGGCGCGCTGGAACTGGCCGGCATGGCGGTGATCCTGATCGGCGTCGGAACGATCGCGCTGGCCAAGGCGTGGAGGCCGCGCACGGCGCGCTAAAATACGCGGGTTGGTTTTGCGCCGGTCCACGGAGCCAAAATCAGGAAGCGGGATTGAAGCCGCCCTCCATGGCCAAGAGCTCCGTTGTCCGCACTTTTCAGGCAAGCCCGCACGTGGTGATCGACAAGTAAGACCATGACCAAGTGGATCATCCTCGGAATCCTGATCGCCTGTGCGCTCTACGTGCACCTGCGCGGGCGCGTGCGGCACCGCTTCGCGCGCCAGGTCACCGACCACTCCACCTTCATGGCGCCGATCAACGTGCTGATGTACGCGTTCTCGCGCGTGGGGCGCACGCCGTACCTGCAACTCGCCGATTTCCCCGAACTGGATAACCTGCGCAGCCATTGGCAGGAAATCCGCGACGAAGCGGTCGCATTGTCGCGCGAGAGCCACATCAAGGCTTCCGGCAATTTCGACGACGCGGGATTCCATTCGTTCTTCCGCACCGGCTGGAAGCGGTTCTACCTGAAGTGGTACGACGACGCGCCGCATCCCTCCGCGCTGCAACTTTGCCCGCGCACCGTGCAACTGCTGCACGACGCGCCGAACGTGAAGGCGGCGATGTTCGCCGAGCTGCCGCCCGGCAGCAACCTCGGCAAGCACCGCGATCCCTACGCCGGTTCGCTGCGCTATCACCTCGGCCTGATCACCCCCAACGACGACCGCTGCTGGATCCGCGTGGACGACCAGCCGTACAGTTGGCGCGACGGTCAGGGCGTGCTGTTCGACGAAACCTACATCCACTGGGCCGCGAACGAAACCGACGAGAACCGCATCATCCTGTTCTGCGACGTCGAGCGGCCGATGAAATTCCGCTGGGCGCAGGCGCTGAACCGCTTCGTCGCACGCACCCTGCTTGCGGGCGGCTCCGCGCCCAACATGGAAGGCGACCGCACCGGCGGCATCAACCGCATCTTCAAGTACGTCTATTCGGTGCGCCGCGTCGGCAAGGCGCTGAAAACCCGCAACCGCAAACTGTATTACGCGGTGAAATGGACGCTGTTCATCGTCATCCTCGCGGCGATTTTCGTGCCGTGGCGGCTTCTTTGATTGCGAATCGAACTAGGTGAGGCCTGCTGCGCGGATTCACCCCGACGCTGGCTGTCGCGAGAAATGAACCCGACCCCATTTCTCCGCGTAGGTGAAAACATAGTGGCGGGATTCGCTTCGCTACTCCCGCCCTGCGCGGTTTTTGCCCGTACTTCGCGGAATATCACAGCTCCCGCAGCGCCGTCGTCACCGGAAGCCGCGCCGCGCGCACGGCGGGGAACAGGCCGCCGATGAAGCCGATCGCCAGCGCCCATTTGATGCCGGTCCAGAGCAACGCAGGCGTCACGCGGAACTGGAATACCAGTTGGCTGAAATTCGCGCCGAGCGTGGATGCGGTGTAGCCGTTGAAGATCAGCCACACGACCAGCGCGCCGAGCACGCCGCCGGCCAGCGCCAGCAGCATCGTTTCCAGCATCACCGACACCACCACCGGCCAGCCGCGGAAGCCGAGCGCGCGCAAGGTCGCGATTTCGCGCGCGCGCGTCGCCACCGCCGCGAACATGGTGTTGAGCGCGCCGAAGATCGCGCCGATCGCCATGATCACGCCCACCGTGATGCCGACCACGCGGATCACCTTGGTCAGGCCTTCCGATTGCTTGTTGAAGTACTCGCGCGTGGTGCTGACATCCACCTTCAGCGTGGGGTCGGCCATCAGCGCGGCCTTGAACTGGTCGAACGCGGAAGGTTGCGCCAGTTTCACCGTCACCGACTGCCGGCTGCTGCCGCGCCGGTAGGCCGATGCGACCGATTCCGCGTCGCCCCACAGTTCGGATTCGTAGGCATCGTTCGAGGCGAACACGCCGACGATCGTCCATTCCTGGCCGGACAGGCGCAATTGCTTGCCGATCTCCAGCCCCGCGAACTGTTTCTGCGCGCCCTGGCCCACGTCCAGTTCGCGCAGGCCGGGCTTGAATTTGCGGCCTTCGATGATCCTGATGCCGGGATGCAGCGTCCACGCTTCGTCGCCCACGCCGCGGATCGGCACGTTGGCCTCTACCGTCGGATCGTCCTTCTTCGGCAGGTTGGCGATCACGCCCAGTTCCGCCGACGCGACCGGGTGGCCTTGCGCGTCGTGCGCGACGCCCGGCTTCTGTTCGATCAGGTCGATGTTGTCGCGCGACAGCACCGAATTCAGTTCCGCCTGCGAACCACCGCGCAGCACGATCGCGGTGTCGTCGCTGCCGGTCTGGCGCAGTGTCGTCTGGAAGCCCTCGCCCATCGCCAGCATCGCCACCAGCACGCCGACCACGCCGGCGATGCCGATCACGATCACCGACGACGAACCCAGCCGTTGCGCCAGCGTGCTCAGGCCCACGCGCGTGACCGAGAGCGTGCGGCGGCCGGATCGCGTGAATGCCAGCCACAGGCCGAGCACGATCGCCAGCGCGAGGATCACGGGCCACGGCAGCAGCGTCCACACGATCAGCCATGCGATCACGATCGCGAACAGTCCCAACCCGAACAGGAATTTTTTCATGTCAGTTCCTCGAAGAACCTGCGCGCAAGCGTCGCGAATGAAGGCAGATTGCGCGACGCCGGAGCGCAGGAAGCGGAGCGTACACGCCAGTACGTGAGCATTCCGAGCACCGCCGGCGCGCGAGCTGCCGAATGCAGCAGCTTCCGCGCAGGTTTAGCGTCCGGCCAGGGCATCGACGATCCTCAACCGCATCGCCCGCATGGCCGGCAGCAGGCCGACCAGTACGCCGATCACGAGCATCACGATGATGCCTTGCAGCCAGTTGCCCGCTCCCACCGGCGGCAACTGCACCATGCCGCCGCTGCCCTTGCTGACGCCCGGTGCGACGACCGCCGCCAGCGCCATGCCGATCACGCCGCCGATCAGCAACAGCAGCACCGATTCGCCCAGCACCAGCGCGAGCACGCCGCGGCCGGTGAAACCGAGCGTCTTCAGCACCGCCAGTTCCGGGATGCGTTCGCGCACCGCCTGCGCCATGGTGTTGCCGGTCAGCAGGATCAGCGTGAAGAACACCGCCGCCATGATCGCGCCGACGATCAGGCCGATGTCGCCGATCTGCTTGGCGAACGAGGCGTTGAACGCGCTTTCGGTCTGCGTCCTGGTTTCGTGGTCCGAATTGGCCGACAGCGCGTCGACCGCGTGCGCGACGCGATCAGCCTGCTTCGGATCGTCCAGTCTCAACACGTACCAGCCGACGTCGTGGCCATTGAAGGCATTGGCTTCGTCGAAGTATTTCCAGTGGAAGAAGAACACCTGGTCGAGGCCGTTCGCACCGTTCTTGCCTTCCTTGAAGATGCCGACGATCTCGAACGGCCAGGTCTTGTCGCCGTTCTTCTGCGGGAAGATCGTCGATTGCAGCGGAATCTTGTCGCCGATCTTCCAGTGGTAGCGTTCGGCCAGCGCCTCGCCCACCACCGCGCCGGTGCGGTCGGCATCGAAAGCCTTGCGCTGCGCGTCGGGCAATTCGATTTCCGGAAACAGGTCGAGATAATGCGGGCCGACCGAGAAGCTCAGCACGAAATTCTTGGGGTCCTGATAGATGCCGCCGAACCAGTTGGCGTGATCCACCAGCTTCACGCCAGGGATGTTGGCGATCTGGGCCTGCAACGACTGCGGCAGGCCCTGGATGATCGAATAGCGCGAAGTCACGACCAGCCGGTCCACGCCGGCCACGCTCTTGCTGCCGGAAGTGAACGCCACGCGCACCGAATTCAGCAGGCCGAACAGCAGGAACGCCGCCAGCACCGACAACATGGTGAAGATCGTGCGCGTCTTGCGCCGCATCAGCGCGGCCCAGATCAGATGGAAGTATTTCATCGCATGTTCCTCAGACAACGCGCTGCTGTTCGACCAGCGTGCCCTTGTCCAGGTGCAGCGTGTGCGAGGCGTATTCGGCGGCCTTGGGATCGTGGGTGACCATCACGATGGTCTTGCCGTGTTCGCGGTTCAACCGCTGCAGCAGGGTCAGCACTTCCTCGGCCGACTGGCGATCGAGGTCGCCGGTCGGTTCGTCGCACACCAGCAGGGTGGGATCGGAAACGATCGCGCGCGCGATCGCGACGCGTTGTTGCTGTCCGCCGGACAATTCCGAGGGCTTGTGCGAGGCGCGGTCGGACAAGCCGACCAGTTGCAGCGCGATGGAAGCGTTCTTCCTGCGCTGCGCACCGGACAGCCTGGTGAGCAGCAGCGGCAGTTCGACGTTCTTCTGCGCCGACAACGCCGGCATCAGGTTGTAGAACTGGAAGACGAAGCCGACGTTGCCGGCGCGCCAGCGCGCGAGCTGGCCCTCGCCCATCTTGTCGATGCGCTTGCCGTCCACGCTGAGCGAACCATCGGTGGGCGAATCCAGTCCCCCGATCATGTTGAGCAGCGTGGTCTTGCCGGAACCGGACGGGCCCATCAGCGCGAAGAAATCGCCGCGCGCGATGTCGAGGTCGATGTGGTGCAGCACTTCGAGCTTCTGCTTGCCGCGCTCGTACACCTTGCTCAGGTTGCGGATCTGCACCAGCGGTTGGTTGTTGTTCTGTACTGCTTCGACGGCTGCGTTCATTGCGTCACCTCGCGTTGACAGGAACTCCTCTCCCGTCGGAGAGGCGGCTGTAGGCCGTGCGCGTAGCGCGGGGGTGAGGGTACGAATCTTGCGCAATGGTCGAGATCGCGCGAATCCGAACCCTCATCCGGCCCTTCGGGCCACCTTCTCCCCGGGGGAGAAGGGAACATCAATTTCCACCGGTCGTCACCTGTACCTTTTCGCCATCCTTCAAATCCGCCGGCGGCGCCTTTACCACCTCCGCGCCCGCGCCCAGTCCGGACGTCACCTGTTTCATGTCGGAAAAATCCGCACCGAGCGTCACCGGCGTCTGCTTCGCGCGGTCGTTGCCGACCACGAACACGACATCCTTGCCGTCGCGCTGCGCGATCACGTCCTTCGGCACCAGCACGCCGGCAATCGGCGGCGCATTGCCGGTACGTTTTTCCAGGAACGACACGCGCACGCCCATTTCCGGAATGATGCGCGGATCCTTCTTGTCGAACGCGATGCGCACCTTGACCGTGGCCTTGCTGCGGTCGGCGCTGGGAATGATCGCGATCACGTGCGCGGGAATCTTCCAGTCGGGATACGCATCCAGCACCGCCTCGGCCGGCATGTTCGGCACCACGCGGCTGATGTAGGACTCGTTGACGTCCACGTCCACTTCCAGCGAATCCATGTCCACGATCGTGGCCACGCCGGTGCGGGTGAAGCCGCCACCCGCGGAGAATGGCGACACGATTTCGCCGACCTGCGCGGCCTTGTCGGTGATCACGCCGTCGAACGGCGCGCGCACGGTGCAGTAGTCGAAGTTGACTTGCGCGGAGTTCACGTTCGCCGCCGCCGCCTGCGCGTTGCGTTGCGCGGCCAGCAACGCCGCGCGATCGGTCGCGGCCTGCGTGCGCGCCTGTTCGGCCGCCTGTTTCGATACCAGTCCGCGCGCGGCGATCGCATCGAGCCGCCGCGCATCGTGCTGCGCCTGATCCAGTTGCGCCTGCGCCTGGCCCGCCTGCGCCTGCGCGGCGGCGTATTGCGCCTTGGCCGCCAGAAGCGCGGCCTTGTAGCCGCTGTCGTCCAGGCGCGCCAGGACCTGATCCTTCTTCACGCGCTCGCCTTCCTCGATCAGCACCTGCGTCAGCGTGCCGGTGATCTGCGCCGACACCGTGGCTTCGCGCCGCGCGACGACGTAACCCGTCGCCTGCAGCACCGCCGCGCTGTCGCCCGCGGCGGCGGGCGCGACCGCGGTCGCCACCTGCACCTCGACGGCCTCGCTGCGCAACGCATAAACCGCGGCGGCCGCCGCGATCAACACCAGCACGACCACCGCGCCGACGATCCACGGCCAGCGCGGGCGCCGCGCGCCGTCGTCCTCGCGCTGCCCGCGTTCGATCCGCAGTTGCTTCAGCAGGTCGCCGTGATCGTCCAAGTTCGTTCCCGAGCCGCCACCAAGCGTGCGAGTCTGCCATAGCTTGGGGTTCGACAGGCCCCCGCGGCAGGCACGCGCATCAGGCATCGCATTTGACAGGTGTCATCTCGGGAAAGATCCGATCAACCGAATGCCTTTTCGCTCTTGCCGCGGCTCATGCTTCCACGCCCCCGAAGCCATTGCCACGCAATGGTTTCCGCCCCCCGATCCAAGGGCCAGATCAAAAGCCGCGGTCACGGGCAAGACGAATTAGAGTTTCCACAACCCGCTGCTAGGATGCGCGTTTTGCCGGCCTCCGCCATGCCTTACGCCATTCCGCCCGCCGCGATTCCGGCGCTGCCCATCCACGGCAGCGACGCGCTTTTCCCCATCCACCGCATCTACTGCATCGGCCGCAACTACGCCGAGCACGCGAAGGAGATGGGCGCGCCAGTCGTCAGCCGCGCGCAGCCGGTGTTCTTCCTGAAACCCGCCGACGCGATCGTGCCCGGTGGCGGCGAAGTGCCGTATCCCTGCGCAACGCAGGAATTGCACCACGAAGTGGAAATGGTGGTCGCGCTGGCGCATGGCGGGCGCGATATCGACGCGTCGCATGCGCTTGATTGCGTGTTCGGCTACGGCGTCGGGCTGGACCTGACCCGCCGCGACCTGCAGGCGGCGGCCAAGGCGAAAGGCCTGCCGTGGGATGCCGCCAAGGGCTTCGATGCTTCCGCGCCGGTCTCGGCATTGCGCGCGGCCAGCGAAATCGGCCATCCGGCGCGCGCGTCGTTGTCGCTGCGCGTCAATGGCGAATTGCGCCAAGACACCGACATCGCCGACATGATCCTGCCCGTCGCCGACATCATCGCCGAATTGTCGAAGCTGTTCGAATTGAAGGCCGGCGACCTGGTCTTCACCGGCACGCCGGCGGGCGTGGGTCCGCTGCAACGCGGCGATCGCTTCCACGCGCAATTGCAGGGCATCGCCGTGCTGGAAGGCCGCATCACCTGAGGAAGCTCTGGACCAATCCATCCCGGATTTGCCAGAGCACGCCGGGTCCGGTGCATGTCCCGACCCGGCTCCGCGAATCAAGCACATGCAACACGAGCGTGCTTGATTCGCGTCCGACACGTCCCTGTGCCTCGGGGAAACCCTGATGAATCAGGGTTTCCCCGAGGCTTCGGCATTCAGACGACACGAAAACAATTGCGCTACAGTCGCACGGCTGCTGCACCCGACAGGGGAAATTTTCCGACAAGGGAGGGTTACGCGATGAGTTTCGCCAGCGACTTCAAGGCTTTCGTAATGCGCGGCAACGTGGTGGACCTGGCTGTCGCCGTGGTGATCGGCGGCGCCTTCGGCAAGATCGTCACCTCGCTCGTCAACGACCTCATCATGCCGCCCATCGGCCTGCTGATCGGCGGCATCGATTTTTCCAGCCTGAAATGGATCATCAAGGATTCCCCCGATCCCAAGCACGTGGTGACGATCAACTACGGCGTCTTCATCAATACCATCATCCAGTTCCTGATCATCGCGCTGGCGATCTTCATCGTGATCAAGCTGCTGGAACGCGCAATGCCGAAGAAGGAAGCCGCACCCGCCGCGCCGCCGGCGGACGTGGTGTTGCTCACCGAGATCCGCGACCTGCTGAAGCAGCGGTAATCGTCCGGCCCGCGCTGCGCAAGCGCTGCTCGGCGGCGGCGGGCGAGATGCGGCGTTTGCGCGAGTCCGGGGGACTCGCGCGCCGCAACGAGCGCCGGAGGCAGGATGCCGAAGGCCGGGTTGCTTGCCGAGCCATGGATGGCGAGGCTAGCAACGACTCGACCCCGACGCCGCCATGATCGAAATCCTGCGCGCCGACATCACCACGCTGCGCGTCGACGCCATCGTCAACGCGGCGAATGAAGCGCTGCTTGGCGGCGACGGGCGAGATGCGGCGTTTGCGCGAGTCCGGGGGACTCGCGCGCCGCAACGAGCGCCG
>JAFEEJ010000026.1 GCA_018241145.1 Pseudomonadota bacterium | reverse complement strand
CGATTCCCGATTCCCGATTCCCGATTCCCGATTCCCGATTCCCGATTCCCGATTCCCGATTCCCGATTCCCGATTCCCGATTCCCGATTCCCGATTCCCGGCTCCCGATTCCCGGCTCTTCAATGAAATTCGTCGACGAAGCGATCATCAAGGTGCAGGCCGGCGACGGCGGCAACGGCTGCGCCAGTTTCCGCCGCGAGAAGTTCATCCCGTTCGGCGGCCCCAACGGCGGTGACGGCGGTGACGGCGGCAATGTCTGGCTGGTGGCCGATGAAGGCCTGAACACGCTGGTCGATTTCCGGCATCAGCGCAGTTTCAAGGCGCAGCGCGGCGAGAACGGCATGGGCAGCGACATGTATGGCCGCGGCGGCGAAGACAAGGCCGTCCGCGTGCCGGTCGGCACCACGGTGATCAACCTCGACACCGACGAAGTCATCGGCGACCTGACCACGCATGGGCAGAAGTTGCTGGTGGCGCGCGGCGGCAAGGGCGGCCTCGGCAACATCCATTTCAAGAGTTCCACCAACCGCGCGCCGCGCAGGTCCACGCCGGGGGTGCAGGGCGAGGCGCGCGAACTGAAACTGGAATTGAAGGTGCTGGCGGACGTCGGCCTGCTGGGTTTTCCCAACGCCGGCAAGAGCACCTTGATCCGCGCCGTCTCCGCGGCGACGCCGCGCGTGGCGGATTACCCGTTCACCACCTTGCAGCCGCACCTGGGCGTGGTGCGTTCGGGGCCCGACCAGAGTTTCGTGATCGCCGAAATTCCCGGCCTGATCGAGGGCTCGGCGGAAGGCGCGGGACTGGGCGTGCAATTCCTGAAACATCTCTCGCGCACCAGCCTGTTGCTGCATGTGGTCGATGTCGCGCCGATCGACGGCAGCGATCCGGTCACGCGGGTGCGCGCGATCGAGGGCGAACTGGAGCGTTTCGATCCGGCACTGCTGCAACGTCCGCGCTGGCTGGTGCTCAACAAGATCGACCTCGTCTCTCCGGACGGGCGCGATGCGCTGGCGCGCAGG
>JAFEEJ010000267.1 GCA_018241145.1 Pseudomonadota bacterium | reverse complement strand
CCGGATCCAGAAGATCCCCTTTCGAGAACTCCTCGAATCCGAATTCGGCCAACGCCGCAAGCAGATGTGACGCATTTTCCTCGCTGCACTGCACCCAAAAATCCAGGTCCTCGGTCATCCTCACGAAACCCAGCGCATTGACAGCCGCCCCGCCCACGACGAGGTAACGGACGTCATGTTTTCCGAGCAATCGAATAAATTCTTTCAAATCCTGGATCAATTCCATAACGATCCTTGATGACGCGCTGTCGCAGGCGCAGAAACAATTCCAGACGTTCGTCGATCGTGAAACGGGCGTATTCATCAACCAGACTGGGCTCTTCGCCCTTGCGATACTTGCGCGCAATGTGCTCAATGCGTCCATCGTCTCGAACGGAACTCACCCGATCGCCCCTTCCAGGCTCACTTCCAGCAGCTTCTTCGCTTCCACCGCGAACTCCATCGGCAGTTCGCGGAAGACCTGCTTGCAGAAGCCGTCCACGATCATCGACACCGCGTTTTCCTCGTCCAGCCCACGCGAGCGGCAATAGAACATCTGGTCGTCGGAGATCTTCGAGGTGGTCGCCTCGTGCTCGACGATCGCGCTCGCATTCTTCACTTCCATGTACGGGAACGTGTGCGCGCCGCACTGCTTGCCGATCAGCAGGCTGTCGCATTGCGTGTGGTTGCGCGCGTTCGCGGCGCCCTTCTCGATCTTCACCAGTCCGCGATAGGTGTTCTGTCCGCGTCCCGCGCTGATGCCCTTCGACACGATTTTCGAACGCGTGTCGCGGCCGATGTGGATCATCTTGGTGCCGGTGTCGGCCTGCTGGCGATGATGGGTCAGCGCCACGGAATTGAATTCGCCCACGCTGCGGTCGCCGCGCAGGATGCACGAAGGATATTTCCAGGTGATCGCCGAACCCGTTTCCACCTGCGTCCACGAGATGCGCGAATCGTCGCCGCGGCAATCGCCGCGCTTGGTGACGAAGTTGTAGATGCCCCCCTTCCCGTTCTCGTCGCCGGGGTACCAGTTCTGCACGGTCGAATACTTGATGCCGGCGCGTTCCAGTGCGACCAGCTCGACCACCGCCGCGTGCAGCTGGTTTTCGTCGCGCATCGGCGCGGTGCAGCCTTCCAGATAGGAAACCGACGCGCCCGCTTCCGCGATGATCAGCGTGCGCTCGAACTGGCCGGTGTGGCCGGCGTTGATGCGGAAGTAAGTGGACAATTCCATCGGGCAGCGCACGCCCTCCGGGATGAACACGAACGATCCGTCGGAGAATACCGCCGAGTTCAGCGCAGCGAAGAAGTTGTCGCGCTGCGGCACCACGCTGCCGAGGTATTGCCTGACGATTTCGGGATGCTCGCGAATCGCCTCGCTCATCGAACAGAAGATCACGCCGGCGTCGGCCAGTTCATTGCGGAACGTGGTGCCGACCGACACCGAGTCGAACACCGCGTCCACCGCCACGCCCGCGAGTTTCGCGCGCTCGTGCAGCGGCACGCCCAGCTTGTCGTAGGTTTCCAGCAATTTCGGATCGACTTCCGCCAGCGACTTCGGCGCGTTCTTCGGGGCGGCGTAATAGCTGATCGCCTGGAAATCGATCGGACCGATGTTCAACTTCGCCCAATGCGGCGGCGTCATCGCCAACCAGTGGCGATACGCCTCCAGCCGCCATTGCAGCATCCATTCCGGTTCGCGCTTGCGCGCGGACAGCGCGCGGATCACGTCCTCGTCCAGGCCGGGCGGCAGCGAATCGGTTTCGATGTCGGTGACGAAACCGGCGCTGTAGCGGCGGTTCAGCAGTTGCTGCAGGTCGGTGCGTTCGGTCGCCATGTCAGGCTCCCGGACGCGCGGCGCGTTTGGACGCCGGGCGCAGCATGTCGGCGAGGCTCACCGCGCGCAGCGCGGCGTCCACCGCGCCGCCGATGCTCTGCCAGCCGTGGGAGGCGTCGCAATGCGACTCGCGCTCGCAGCCGCTGGCGCAGCACTCGGTCATGCCGATCGGGCCATCCAGCGCCTC
Source organism: Pseudomonadota bacterium (assembly GCA_018241145.1). Classification (GTDB taxonomy): domain Bacteria; phylum Pseudomonadota; class Gammaproteobacteria; order Xanthomonadales; family Rhodanobacteraceae; genus 66-474. Next base: position 41,502 of record JAFEEJ010000267.1, on the reverse strand, counting down.
GACGATGTCCGCCAGCGTGATCTCGCCGGGCGAACGTGCAAGGCGATAGCCGCCGCTCGCGCCGCGGAAGGATTCGACCAGATCGGCGTGCGCGAGCTGCTTCAGCAGCTTGCTGGCCGTCGGCAATTCCAGCCGCGTGGCCTCCGCGATCTGCACGGCCGACAGCACCTCGCGCGGCTGCCGTGCGAGGCAGGTCATCACCACGGAGGCGTAATCGGCGAGACGGCTGACCCGGAGCACCTGGCGAACCCGGAAAATAGGGACTGAAATGGTACTATTTCGCGGCGCGCCGCGCAATTCGCTGTCCGCGGGGGCTTCAATCCATCATCGCGGCCACGTGCGCGGCGGTGCATTCGCGCAGTGCGGCGAGGTCGTAGCCGCCTTCCAGCGTCGAAACCACGCGACCCTGCGCGTGGGCATCGGCCAGCGCGCACAGGCGTTGCGTGATCCACGCGTAGTCGCCGGCGTCGAGTTGCAGTTGCGCCAGCGGATCGGCGCGATGCGCGTCGAAACCCGCGGAGACCAGCAGCAGTTGCGGGCGATGCGCAACCAGTGCGGGCAGCAGGATTTCTTCCCATGCGTCGCGGAATTCGCGCGAACCCGCGCCCGGCGGCAGCGGCGCATTGACGATGTTGCCCGCGCCGCGTTCATTGCTTGCGCCGGTGCCCGGATACAGCGGCATCTGGTGGCTGGACAGGTACAGCACGCGCGGATCGTTCCAGAAGATGCCCTGCGTGCCGTTGCCGTGGTGCACGTCGAAGTCGATGATCGCCACGCGTTCCAGGCCGTGCCGTTCCATGGCATGCGCCGCGGCAGCCGCCACGCCGTTGAACAGGCAGAACCCCATCGCGGTGTCGCGGTTGGCGTGGTGTCCCGGCGGACGCACGGCGCAGAACGCCCGCGCGATTTCTCCGCCCGTCACCGCATCCACGGCCGCGCACGCCGCGCCGGCCGCGCGCAAGGCGGCTTCCAGCGAACCGGGCGACATCACGGTATCCGGATCGAGGTGCAGCGAAAGGCCTTCCTTCGCGAAGATGCTTTCGACGTACGCGGCTTCGTGCACGCGCAACAGTTGCCCGCGGTCAACGCGCGGCGCTTCGACGCGTTCGATATTCGCGAAACGCGGATCGTCCAGCGCTTCCAGCACCGCGCGCAAGCGCGCCGGCGATTCCGGATGACCGTAGCCGGTGTCGTGCCGCAGGCAGGCGGGATGCGTGTAAATGCGCATAGCGCGGCTCAACCGTTCGAATTGTCGCGCTTGCGCCTTTCGTGCTGCCACAGCACCTCGCCATGCCCGCTGGCGCGCGCCAGCACGCGCGCCAGCACGAACAGCAGGTCGGAAAGCCGATTGAGATAGTGCGTCGCCTGCGGACGCACGCTTCCCTCGCGCGCCAGCGTCACCACGCGGCGTTCGGCGCGGCGGCAGACGGTGCGCGCAACATGGCATTGCGCGGCGGCCATGCCGCCACCGGGCAGGATGAATTCCTTGAGCCGGGGCAGGTCGTCGTTGTAATGGTCGAGCGTCTGCTCCAGCGCGGCGACGTCGACGTCGTGGATGGTTTCCATTCCCGGCACGCACAGTTCGCCGCCGAGGTCGAACAATGCGTGCTGGATGCCCACCAGCAACTCGCGGATGCCGTCGGGCACGCCGTCGCAGGCCAGCAGCACGCCGATCGTCGAATTCAATTCATCGACGGTGCCGTAGGCCTCGACGCGCGCCGCGTCCTTGCGCGTGCGCGTGCCGTCGCCCAATCCCGTGGTTCCGTCATCGCCCGTGCGGGTATAGATTTTCGAGAGGCGGTTGCCCATGGCGTCTTATTTGAAAGTGCGGCCAGGGACGGCCGCTTTCACGCGCAGGGATGCGCATTGATTTACGCCGCGGCAACCCGCAGCGCGGACCAACGCCGGCTCAGCAGCGCGAAACCGCCGAACAGCAGCGCGCTCCAGAACAGCGCGCCGTACAGCGTGCCCTTGAAGAACGGGATCCCGGCGACGTAGCAGGCGGAGAGCGTGCCGGTGCAGGCCGCGCCCGCGCCGGCGCGCGCAGTCAGCCAGGTGGCGAAATTGGTGACGAGGAAGAACAGCACCGCGCTCGTCAGTGCGCCGAACAGGATCCTGGGCGCGGTGACCTTGCGGCGCAGCGCGAACCCGCCGACCGCGGTCAGCGCGATGCAGCCATACACGAATGGCAGCGTGCCGAGCCAATCGCGCACCCACGCAGCCGGCAGGGTGAAGGCAATCACGCAATCGGCGGCGATCATCGCGATCAGCGGCACCGCGATGCCCAGCCGGCGATCGGTGAAGTAGGCGCCGCCGAACAGCGCCATCGCCTCCACCGGCGTGAAGTTCCACGGCAGCGCGCCCGCCGTGAAATGCACCAGCAGCCGATAGCCGACGGCGAAGGCGATCATCGCGCACAACACCAGGTTGCGCGGCGTGAGCAAGGCGGAGGTTTGGCTGCGCGACATGGGACGATCCTCGAACGATCCTTTCGATAGCTTACCGCAAAGCACGCGCGGCGGACCATTTCGAGGCATCGCGCTATCATCCCGCGATGCGCGAACACGCGGACATTCCCGGGCCAAGCCCGGAACAGATCCTGATCGTCGGCGGCGGCCTGGTCGGCACCAGCCTCGCCATCGCACTGGATGCGGCCGGCCGCGCGTGCACGCTGGTGGAAGCCATGCCGCCCCGGATTTCCGCGCAGGCGAGCGCGGACGAACGCAACCTCGCGCTGGCGCGCGCGACGGTGAATGCTCTTGGCGCGCTGGGCGTGTGGCGGCATGCGGAATCCGCGGCCACGCCGATCACGCGGTTGCACGTCAGCCGCGCCGGCGAATTCGGCGCGGCGCGCGTGTCGGCGAGGCAAGCGGACGTCGATGCGCTCGGCGCCACCCTGCCCGCGCGCGAACTGGGCAATGCGCTGGAGCTGCGGCTGCGCGAATGCAGGCATGTCACGCGCCTGATGCCGGCGAAACTGGAGAAGCTTTCGCCACCGGACAGCGAAACCCCGGATTCCGGATCGCCGCCGCGCGGCGTCCGGAATGACGGGGAATTTTCCGGCTGGCGCGCGACGATCCGCCTCGGCGAGGAAACGCGCGAAATCGAAGCGAAACTGCTGGTCGGCGCCGACGGAAGCGATTCGTTCGTGCGCGCGCAGGCCGGGATCGCCGCGGACGAGCACGACTACGCGCAAAGCCTGCTCGTGTGCACGATCGCGCCCGAACGCGATCCGGATGGCTGCGCCTGGGAACGTTTCTCCGACGAGGGCCCGGTCGCGCTGCTGCCGCTGTCGGCGCGGCGATGCGGCCTGGTGTTGACGGTCGCGTCCGCGCAAGCCGACGCCGCGCTCGCCCTGGGCGACGATGATTTCATCGCGCTGGCGCAGCAGCGTTTCGGCTGGAAGCTCGGCCGGTTGTCGCGGCCGGGCAAGCGGCAGGCACACCTCGCTCGCCGCGTGCTCGCGCAGTCGCTGGTCGCGCCGCGCGCAGCAGTGGTCGGCAATGCCGCACAGACGGTGCATCCGATCGGCGCGCAGGGTTTCAACCTCGGCCTGCGTGACGCGCTGACCCTGGCGGAAATGATCGCGGCTGCGGACGACCCCGGCGCGCCGGAACTGCTGCATGCGTACGCCGCGCGACGGAAAGAAGATCGCGAAGGCGTACTGGCATTCAGCCACGGCCTCGTTTCGCTGGCGTGCCTGCCGCAACCGCTGCTGTCGCCGTTGCGTTCGCTGGCGCTGCTCGCCTTCGACAGCGTGCCGTCGTTGCAACGCGCCTTGGCGAAACGCGGCATGGGCTGGCGCGGCAAGGCTCCGCCCGGCCTCACGCTGGAGCGATTGCCATGAAGACCATGATCCCCCCACCCATTCCTCTTCCCGAAGGGGCGAGGGACGAAGGGAAGGAAACGCATTTTTCATTGAAGCGGAAGCGCTCGCCTTGAATGCGCGCCGCGCCATGCCGGATGTCGCGATCGCCGGTGGCGGCATGATCGGCGCGGCCTGCGCGCTGGCGCTGGCGCGCAGGGGTTTCGACGTGACGCTGATCGAGGCGCGCGAGCCGGCGCCATGGCACGCGGAGGACCGCGAAGACCTGCGCGTGATCGCACTGGCGCCATCGTCGGCGAAATTGCTGGAGGAACTCGGTGTCTGGCAGACGGTGCGAAATGCGCGCGTCTCGCCTTATTCGCGCATGCAGGTGTGGGATGCGATGAGCGGCGCGCAACTGGATTTCGACGCGGCAAGCGAGGGCCGCGCGGAACTCGGCTGGATCGTCGAGAACAAATTGCTGTTGTGGACGTTGTGGCAGGCGCTGGATGCCGCCGGCGTGCGCCTTGTCTGCCCGGGCGAAGTGCGCGATTTCGAAACACGCCCCGACCGCGTGGGCCTGACCCTCGGCGCGGGCGAATCGCTTTCCGCGCGGCTGCTGGTGATCGCCGATGGCGCGCATTCCACGCTGCGCGGGAAAACCGGCATCCGGACGCGCGGGCGCGACTACGCGCAGCGCGCCGTGGTCGCGCACGTCGCCACCGAACGCCCGCACGAAGCCGCGGCATGGCAACGCTTCCTCCCCGGCGGCCCGATCGCGTTGCTGCCGCTGTCGGACGGTCGCAGTTCGATCGTGTGGACGCTGCCCGATGCCGAAGCGCAACGCGTGCTGGCGATGGATGACGCTGCATTCCGCGATGCGGTCGGCTTCGCCACGGATTTCCGCCTTGGCCGCATCATCGAAGCCACGCCGCGCGCATCGTTTCCGCTGCGCCTGCAATTGGCGCAGGACTATGCGACCGCGCGTTGCGTGTTGCTGGGCGACGCCGCGCACGCGGTGCATCCGCTGGCGGGCCAGGGCGCGAACCTCGGCCTGCGCGATGTGGCCGAACTTGTCTCCGTGTTGAGCGAGGCGCGCGAGGCCGATCGCGATTTCACGGCGATGCATGTGCTGCAACGCTACGCTCGGCGGCGGCGTTCGGCCGACACGCTGGATGCGCTGTCGTTCGATGCGCTGGCGCGCGTCTTCGCGATGCGCGCGCCGCCCTTGGTCGCGCTGCGAGGGCTCGGCATGCGCGCCGTGAACGCGTCAAGACCGTTAAAACGAAAACTCGTTGTGCACGCGGCCGGTCGGTAAGAACCTTCGCCGTCATTCCGGACGCCGCGCAGCGGCGATCCGGAATCCGCTTCCTGATATTGCAGGGAAGATTCCGGGTTCCGTTCGCGATGAAGCCACTAACGGCCCCGGATGACGATAAGGTTGTCACGCCTTTCCGAGTGCCGGGTCCGGCGTTGAAGGAGACCACCATGCGTATCCACCTGTTGTTGATCGCTGCACTGCTGTTCGGCTTCTCGTCCCTCGCGCACGCCGCGATGCAGACGAAGACCATCGACTACGCCGTGCACGGAAAAACGATGCGCGGCGTGCTGGTCTGGGACGACGCGGTGAAGGCGCCGCGGCCCGGCCTGCTGTTGATCCCCAACTGGCGCGGCATCAACGACGCCAACATCGCCAAGGCGAAAACCATCGCCGGGCGCGAGTACGTGATCTTCATGGGCGACATGTTCGGCAAGGACCTTCGTCCGAACAGCGACATGCAGGCGCAGGCCGCGGTGAAACCGCTGTTTGGCGACCGCGCCGAAATGCGTGCACGCGCGATGGCAGCCTACGACGAACTGAAGTCGCTGGCCGCTTCGCACGCCGCGCCGATCGACGCGTCGAAGCTCGCCGCGATCGGTTTCTGCTTCGGTGGCTCGTCGGTGCTGGACCTGGCGCGCAGCGGCGCAGACGTGGCCGCGGTGGTGAGTTTCCACGGCGGCCTGTCGACGGACGATCCGTCGCTCGCGAAGAACATCAAGGCTCGGGTGCTGGCAATGAACGGCGCCGACGACAAGGGCACCATGCCCGACGCCGGCAAGTTCATGGACGAGATGCGCATGAGCCCGGCCGAATGGCAATTCGTGGTGTTCGGCCACGCGGTGCACTGCTTCGCCGAACCGGACGCGGATTCGCCGCCCGGTTGCGTCTACAACCCGAAGGTGGCGAAGCGCGCGTTCACGTTGATGCACGATTGGCTGGATGAGGCGTTTGCGGCGACCCCGAGAAAAGGTTGAACGTCCTTCCGGACGAAGCGGCTGTTGCGGGCCACGGATGGCCCGCCGCGATCGAGGGCGCTTCTGCCATCCGTGCCCGATCGTGAAGCCTCGCCCGGACCTGCGCCGGGCGGGCGTGTTCTAACGGCGGCAGGATGCCCCGTCCGGAACATCAGTCAGTGGTCGCGTTCGACCGCATACACCGCCAGCGCATCCAGCGCATCGCGATAGCGTGATGGCGACAGCGCATCCAGCGCCTTGCGCGCGGAATTGGCGTGGCTCTGCGCGCGCTGTCGCACGCGGCCGATCACGCCGGATTCGCGGATCGCATCCACGATCGTCTGCAACGACGACAGCCGCTCCGACCGCAGCGCGCGGCGCAGGGTTTCCGCCTGCGTGGGTGAAGCGCACTCGATCGCGTAGATCAGCGGCAGCGTCGGTTTGCCCTCGGCCAGGTCGTCGCCGATGTTCTTGCCCAGCGTCTGCGCATTGGAAACATAATCCAGCAGGTCGTCGGCGATCTGGAACGCGAAACCCAGTTGCATGCCGTAGTGGCGCAGCGCCTGCTCCTGTTCTTCGGGCAGGTCGGCGAGCACGGCGCCGAGCTGGGTCGCGGCGGCGAACAGCACGGCGGTCTTGCGCTCGATCACCTGCAGATACGCGGCTTCGTCGATATCCGCATTGCCGAGGCTGAGCAGCTGCAGCACTTCGCCTTCGGCGATCGCATTGGTGGTGTCGGCGAGGATGCGCATCACGCGCATGCGATCCAGCTCCACCATCAGCTGGAACGAACGCGAATACAGGAAATCGCCGACCAGCACGCTGGCGGCGTTGCCCCAAAGGGCGTTGGCCGTCTTGCGGCCGCGCCGCAGGTCGGAGCCGTCCACCACGTCGTCGTGCAACAGGGTGGCTGTGTGGATGAATTCCACCACCGCGGCGAGCTGGATGTGTTCGTCACCGGAATAACCGGCCGCGCGCGCGGCCAGCACGTGCAGCATCGGCCGCAGGCGCTTGCCGCCGCCGCCGACGATGTGCTCGCCCACCGCATGCACCAGCGCGACATCGGACGACAGCCGCTTGCGGATCAGCGCGTCCACCGCGCCCATGTCGTCCACGGCCAGCGCGCGCACCGCGGCGAAGTCGCCGCGCAATTCCGATGAAGCGAGCTGGTTCATGCATGCCCGGATGATTGCGAGCCGTGGATTATAGGGGATCGTCGCCCGCCGCCGACACGCGCCCGCGTCGCGCGCCTACAACGGCGCGGGCCGGTCGCCGCTGGCGCTCGGGGGCGCATGATAGGATCGTCAGTTCCCTGCACGTCCATCCGAGGAACACGTCCATGGCTCGCGGCGTAAACAAGGTCATCCTGGTCGGCAATCTCGGCGCGGATCCGGAAACGCGCTACACCGCTTCGGGTTCGGCGATCTGCACCATCCGCATCGCCACTTCCGAATCGTGGAAGGACAAGCAGACCGGCGAGCAGCAGGAACGCACCGAATGGCACCGCGTGAAGTTCTTCGGACGGCTGGCGGAGATCGCCGGCGAGTACCTGAAAAAAGGCAGGCAGGTGTACATCGAGGGCTCGCTGCGCACCGACAAGTACACCGACAAGGAAGGCATCGAGCGTTACACCACCGACATCATCGCCAACGAGATGCAGATGCTGGGCAGCGCAGGCGAAGGCGGTTCGCGCGGCAGCGCGGGTGAAGGCGGCGGCGGTTATCGCCCGCGCCCGCAGCAATCGCGCGGCGGAGCCCCCGGCGAACCCGGCGGGCGTCCCGCACCCGCGCAGCAGCCGGCGTCCGGCGGCGGTGACTTCGAAGACGACGATATTCCGTTCTAAGAGTCGAGAGTCGAAGAGCGTAAATGAAATCGTCATTCCGGGGCTGCAAGCGCGCGCAGCGCATGAGCAGAACCCGGAATCTGTTCTGGCCACCGCAATAAAGCAGATTCCGGGTTCCGTTCGCGACAAGCCGCGAACGGCCCCGGAATGACGACGAGGTTTTACTCGTCGGCTCACGGCTCACGGCTCACGGCTCACGGTTCACCGCCTTCGAGCAATTTCGCCTCCAGGAAATCCGCCGTCGCCTGATCGGCCTTCAGCCATGAGGCGTGGCGCAGGAAGCCGTGGATCTCGTCGGGCAGCACCATCTCCTCGTACGGCACGTGCTGCTGCTGCAGGCGGCGCGCGAGGTCGACCGTCTGGAAGAAGCGCACATTGCGGTCGTCGTCGCCCTGGATCAGCAGCACGGGCGATTTCCATGAGGCGACATCGGCATCGGGCGAGGATTGCCACGCCACCCTGATCGCCTCTTCGCGATCGCCCTGCTCGTAGCGTTGCGGCGGCTGGCCGATCCAGCCTTCGTTGAAACGCGTCCAGTCGTGCACGCCGTGCAGGTCCACGCCGGCCTTGAAAATGTCGGAGTTGCGCGCCAGCGCGAGCGCGGTGAGATAACCGCCATACGAGCCGCCCCAGATGCCGATGCGCTGCGGATCGACGCCGGGCAAGTGTTGCAGGAACCGCGCTCCGGCCAAAACGTCCTGGTATTCCGATGCACCGGTCGGCCCCCAGCGCTCGGGGTGATGGAACGCATGGCCGTAACCGATGCCCAGGCGGTAGTTCACCGACAGCACGGTGAAGCCGTGGCTGGCGAGAAACTGGTTCACCGCGTAACCGTTGCTGTAGTAATCCATGTAATGCCAGCCCAGCAGCATCTGCCGCGGCGGGCCGCCGTGCACGAAGATCACGCCCGGTTGCCTGCCGTTTGCGCCGCTGCGGCGGAACAATTGTCCGTGGACCAGGGTGCCGTCCGCCGCGGTGAAAGTGACGGAGGTCGGCGTCACCAGTTGCGCGGAGGGAAAGTCGCGCGGCAACAGGTCCGGTTGCAGCAACCGCCGACCGCTGCCGTCTTCGCGCATCACCGCGAGCATCGGCGGCTGTTGCGCGCCCGCGTCGATGAAAGCGATTGCCTGCCCGCCCGCGATTACCGGCGTCCATTGCAATTGCGCATCCTGCGCCAGCGCGCGCGGCTGCGCGGCATCGACCGGCACGGCAAACAGATGACGGCGGTCGTGATCGTCGGCGTCGCTGCCGGTGTTGGCGCTGTAGACCAGCGATCTCCGGTCGCGGCTCAACACCACGTCTTCGACCATGAACTTCCCGGGCGTCAGCAACAGCGGTTCGCTGCCATCGACGGACAGTGAATACAGGTGCGGCCAGCCGTCCAGATCGGCGAGGAATACAAGTCGATCGTCTGCCGCCCAATCCAGATTGGCGCCGCCCGCGGTTTCCGGATACGAACCCGGCAAGGTATCCGGACCGTTCCACGCCGCGCGACCGTTTCCGCTTGCGGCATCCGCGATCCAGATCGACCACGGCTGCGGCACGAGTTTCAACATCGGCTCCGGAGGACCGCCATCGCCGGGTTGTCGCGTGAACGCGATGCGCGTGCCGTCCGGCGACCAGCGCGGCATGTCGTCGCGATGGGTGGAAGGCGCAAGCCACCGGATCGGTGTCCTGTCGTCGGCGTAAATGCCGATGAAGGCGTGATCGTCGCGATCGGACACGAACGCCAGCCTCGTTCCGTCCGGCGACCAGCGCAGTTCCGAATCCTTGCCGCGATCGAAGAACAGGCGCTTCGGTTCGTCGTCGCTCGCGTGTTTTCCTCCGGCGCGCTTGCCGGTTTTTCCGCGCGTATCACCGGCGTGTGCGTCGGAGTCGTGGTCCTTGTCCTCCCGATAATCGATCGACGCCGTCCACACCTGGGCGTCCTTGAGGTAGGCGAGCCTGCCTTGCAAAGAAATCACCGGCGCATCGCCTTCGGCGACCGCATGCGCCTCGCCCTCCGGCAGGCGCGCCGCCCACAGCATCATCTTCGGTTGCACCGGACCGGAAGCAGGATCGGGCGCGAGGTTTCCTTCGGCGGGCCAGTTGGCGTCGTGGTCGCCGCCGCGCACGAAGGCCAGCGCATCGCCCGAAGGCGAGAACGCCAGGCTGGTGAGCTCCTGCCCGTCGTCGTCGGCAAAGTGCGTCAGTTGCCGGGGCTTGAAGTCCGGCGCCTGCGCCCACCACACATTGCGCACCCCGCGCAGGTTGACCACCCAGGCGATGCGATCGCCTTTTTCCGCCGCGGTCAGGCCTTGCGGGAACGGGTAGTCCAGCACCTGCTCCAGCGTGAAACCGGCCACCGCAGGCGCTTGATCCCGTGCCGTGCACCACAACGGCACCGCGAGTGACAACGCAATCGCGATCAGGCGGACACGACGATGCATGAGGTTCTCCCCGGCAGGATGCATCCCGCACTCATGTGCGCCGTGGTCGACATGAAGTGCGTACTGTTGCGATGCCGCTTGTTGCACGGTGCAGCGAATGTCTTCGATGGCGGCTGCGCTTTCCGGGCCCCGTGCTCCGGGTCACAGCGTCAATCGATCGCCAGCTTCTTCAGCTTGTAGCGCAGCGCGCGGAAGGTGATGCCGAGTTTCCTGGCGGCGGCGGTCTTGTTGTAGCGGGTTTCCTGCAGCGCCTTCAGGATCGCCTCGCGTTCGACGTTGGAAATGTACTCGTCCAGCCCGCCGCCGTCCGCGCCGCCTGTCAGGTCTTCGCCGTCGCCATCGTCTTCGTAATCCTCGTCCTCGTCGCGCGAACGCGAGGCCGGGGACGGTTTCAGCATCAGGTCGTCGACGGTGATCACGCCGTGCTCGCACAACGCGATGGCGCGTTCGAGGATGTTTTCCAGTTCGCGCACGTTGCCGGGAAAGTCGTATTCGGCCAGGGCTTCCAGCGCCTCGGGTTTCAGCTTCGGCGCCGCGATGCCGGACTGCCCCGCCAGCCGTTCCAGCACCCGCCCCGCCAGCATGGGCACGTCGTTGCGGCGCTCGCGCAACGGCGGCACGCGCAGTTCGATCACGTTGATGCGGTAGAACAGGTCCTGGCGGAACTGGCCCATCTGGGTCAGCCGCGCCAGGTCCTTGTGGGTGGCGGAAAGGATTCGCACGTCCACGCCGATTTCGCCGCGGCCACCGATCGGTCGCACGGCCTTTTCCTGGATCACGCGCAGCAGTTTCACCTGCATGTGGATCGGCAGTTCGGCGACTTCGTCGAGGAACAGCGTGCCGCCGTTGGCCGCCTGGAACAGGCCGTCCTTGTCGGCGTGCGCGCCGGTGAAGGAACCCTTCTTGTGGCCGAAGAATTCGCTTTCCATCAATTCGGAAGGAATCGCGCCGCAGTTCACCGGCACGAACGGGCCGGATGCGCGCGGACCCTGCTCGTGGATCAGGCGCGCGACCAGTTCCTTGCCGACGCCCGATTCGCCGCTGATGTACACCGGCGCCTGGCTGCGCGCGAGTTTCTCGATGCGCCCGCGCACGTCCTGCATGGCGGGCGAGTCGCCGATCAGGCGTCCCTGCGTGGCGCCGGCGACTGCCTGCTTTTCTTCCGCGAGCTTCAACGCGGTCTGCACCAGCCGGCGCAGCATGTTGATGTCGACGGGCTTGGTGACGAAATCGAACGCGCCGGCCTTCAGCGCATCCACCGCGGCCTCGACGTTGCCGTAGGCGGTGATCATCGCGACCGGCGTGTCCGGGTACTGCCGCGCGATCAGCTCGATCAATTCCTGGCCGGTGCCATCGGGCAGGCGCATGTCGGTGAAGCACAGGTCGTAATGCTGTTCGGCCAGCATGCGCTTGGCCTCGCCGACGTTGGCCGCGGCATCGACGTTGAGATCCATGCGCCCGAGCGTGATGCTCAGCAGTTCGCGGATGTCGCGCTCGTCGTCGATGACCAGAACGGTCTGCTTGCTGTTGCCCATGTCTTGACAGGCCCCGGATTCACCCTGCGATCAGGGTAGCGTGTGCGGCGCGCGGACGCCACAATCGGACAAGCGGCAATCCTTTCGCGCGGTCAACGCCTTGGGCCTGCGGGCTCCGCGAATGCCGTTACTGCCCGGGATTCCTGCCGCGAACCCACGCCTGGGTTTTGTGGAATCCTGCGATCGCTCTTCCCAACAGATGGGCACCCTTGGCCATCAACGAGGGTCTGTAACGGCGAGGTACCGGTACACGGATGAATTTGGGCTGGTGCTGCCCGGTCCTGGCGGCCACGGTAACCGAGCATTTGCTCGACCAGTGGATGCCGTGGGCCAGGTCGGACCCGCTGTAGATGGTGACCTGGTCGAATCCGGCGGCGAACAACGACGACACCAGCGAAGATTCCGAGAATACGCGCATTTCCAGGGTGCTTCCCGGACCACCATGAAAAATCAGATCCCCGAAAACCTGTTTCACCCCCCCGCGCGTCGTGTTTTCCAGCAGGAAGGAATCACCGTCTTTTCTGATTTCATACTCGAAGAGTTCGGGGAAATGTTCCTGCGCCGGAACCTGATCCTCTCCGGGGTGGGTGAAAGGGACGGTAATGATGAATACGCCATCATCCTTCAATAATCGCCTTGCATTGTCGAATGCCCGCTGCACCGGCGGTTGTATGTGTTCGAAGACATCGGAAGCGATCAGGAAATCCAGCGAGCCTTCCTTTTCCCGGTCGATGTCCGTGATATCCAGGTACGGCTTCCGGTGGAAAAAGGTGTTCCTGAAATCGACGTGCCTGCGCAAACGCGAAGAGTATCCGTCCCAGCAACTCAATCCGTACCCGCGTATGTCGAAATTCTTCGGTCGTATCTGGGAAATGTTCACGCTCCGGCCGAACAATTCGGTGGTCAGCGCTTGAATGATCGACCGGAAGCGCACGGAGGAACCGCACCTCCTGCAAGTCGGACCCTCCCGGTCCAGCAGCGCCAGTTCCGTGCCATTGACGGCATCGCAGATATTGCATTCGAAGATGACCGTATCTGCATCGGGCATCCTGCGCATGGAATCGGTACTCGATATTCCCTGCACGGCCACGCTTGTCCTCCGCACGATTTCGCGCGCCGACCGGGCGGCTACGCCTCGGCCACCGGCAACCGCACCGGGGCGGTCAGCGTGATGCGGAAGCAGCTGCCGCCGCCGGCCACCGGCACGTATTCGAGCCCCGCCTGATTGGCTTCGCACATCTGCCGCGCCAGGTACAGGCCCAGGCCCGTGCCGTACTGGTGGGTGGTGAAGAACGGCTCGAAAATCTGCGCGGCGACCTTGGGCGGGATGCCGGGGCCGCGGTCGATCACCTCGATCAACGGCGGCCCTTCGTCGCTGGCCAGCCGCGCCACCACCATCACGCGCGCGGGTTCGTCGGGAAGTCGGCCGTATCGCAACGCGTTCTGGACCAGGTTCCAGACCACCTGCTGCAGGTGCTGCGGGTCAGCCAGCGCCTCGACCGCGTGCGGATACAGCAGCGCGCGCAGGTTGTCGCCGGCGAGGTCGTTGGATTCCTTGTATTCCTCGACGAAGGTCAGCGCCCAGGCATTGAGGTCCAGCGCTTCGGGCCGCGAACGCTCGCGCCGCGAGAGTTGCAGGATGTTCTCGATGATCTCGTTCAGGCGACCGCAGTGGTTGTTGATGATCTCGATCATGCGCTGGTCGGTGTCGGGAATGGCCTTCGACTCGGCGAGCAATTGCGCGGAATAGCGGATCGCCGCCAGCGGATTGCGGATCTCGTGCGCGATGGACGCCGACAACCTTCCCAGCGTCGTCAACGTCAGTTGTTCGGCGCGCTGCGACACCAGCGAGGTGTCGTCGAGGAAAATCAGGATGTGCGAGTCGTCGTTGGCGGCGAGACGGGTGAAGCGCGGCACCACTTCCGGCACGCCTTCCGCCAGCGCAATGGCGGATGCGTCCGCCTTGTTGGTCGTGCGCCAGTGGTAGAGGCGGCGCGACAGTTCGGGCGCCAGTTCGCCCAGGTCGCGGCGGTCGCTGGAGGGATTGCCCAGCAGCAGCCACGCGGATTCGTTGATCTGGTGGATGTGATTGGCGTCGTCCACCAGCAGCACGCCGGTTTTCATGCGGCGGATGATCATTTCGTTGACTTGCGACAGGTTGGCCAGGTCCAGCCCGCGGCGTTCGGCCAGCGCCTCGCTGGCGCGCACCTGGTTCCCGAGCGCGTAGCACAACGCGGCAGTCGCGAAATAGGCCATGCCGAACAGGCCCGATTCCAGCAGGTTGCGGCCGATGTCGTCCTGCCCGAACAGCGATTGCCCGACCATGGCCAGCGCCGCCAGCGCCGCGAACAATCCCGCCAGCCGTGGCGGCAGCAACAGCGCGCCCGCGCCCACGTTGATCACCAGCATCGCGGCGATGCCGGTGTGCGCGGCGGGCATCATCAGCGCGGCCGTCAGCGCCGCCAGCACGTCCACGCCAAGGCAGGTGCTGACGCCGACGATCAGCCGCCGCGGCATCTGGCGCGTGCGCGACAGCACCAGCAACGCGAACAGCAGGTAGACGGCCGCGGCCACCCGCGCCAGTTCGGGCGCGCGCGTCGGCATCCATGCGATGAAGGTCTCGCTCAGGGCCAGCCCGAGGAAAACCACCGCCTGCAACACCCGATAGATGTTGAGCACGTACAGCTCGCGGCGAACGTGTTCGCCCGCGGGCGCTGGCCTGAAGCTGGCGGCTTGGAGGTTCGGCACGGCGCGATGATCGCGGGAGCGCGTCGCGCGTACAAGCCCGCCGCCTTGCAACGGACGGAATGGCCGGACCGGCGGCAGCATCCGCTTTGGAATCCCGTTCGTCCCGAGTGCCGGCCCCGTCTCTGGATGGAGAGGGTGCCGAAGTCGAAGGGCACCATCGCGTTTGGGCTTCGTTCGCGTCGTCAGCGCAGCCTGTCCTGAGCCTGTCGAAGGGCTCGACGCGAACGGTTTGGAGGACCGCTTTTTTCGAACTGGACGACTGTCGGACCGGCCAGCGATTGGACTTGACGCACGCGTGCCGCGAGAATGTCCGGGTTTTGCGCGGGTCCGGCGGGCTTCGGATCGCGACGCCGTCACGGGGCTTTTTGCAATGGACGGCATGCTTTTGGCCGCACTTTCGACGGGAGCACAAGTACCGACATGAATTTCCACGAGTACCAGGCCAAGCAGTTGTTCGCCGAGTTCGGCATCGCGGTGCCGGCCGGCAAGGTCGCCGATACGCCCGCGGCCGCGGTGGAAGCCGCGCGCGCGCTCGGCGGCGAGCAGTGGATGGTGAAGGCGCAGATCCACGCCGGCGGACGCGGCAAGGCCGGCGGAGTGAAGTTCTGCAAGAACCTCGACGAGGTGAAGGCCGCCGCGGCCGGCATGCTCGGCAAGAACATGCAGACCTACCAGTCCGGCGGCCGCGCGTTGCCGGTCAACCTGGTGCTGGTCACCGAAGCCAGTGACATCGCCAAGGAACTGTATCTGTCGATGCTGGTGGATCGCGGCGCCAAGGCCGTGGCCTTCATCGCCTCGGCGCGCGGCGGCGTGGACATCGAACAGGTCGCGCGCGAAACACCCGACGACATCCACACCGTAATCGTGGATTTCGTGCAGGGCCTGCAACCGTACCAGTGCCGCAAGCTCGGCTTCGCGCTGGGCTTGAATGCCAAGCAGGTGAACCAGCTCGCCAAGATCATGCTGGGCATGTACCGGCTGTTCAACGAGAAGGATCTGTCGCTGATCGAACTGAACCCGCTCGCGATCGTCAAATCCGGCGACCTGATGGCGCTGGACGGCAAAGTCAATTCCGACGACAACGCCGAATTCCGCCATCCGGAACTCGCGGCGATGCGCGACGTGTCGCAGGAAGACCACGCCGAGGCCGAAGCCGCGGAAAACCATCTCAACTACGTGACGATGGATGGCTCGATCGGCTGCATGGTCAACGGCGCGGGCCTGGCGATGGCGACGATGGACGTGATCAAGCTGGCCGGCGGCGAACCGGCGAACTTCCTCGACGTCGGCGGCGGCGCCACCAAGGAGCGCGTGACCGAAGCGTTCAAGTTGATCCTGTCGTCCGACAAGGTGCGCGCGATCCTGGTCAACATCTTCGGCGGCATCGTGCGTTGCGACTTGATCGCCGAGGGCATCATCGCCGCGGTGAAGGACGTCGGCCTGACCATACCCGTGATCGTGCGGTTGCAGGGCACCAACGTCGAACAGGGCCGCGCGCTGCTCGCCAACTCCGGCCTGAAGATCACGCCGGCCGATGACTTGAACGACGCCGCGCAGAAAGCGGTCGCCGCTGCGAAAGCTGCATAAAAGGAATCGAACGCAATGTCCGTTCTCGTCGACAAGAACACCAAACTCATCTGCCAGGGATTCACGGGCCAGCAGGGCACGTTCCATTCCGAGCAGGCGCTGGATTACGGCACCAAACTGGTCGGCGGCGTGACGCCCGGCAAGGGCGACAGCGAGCACATCGGCCTGCCGGTGTACGACACGGTTCAAGACGCCGTGGACGACACCGGCGCGGACGCGTCGATGATCTTCGTGCCGCCGCCGTTCGCGGCGGATGCGATCCTGGAAGCGGCGGACGCGGGCGTGCGCGTGATCGTCACGATCACCGAGGGCATTCCGGTGCTCGACATGCTGCGCGTCAAGAACGTGTTGAAGCAATATCCCGACACCGTGCTGATCGGCCCGAACTGTCCCGGCATCATCACGCCGGGCGAATGCAAGATCGGCATCATGCCGGGGCACATCCACAAGCCCGGTTCGGTCGCGATCGTGTCGCGTTCGGGCACGCTCACCTACGAGGCGGTGTTCCAGACGACCAACGTGGGGCTGGGACAATCCACCGTGATCGGCATCGGCGGCGATCCGATTTCCGGGCTCAACTTCATCGATTGCCTGCGTCTGTTCCAGGACGACAAGCAGACGATGGGCATCATCATGGTCGGCGAGATCGGCGGCAGCGCGGAAGAGGAAGCCGCGGAATTCATCGCCGAACACGTGACCAAACCGGTGGTCGCCTTCATCGCCGGCGCCAGCGCGCCCGCGGGCAAGCGCATGGGCCACGCCGGGGCGATCATCTCGGGCGGCAAGGGCACCGCTGCCGCGAAGTTCGCCGCGCTGGAAGCCGCCGGCGTCACCACGGTGAAATCGCCGGCGGATCTCGGCAAGACGCTGGCGGCGAAGATGAAGCACTGATCGCGCCGCGCGGTCGCTTACAATGCGAAGCCGCGATTCGTCGCGGCCTTCGTGATTGGCGGAGCCATGCAAGATGCCCACGCTGCGTTTCGCGCTCGCGCAATTCGATTTTCCGGTCGGCGCGGTCGTGGCGAACGCGCGGCGGATGCGTGAACTGGCGGACGAAGCGCGCGGACGCGGCGCCTCGCTGATCGCCTTCCCCGAACAATCGCTGTGCGGCTATCCGGCGGAGGACCTGCTGCTGCGCCCGGGCTTCCTCGCCGCGTGCGAGCGTGAACTCGCCTCGCTCGCGGACGGCATCGAGGGCATCACGGCGGTGGTCGGCCACCCGCACGCGATCGGCGAGGTCTACAACGCCGCCTCGGTGATCGCGGACCGGCGAATCCTCGCGACCTACCACAAGCAGGCATTGCCGAATTACACGGTATTCGACGAGAAGCGGTATTTCCGTCCCGGCAGCGAGCCGCTGGTGATCGAAAATGAAGGCGTCCGCATCGGCCTGCTGGTCTGCGAAGACATCTGGGAAGCCGAACCGGCGGCGAAGGCCGCGGCTGCAGGCGCGCAGCTGCTGCTGGTGATCAACGCCTCGCCCTACGACATGCGGCAAGCCGCCACGCGCGAACGCCTGCTCGCGCAACGCGCCCGCGAGAACGCGCTGCCCATCGCCTATGTCAACCTGATCGGCGGCCAGGACGACCTGCTGTTCGACGGTGCGTCGCTGCTGGTCGCCGCCGACGGCAAGGTGATCGCGCGCGCGCCGTCGTTCCAGGAGCAGCTGCTGTACGTCGAATTCGATCCGGATGCGTGCACGCTGCGCGCACTGGACTGGCCCGCGTGCAGCGACGACAGCGAAGAAGCGGTCCTCTATGCCGGTCTGGTGTGCGGCGTGCGCGACTACGTGCGCAAGAACGGCTTCCGGGACGTACTGCTCGGACTTTCGGGCGGCATCGATTCCGCGCTGACGCTCATCATCGCGGTCGATGCGTTGGGTGCAGGGCATGTCACCGCGGTGATGCTGCCTTCGCGCTACACCTCGGCGCTTTCCCTGCGCGAGGCGCACGCGCAGGCGCTGGCGCTCGGCGCGCGTTATCTCGACCTTTCGATCGAGGGCGTGTTCGAGGCATTCGTGCGGACGCTGCAACCTGCCTGCGGCAACGCGCTTTCGGATATCGCCGCGCAGAATCTGCAATCGCGCAGCCGCGGCGTGCTGCTGATGGCGCTGTCCAACCAGACCGGTGCCCTGCTGCTTTCGACCGGCAACAAGAGCGAGATGGCGGTCGGTTACGCCACGTTGTACGGCGACATGTGCGGCGCCTACGCGCCGTTGAAGGATGTCTACAAGACGCAGGTGTACGCGCTTGCGAAGTGGCGCAATGAAAACGGAAACGGGGAACGGGGATCAGGGAACCGTGGGGCACCGGACGCGGGCTTGCCGTTCCCCGTTCCGCGCTCCCCGCTCCCGATTCCTCCGGCAGTGATCGAACGCGCGCCATCGGCCGAACTGCGCGCCGACCAGACCGATCAGGATTCACTGCCGCCCTACGACATCCTCGATGCAATCCTGGCGCGCCACATCGAAGGCGCGCAGTCGCAGGCGGAAATCATCGCGGCGGGTCTCGACGCCGATACCGTGCACCGCGTGGTGCGGATGGTGTTCGCCAACGAATTCAAGCGCCGCCAGGCCGCGCCCGGGCCGCGCGTTTCCACCTGCGCGTTCGGACGGGAACGCAGGTATCCGATCGGTTCCGGATATCGCTGAACGGAAAACCGCAATCCGGCCGCTGCGCCGGTCGCGTCGGCTGCATGGCCATGGCGCTTTCTGCTAGCTTACGCGGGTTCCGGAATCGAGGAAGTTCACTTGCCGCGCCGACCTCTCCCGCCGAAGCCGCGCGCGCTCGTCCTCGCCGTCGCATTGAGTGCCCTGCCCGCCGCCATGGCGGTGGCGCAGGACACGGGCGTGGTCTGTCCGCTGGGGGCGTTCACCTGCCCGCGCCAGAAGAACGACTTTTCGTTGTGCAAGAAGAACGATCTGCTGGATTTCTACGTGCCGGGCCTGCCGACCACCGGCGATCCCTCGCTGTCGCCGTCCGACGTGCTGGCCGATCACGTGGAAAGTCCCGACAGCGACGTCTACCACCTGTTCGGCGACGTGCGCCTGCAGCGCCTCGACCAGCTGCTGCGGGCGGACCGCATCGACTATACCCAGAGCACCACCGATTACCTCGCGCAGGGCAACGTGCGCTACCAGGACCGCAGCCAGCTGTTCTCGGCCGACTCGATGCGCGGCACCACCGAACCGGAACACGGTACCGCCGAAAACGTGCGTTTCCAGATGCTGAGCTCGCGCGGCAACGGCACCGCGAAGGAAGCCACGGTCATCGACCAGGACCATGGCTACTACCTTCAGGGAAGTTTCTCCACCTGCGATCCCGATGACCGCGTGTGGGAAATCCGCTCGAAGAAAATGACCGCCGACCAGACCACCGGCATCGGGCGCGGGCATGACGTCACCTTCCGGGTGAAGGGCGTGCCGGTGTTCTGGCTGCCGTACATGCGCTTCCCGATCAACAACGAACGCCAGTCGGGTTTCCTCTATCCGGAATTCGGCAACAACAGCCATGCCGGCTTCTTCTTCGGCCTGCCGTACTACTTCAATCTCGCGCCGAACTACGACGCCACGCTGACGCCGCGTTTCTACAGCAAGCGTGGAACGATGCTGGGCGGCGAATTCCGTTACCTGCTGGGCACCAGCAACGGCATCCTGCAGTTCGACTACCTGCCCAGGGACAAGGTCACCGACCAGGACCGCGGCTTCCTGCATTTCCAGGATTCCACCTATATCGCGCCGGGCTGGGCCTTCATCGCCAACATCAATCGCGTCAGCGACAAGGATTATTTCCAGGATTTCGGCAACAGCCTCACCACGGCCGCGACTTCGCTGCTGGGTTCCTCGGCCTACCTCACCGGCAGCGGCTCATGGTGGAACGGCGGTCTGGGCGTGGACAGCTACCAGATCAGCAATCCCGCCATCCCCGACACGGCGGCGCCGTACAAGCGCCTGCCGCGCCTGTATTTCAACGCGGAGCACCCGTTCGGGCCGCTGGGCGGGCCGGAATGGGGCGTGAACGCCGAGGCGGTACGATTCGAAAGTTCCTTCCGGCCCGGCGGCGAGCGTGCGGATCTGTATCCCTATCTCGCATGGCCGCTGCAGGGGCCCGCCTGGTTCCTGCGCCCGGAACTCGGCTATCGCTACACGGTCTACAACCTGCAAGAACCCGTGCAGGCGGGCGGCCCGACCACGCCTTCGCGCGGCATGCCGATCTTCGATGTCGATGCGGGACTGATCTTCGAGCGCGACAACGTCAACCTGTTCGGCAACAGTTACACCCAGACGCTGGAACCGCGCATCTACTACCTCTACGTGCCCTACCGCAACCAGGACGATCTGCCGCGGTTCGATACCGCGCCGCTGACCTTCGACTTCTGGCAATTGTTCACCACCAACAGTTTCTCGGGAGCGGATCGCCAGGAGAACGCCAACAACCTCTCGCTTGCGCTGACGACGCGTCTGCTGGACGACAACGGCGTGGAGAAGCTTTCGGCCAGCATCGGCCAGATCCGCTATTTCGACCCGCAGCAGGTCACCCTGGTCCCGGGACAGAAGATCACCGATTACACCGGCTCGAATTATGTCGGCAACCTGCAGCTTTCCCTTTCCGACAACTGGCGGTTCACCGCGTCCCAGCAGTGGAACCCGAACACCGATGAAACCGACGTGTCCACCATCGGCTTCCAGCGCCGCATCGGCCCGGACGGCGTGTTGAACCTGAACTATCGTTATCGTCGGGGGTTGCTGGAGCAGGTGGACGTCTCCAGCGAATTGCCCATCAGCGAAAAGTGGAAACTGGTCGGGCGTTACGACTATTCGTTGCGCGACAAGAAGGTGATCGACACGTTCCTGGGCGTGGAATGGGACAGTTGCTGCACCGCCGCCCGCGTGCTGATGCGCCACTACGTGCGCGACTACCAGGGCGACGAGAACAACGCCATCTTCTTCGAACTGGAATTCAAGGGCCTCGGTGAATACGGCGAAAAGACCGAGAGTTTCCTGCAGCACTCGATCATGGGATACCAATAGATCCCGCGCGCTTCCCGACGCAACCCCCGACCTGCTGCCCTGCCCCGACCGTGCGTACGCCGCCAATCCAGCGAACGGCCTCGGGTTCGGATATTCTCCGCATTCCCCTTCCCGAATTCCCGCTGCCCGTCGTCTTCCCATGAACAAACCCGCTTCCTTCGGCGTCGCCTTCCTGCTCACCGCACTCGTGGCCGCTTCCGCCTCGGCACAACTGCTCGGCCCGGCCAATCCGCTCGGCCCGGCCAATCCGCTCGGTGCGCAACCGCAGAACGCCACGCTCGATCGCGTGGTGGCGGTGGTGAACGACGACGTGGTCCTGCAAAGCGAACTGGACGAAGCCATCGCCAGCGTGCAGCACCAGTACGCGCAGAATCCCGGCCAGCTTCCGCCGCCCGACGTGCTGCAGCGGCAAGTGCTGGAGCGCCTGATCCTGAACAAGCTGCAGGTGCAGCGCGCCAACGACAACGGCTTGCGGATCTCCGACGACGAACTGGATGCCGCGGTCGCCTCGGTGGCGCAGCAGAACAAGATGAGCGTGGACCAGTTGCAGCAGGCGATGGCGCAGGACCACGTGGACTATTCCTCGTTCCGCGCCAACCTGCGCGACCAGTTGCTGATCCAGCGCCTGCGCCAGCAGGTGATGCAGGGTTCCACGCAGGTATCGGATGCGGAAATCGACAACATGCTCGCCAACCCCGCCTTCAAGGCCGGCGAGGTGCATCTGGCGCACATCGACATCGGCCTGCCGAACGGCGCCGACGCCAAGGCGATCGCCGACGCGCAGGCCAAGGCCGACAAGATCGAAGCGGATTTGAAATCCGGCAAGGATTTCCGCGCCGAGGCGATCAGTTCATCGAGTGCGCAGGACGCGCTGGATGGCGGCGACCTCGGCTGGCGCCGCGTCGATGAACTGCCGCCGGCGTTCGCTTCGCAGATCGAACAGATGCAGCCCGGCGAGGTTTCGCAGCCGTTGCGCACCCCGGATGGTTTCACGATCGTCCAGTTGATCGAGAAACGCGGCGCCGACGCGCGCCAGATCGTCACCGAATACCACGCGCTCCACATCATGATCAAGCCGAGCGCGCTGGTTTCGGACCAGGACGCCCAGAACCGGATCAACCAGATCTATCACCAGGTGGTGGACCAGCACCAGGATTTCGGTGCGCTGGCGAAGAAGGATTCGCAGGACACCACCACCGCCAACCTCGGCGGCGACATGGGCTGGTTCACGCAGAACGACTGGGGCAGCGAAATCGGCAAGCTGGTCGCCACCATGCAACCCAACCAGGTCTCGCAACCGTTCCGGACCGAGGACGGTTCCTGGCACATCATCCAGTTGCTCGGGTCGCGCCAGGCCGACAAGACCAGCGACATCCAGCGCGAACAGGCGCGCCAGGCCATCGCCGTCCGCAAGGGAACCGAGGCCTACCAGCAATTCCTGCGCGACCTGCGTTCGGACGCCTACATCGACATCCGCCTGCCGGGTGCGCAAGACGCGGATCAGACCGCAAGCACCTCGACGGACAATTCCGGCACGCAATGAACGCGGCGCTGCCGCGCCTCGCGCTCACGCCCGGCGAACCGTCCGGCATCGGTCCGGAACTGGTCGCCCGGCTGGCGGCCTCGCCTTTTCCCGCCGATCTCGTCGCGATCGGTGATCCGGAATCGTTGCAACGCGCGGCGAAAACCTGCGGCATTTCGCTGCACGTCGAGGCATTCGACGACATGCCGCGCGGCATGCGCGCGCCCGGCGCATTGCGCGTCATCGAGGTTCCGTTGCGTGCGCGGGAAACGCCCGGCAAGCCCGATCCCCGCAACGCCTTCCAGGTACTCAATACACTGGCGCGCGCCGCGGATGGCTGCCTCGCCGGCGAATTCGACGCGCTGGTCACCGCGCCGGTGCAGAAGTCGGTGATCAACGATGCCGGCGAGGACTTCAGCGGACACACCGGTTTTTTTGCGCGCCGCAGCGGCAGCGAAGTGGTGATGATGCTGGCTTCGCCGGAACTGCGCGTGGCGCTGGCCACCACACACCTGCCGCTGTCGGAAGTGCCGGCGGCGATCACGCGCGCATCGCTGGCGCAGGCGTTGCGGATCGTGCACGCGGAACTGATCGCCAAGTTCGGAATCGCGCGGCCGCGCATCGCGGTACTGGGATTGAATCCGCACGCTGGCGAAGGCGGCCATCTGGGCCGGGAGGAAATCGAAACGATCGCGCCCGTGCTGGAGGCACTGCGCGGCGAAGGCATGGCATTGATCGGTCCGCTGCCCGCCGATACGGCTTTCCTGCCCGCGCAGCGCATCCGCTACGACGCGGTGCTGGCGATGTACCACGATCAGGCGCTGCCGGTACTGAAGAGCGAAGCGTTCGACCGCACCGTCAACCTGACGTTGGGGCTGCCCTTCATCCGCACATCGGTCGATCA
Source organism: Pseudomonadota bacterium (assembly GCA_018241145.1). Lineage (GTDB taxonomy): Bacteria > Pseudomonadota > Gammaproteobacteria > Xanthomonadales > Rhodanobacteraceae > 66-474. The sequence goes on along the minus strand of JAFEEJ010000267.1, from coordinate 17,826 downwards.
CGGCACCGCGCTGGATATCGCCGGCAAGGGCTGCGCGGATTCCTCCAGCCTGTTCGCCGCGGCGCGGATGGCGGTGGAGCTTGTTGCGCGGTCGCGCGCTGGCGCGCGCGCATGATCGATCCGCGCGACGCACGGCTTCGTTCGACGCGGACGCAAGCAACCTTCCCCGGTGCGTTGCCGTTCCCTCACCTGTAGCCAAGCGCACGCGATGCCATTCAAGGCATCGCGCAAGCGCGCTTGGCTACAACCATCCCTTCTGCCGCGCCAGACGATACGCTTCGATGCGATTGCCGACGCCGAGTTTGCCGATGGCTTCGGAAAGATAATTCCGCACCGTGCCGTGCGAGAGGTTCAATCGTTCGGCGATCTCGTTGGCGGATTGCCCTTCGCCCGCCAGGCGCAACACCTGGCGTTCGCGATCGTTGAGTGGATCGGCTTCCGACCAGGCTTCCAGCGCGAGTTGCGGATCGATCGCCCGTCCGCCGCGATGCACCGTGCGCAACGCTTCCGCCAGTTGTTCGGCCGGCGCATCCTTCAGCAGGTATCCGCACACGCCTGCGTCCAGCGCGCGACGCAGGAATCCCGAACGCGCGAAGGTCGTCACGATGACCACCTTGGCGGGCAATGCGTGCCGCTGGATGCGTTGCGCCAGCTCCAGCCCGGTCAATCCCGGCATTTCGATGTCGGTGACCAGCACGTCCGGTTTCAGCCGTTGCAAGTCGCGCCACGCGGCTTCTCCATCCGGCACGCTGCCCAGCACCTCGATGTCGGATTCCAGCGCCAGCAGCGCCGAGAGCGCGCCGCGCACCATCGCCTGGTCTTCGGCCAGCAATACACGGATCATGCGGCGGATTGCCCGGATCGGGGGCCGGTACCGGCAGCGTCTTCGGTCCGGAGCAAGGGCGAGGACAACGGTGACACCAGCCGCAGCGCCGGCACCGGCACGCAAATCCTCAACGTGGTGCCGTGGCTGCGCACGGACTCGATCGCCAGCGAGCCCTTCAACGCACGCACGCGTTCGCCGATGCCGGACAGGCCGTTGCCGTGCCTTTCGACGCCGCCGCGGCCATTGTCGGCAACCTGCATGCGCACGGCGGAAGGATCACGCGCAAGTTCGATCCTGGCGATGCTGGCGCCCGCGTGACGCGCGATGTTGGTGACCGCCTCGCGCAGCACCAGCGACAGGCCGTGTTCGATCTCCGGCGGCAGATCCATCTGCGGCAGTTCGTACTCCAGGTGCGCGCCGCAGGATTCCAGCAGCAACCGCGCGGAAGCGAGTTCCGCCGCGATGTCGGTGGCGCGGATGCCGCTGACCGCGCTGCGGACCTGCGACAGCGCGTGGCGCGCGACGCGTTCGGCTTCCTCGAGCTCGCGGCGGGCCGCCTCGCCATCGCGATCCAGCAGCTTGCGCGACAGTTCCAGTTTCAACGTGATCAGCGACAGCGTGTGTCCCAACAGATCGTGCAGGTCGCGGCCGATGCGCTCGCGCTCGGCGGTGGCCGCCAGCCGGCGTACTTCCTCCTGTGACAGCGCCCAGGCCGCGTCGCGCTGCTTGCCCATGTGCTCGACCATGACGATGGTGCAGATGATGAACACCATGGATGGCATCAGCACCAGCATCGCAGCCGGATAACCGGCTCGCCAGCCAAGGAAGACGAATGCGGCGTTGATCAGGATCAGTGCACCCAGGTAACGGCGCACGCTCATGCGGCAGTGATACAAAAAGATGCAGCCGTACATGAAATAACTGATGCCGCTGGGGTACCAGTGCATGGTGGCGAAACACAAGGCGACCATGCCCAGCGCGAACCATGCGGTCCGGCGCCGGCTCGCCACCAGCAACATGGCGTACAGGAACAGGAAGACGGGATACGTGGCGAGCGTGAAGGCCAGCCATGTGCGCGTGTACCCCGCCAGGCCGTGGTCGAACAGCGGCGTGACGAAAATCCAGATCGACCACAGCAAATGCACCCAGTCCGTGTAGGGCGACTTGCCGAGGCGCACGTTGTCGGACACCGCCGAATCGGGCGCGGGCCGGAACCATTCGCGGAGGATCGAAGACCACTGCATGACGGAACCTCTTGCTGTCATGATGCCACGTCGTCCGCGGACCGATGCGCGGATGCCGCGCGCGGATCACCAGACATGCGGGATGAAGCGGCGCGTGCGCCGCATATATTGCCGGTAGGGATCGCCGAGGCCGGCGCACAGCGCCTGCTCCTCGACGTGCACGCGGTAACCGTAGCCGACCAACGCGCCGAAGAGGATCGCCGACAGGCTGACCCAGTTGGTCATCGCCAACCCGTTGCCGAGGAACATCATCAGGCCCCCGGTATAGGAAGGATGCCGGATCAACCGGTACGGGCCCGAGTCGACCACGTATTGCCCGGCACGCGTCGCGACATCGCGGGTGAAGAACCTGCCCAGCACGAAGATCGCATACCAGCGGAACGCCAGCCCCGCGAACATGATCGCGATGCCGCACCAGAATTGCAGCGGCTGATTCCAGGCCAGCGTCGCTGCGGGGAATGCATTGACGCACCAGAACGCCACGAAAAACCCGGCGAACATCGCAACGTAAATCACCACGTGCGAACCCCGGTCGTGTTTCACCGCGCCCTTTTCGACACGCTGGAAGAAACTGCCGATCCATTCCGGCGCGAAACAGGCGAACATCGCGGCGTACAGCACGATCCGATGGAAATGCGATTCGACGATCAACGCTTGCATGGGGCTCCCCGTCCTGTCGCCGCGCGGCGGCGTGATGATCGCCGATACGGACGCAGGATGGACCATCGGGCGACCGCATGACAGTCGCCGTCATCAGCCGGCGAGGGTGACAGCCGTCAGCCGGCGAGGGGTTACGGCAAGCGCCGTGTGATGCTAGAATTTGCCAGGTTTTCTTTTTCCTTGAACAACTTGCGCGCGTTGCCCAAGGCATCGCCGCGTGGAGGCGTCGCCATGAATCCGATCGATGGTCTGAAAGAACTGCGCGCCCAGGCGGGCGGGACCCGTACCCGCGGTCTGGACGACGCGACGCTGCAGCGCTTCGCCTCGGACGAGGCGCTGGCCGGCGCGATCGCGGACGCGCACGCCGCATGGACGGATCTGCGCGCGTCGATGCCCGGGTTCATGGCCATGGACGAACAGGCGCAGATCGAGCACGTGCAGTCGGGCCTTGTCAATTTCTACGCCGACGATGCGGTCTGCCCGTTCGTGGTCCTGGCCGCGCGCGGACCCTGGATCGTGACGACCAGGGGTGCGGTGCTGTACGACTGCGGCGGCTACGGCATGCTGGGTTTCGGCCACAATCCGCCCGCGGTATTGCGCGCGCTGGCACAACCGCAGGTAATGGCCAACGTGATGACGCCCAACGTGGCGCAATCGCGTTTCACCGAAGTCCTGCGCCGCGAGGTCGGGCAAGCGCGCGGCGCGCACCCGTATGCGCGCTTCCTGTGCCTCAATTCCGGCTCGGAATCGGTCACGCTGGCCTGCCGCATCGCCGATGTCAACGCCAAGCTGATGACGGACGCGGGCGGGCGCCATGCGGGCCGCACCATCAAGCGGCTGGCGGTGAAGGGCGCCTTCCACGGCCGCACCGAAAAACCGGCCCTGTATTCGGATTCCTCGCGCAAGGCCTACGAGGACAACCTCGCCAGCTTCCGCAACGAGCATTCGCTGGTCACCGTGCCGCCCTACGACGTCGCCGCATTGCGCCACGCGTTCGAGGAAGCGGACAAGCACGGCTGGTTCTTCGAGGCGATGTTCCTGGAACCGGTGATGGGCGAAGGCGATCCCGGCCGCGCCGTGACGCCGGAGTTCTATGCCGCTGCGCGCGAACTCACCGAAGCGCACGGCGCGCTGCTGCTGGTCGATTCGATCCAGGCCGGGCTGCGCGCGCACGGCGTGTTGTCGATCGTCGATTATCCCGGCTTCGAGAAGCTGCCGGCGCCCGACATGGAAACCTGGTCCAAGGCGCTCAATGCCGGCCAGTTCCCGCTGTCGGTGCTGGCCGTCAACGAACGCGCCGCCGGCCTGTACCGCAAGGGGATCTACGGCAACACCATGACCACGAACCCGCGCGCGCTCGATGTCGCCTGCACGGTGCTGGGCCAACTCAGTCCCGCGTTGCGCGCCAACATCCGCCAGCGCGGCGTCGAACTGGTGCGCAAGTTGAACGCGCTGAAGGACGAATTGCCGGGCCTGATCACCAAGGTCCAGGGCACCGGCCTGCTGTTCTCCTGCGAACTCGCGCCGCAGTTCAAATGCTACGGCGCGGACTCGATCGAGGAATTCCTGCGCGAGCGCGGCTTGAACGTGATCCACGGCGGCACGAATTCGTTGCGCTTCACGCCGCATTTCGCGATCTCCGCCGCGGAAGTCGATCTGCTGGTCGAGCAGGTCCGGCAAGCGCTGCTGGACGGTCCGCGCCTGCGCCAACCCGAGGCGTCCGCGCGCGCCGCGGCGTGATTGCCGTCTCCGGCACAGCCCCGCACTTCCATGCGCGGGGCTCTTCGAAAGAGCTGGTTCCCCGACCCGGTCGGCGGAATCTTTCATGCCTGCTGAACGCTCGTGCGTCGGCGCCGGCCCGGTAGGCGGCCGGTCAGCTACGGTCGCCATGCAGGCCGTATAGTCGCCGCGCCGGCACAGGCCGGTTCTCAGGAGGAATCATCATGCGGATCCATTCCACAATGCTGGCCATGGCGGTGTCGCTGGCCGCCCTCGCGGCCGCTCCGGCGTTCGCCGCCACCAGCACGGCCAAGCCGATGACCGCGCAGCAGCAGAAGATGGCGACCTGCAGCTCGCAGTCCAAGGGCATGAAAGGCGATGCGCACAAGCAGTTCATGAGCAAGTGCCTGAAAGGCGAATCGACCGACACGAGCACCGCCAAGACGACGCAGCAGGAGAAAATGAAGTCCTGCAACGCCACGGCCAGTTCCAAGAGCCTCAAGGGCGACGAGCGCAAGAGCTTCATGAGCACCTGCCTGAAGGGCGACGCTACCGCCGCGGCGACGCACTGAGTTCATCGCTCCATGCGACACACGACGCCCGGCGTGACGCCGGGCGTTTTCTTGCCGCTGCATTGCCGGCGATTCCCGCGGGACGGATGACGAACGAACATCCGAATCCGCGCGTGCGGGCCAGCCGTCACCGGCGGCGGGCAAACCCGTCGGTTGCGCGCACCAGCGCATCGGCGATGCCTGGTTCGAAGCCGGAGTGTCCGGCATCCGGCACGATCTGCAGATCCGCCTGCGGCCATGCGCGATGCAGGTCCCACGCGCTGCGCAATGGACACACCACGTCGTAGCGGCCCTGCACGATCACAGCGGGAATGCCTTGCAAGCGATGCGCATCGCGCAGCAACTGGTCGTCGCATTCGAAGAATCCGCGATGGACGAAGTAGTGGTTTTCGATGCGCGCAAACGCCAGCGCGAAACGGTCGCCGGCGCTGGCGGCGATGTAGGCCGGGTCCTGCAACAGGAAACTGGTCGAGGCTTCCCATACCGACCACGCCTGCGCGGCGGACAGCCGCACCGCGGGATCGTGATCGGTCAGGCGCTTGTGGTAGGCGCTGATCAGGTCGCCATGCTCGGCCCGCGGAATCGCGGCGAGGTAGGCTTCCCATGCGTCGGGAAACAGCGCGTCGCAACCCTGCTGGTAAAACCATTCCAGCTCCCAGCGGCGCAACATGAAAATGCCGCGCAGCACCAGTTCGGTCACGCGCTGCGGATGCGTTTCCGCATAGGCCAGCGCCAGCGTCGAACCCCAGGAACCGCCGAACACCTGCCATTTTTCGATGCCGAGGTGTTCGCGCACGCGTTCGATGTCGGCGACCAGATCCCAGGTGGTGTTTTCGCGCAGTTCCGCGTGCGGCGTGGAACGCCCGCACCCGCGCTGGTCGAACAGGATGATCCTGTAGGCCTCCGGATCGAAGTAGCGCCGGCACTTCGGGTTGCAGCCCGCGCCCGGTCCGCCGTGCAGGAACACCACCGGCTTGCCGCGCGGATTGCCGGACTGCTCGTAATGGAGGGTATGCAACGGCGACACCGGCAACCTGCCGGAATCCCAGGGTTCGATGTCGGGGTAAAGCGTGCGCTGCGTTTGCGTGTCCATCCGCGAAGCGTAAACGCGCGGACGCCGAAAAGAAACGCGGAAATGCCCATCGTCATTCCGGACGCCGCAGCGGCGATCCGGCTTTTCACGATCAAAAACCGGATTCCAGGTTCTGCGCTGCGCGCAGCCCCGGAATGACGAATTCGATTTGGTCGGGGCGGCGGGATTCGAACCCACGACCTCCTGCCCCCCAGGCAGATGCGCTACCAGGCTGCGCTACGCCCCGACAAGAAGCGGAGGATTATATCAGCGAACGACGCCGCATCCTGCCTGCCGCGCGGGAACGGATCCTTCGGACGAAGATCATCGGCAGGCCCGCGGACCCGGTCAGGTGCGCAGGATCGCCAGCAGCTGCTCCAGTTCCATCCGCATCTGCTTGACGATCTGGTTGGAGATGCTGGCTTCCATGCGCGCCTGCTGGCCTTCCAGCCGCGCACGCGCGCCGGTGATGGTGAAGCCCTGTTCGTACAGCAGCGCGCGGATCTGCCGGATCATCAGCACGTCATGGCGCTGGTAGTAACGGCGGTTGCCGCGCCGCTTCACGGGTTTCAGCGCCGGGAATTCCTGTTCCCAGTAACGCAGCACGTGCGGCTTGACCGCGCACAGATCGCTCACCTCGCCAATGGTGAAATACCGTTTGGCGGGGATCGCGGGAAGTTCGTTATTGTTTCTCGGATCCAGCATGGCTCTCGACTCGCACCTTCAGCTTCTGGCCCGGACGGAAGGTCACCACCCGGCGCGCGGAGATCGGGATCTCCTCGCCGGTCTTGGGATTACGTCCCGGCCGCTGGTTCTTGTGCCGCAGGTCGAAATTGCCGAAACCCGACAACTTGATCTGCTCCCCTTTCTCGAGCGCTTCGCGCAGCACCTCGAAAAACGCTTCGACGAATTCCTTCGCTTCGCGCTTGTTGAGGCCCACGTCCAGGAACAGACGCTCGGCCATTTCCGCTTTGGTCAGCGTCATGTCAACTCCTGAGTCTCGCCCCGAACGCGGTTTCCAGCGCCGCCACCGCGGCGGCAACGCCATGGTCCGCATCCTCGACGGTAAGCGTGCGGGAATCGTCCTGCAAAATCAAGCCTATAGCCAGACTCTTTTCACCTTCTTTCAAATTCTGGCCGGTGTACACATCGAAAATGAGAACCTGTACCAGTATTGCCCCCAGCGTGCCGCGCAACAGCGACCCGACGTCGCTCCACGCCACCGTGTGCGGCAGCTCCACCGCAATATCCCGACGGACGGAAGGGAACCGCGGCAAACCGTGCGCCGACGGCAAGCCACGTCGGGTCAGCGCATCGATGCCTGCCTCGAAGACGTACACGTCCTGATCCAGATCCAGCATCCGCAGCAGTTGCGGATGCAGGCTGCCGAGGACGCCGACCGGCCGGCCTTCGCGCAGCACCCGCGCGGCCCGTCCCGGGTGCAGCCACGACGGCAGGGATTCACGATCGAAACTCCACGCCGGCGCTTCGCCCGTCATCGCCAGCAACGATTCCAGGTCGCCCTTGAGATCGAAGAAATCCACGGCGCGGCTGCGCTCGCCCCACTGTTCGGATCGCGCTGCGCCGCAGCTCACGGCCGCAAGCATCGTGCGCTCGACGGGAGCGGCAACGGGTTGTCGTTGCGGGGCGTTTCCGTGGCCGCGCAAGAAAACGGTACCGGTCTCGAACAACCGCACGCGTGCCTGCTGGCGATTGCGATTGGCGCGCAGTGCTTCGACCAGGCCCGGCAGCAACGAGGTGCGCATCACGCCCAGATCCGCCGACAACGGATTGGCGAGCGGAATCGCCCGTTCGTCCAGATTCCACGTTTTCAGCAGGCCGGCATCCACGAAGGCATAGCAGACGGCCTCGCGATAGTCGCGCGCAACCATTTGCGCGCGCAGCGCACCCTGCGGCAATCGGGTTTCATCGTCGACGGGCGCCGGGGGTTCGCCGGCCGGCAGGCGCGCGGGGATTTCCGCATAGCCATGGATGCGCGCGACTTCCTCGATCAGGTCTTCTTCGCGCTCGATGTCGAAGCGGCGCGAAGGCGGCGTGACGCGCCAGCCATCCTGCGCCGGCTCGACGCGCATGTCGAGGGATTCGAGGATGCGCGCGACTTCGCCGTCTGCAATGGTGATGCCCAGCACGCGCGGGATGCGCGCACGGCGCAAGAGGACCTGCGAACGTTCCGGCAGGTATTGCGGCGAGGCGGTTTCGAGGATCGGCCCGGCGCGGCCGCCGGCGGTTTCGAGGATCAACGCCGCCGCACGCTCCAGCGCGATTCGCGGCAATGCCGGATCGACGCCGCGTTCGAAGCGGTGCGCGGCATCGGTCTGCATGGCGAGTTTGCGCGCACGCCCGGCAATCGCCGCGGGTGCGAAATGCGCGGCTTCGAGGAAGACATCGTGCGTGCCTTCGCTGACGCGCGTGTCGAAGCCGCCCATCACGCCACCCAGCGCGACCGGCCGGTCGGCGTCGGTGATGACGAGGAAATCCGGATCGAGCGCGGCCTCGCGCTCGTCCAGCAGTTTCAGCGTTTCGCCCGCGCGCGCGCGGCGCGCGCCGATCGGCCCTTGCAACTTGGCGGCGTCGAACGCGTGCATCGGCTGGCCCAACTCCAGCATCACGTACTGCGTCACGTCCACCGGAAAACCGACCGGACGGACGCCGCTGCGTTGCAGGCGCTCGCGCATCCATCGCGGCGTGCGCGCGGACGGATCGATGCCTTCGATACAGCGGCCGCAATAACGCGGACAATCGGCTACCGCCTCGACCCCGATTTCGATGCGGCGGGCGCTCGAGGGCGGAATCACCCCGACCACGGGAGGATCGAAGCGCATGCCGAATGCCGCCGCCACGTCGGCCGCAAGCCCGTTCATCGACAGGCAATCCGCGCGATTGGGCGTCAGCCCGAGGTCCAGCACGTGGTCGGGCAGGCACAGGTAATCCGCAAGCGGCGCGCCGACCGGCGCATCGTCCGGCAATTCCAGCAATCCGGAAGCGTCGGCATCCAGCCCAAGCTCCTTCGCCGAACACAACATGCCGTGTGATTCCACGCCACGCAGTTGCGCGGCCTTGATCACGATTCCGCCGGGCAAGGTCGCGCCGACCTTGGCCAACGGCGCAAGCAGGCCGGCGCGCGCATTCGGCGCGCCGCAGACGACCTGCAGGATCCCTCCGCCCGCGTCGACCCGGCAAACCTGCAGGCGATCGGCCTGCGGATGCTTCGCGCATTCGACGATGCGCGCGACCGCCACGCCTTCGAGCGACTCGCCGACCGGCGCGTCGTCCTCGACCTCGTGGCCGATCATGTTCAGGCGTTCGACCAGTGCAGGATGGTCGGCGGAAAGCGGGACCAGTTCGCGCAGCCAGTTTTCGGAGACTTTCATGGCCGGTCTATGCGAACTGTTTCAGGAAGCGGATGTCGTTCTCGAAGAACGCGCGCAGGTCGGCGATGCCGTAACGCAGCATCGCCAGCCGCTCCACGCCCATGCCGAAGGCGAAGCCGGTGCAGCGTTCCGGATCGATGCCGCAGTTGGACAGCACGTTCGGGTGCACCATGCCGCAGCCCAGCACTTCCAGCCAGCGCGAACCGCCACCCGGAAGGTCCCAGCGGATGATCACGTCCGCGCCCGGTTCCACGAACGGAAAGAACGTCGGCTTGAACATCATCTCGAAGTCGCGCCCGAAGAACGCGCGCAGGAACGTGGCCAGCGTGCCTTTCAGGTCGGCCATCGTCGCGCTCTCGTCCACCAGCAGGCCTTCCACCTGGTGGAACATCGGCGAGTGGGTCTGGTCCGAATCGCTGCGATAGACCTTGCCCGGCGCGATGATGCGGATCGGCGGCTGGCGGCCCTTCATCGCGCGAACCTGCACCGGCGAGGTGTGGGTGCGCAGCAGCCGGCCGTCGTCAAAATAGAACGTGTCGTGCATCGCGCGCGCGGGATGGTGCGCGGGGAAATTGAGCGCCTCGAAGTTGTGCCAGTCGTCCTCGATTTCCGGTCCTTCGGCCACTTCGTAGCCGAGCGAGGCGAAGATCGATTCGATGCGTTCCAGCGTGCGCGTCAGCGGATGGATCGAGCCGCGCTGCGCGTCGCGACCGGGCAGCGTCACATCGAGGCTTTCGGAGGCCAGCCTGTGGTGGAGCGCGGCTTGGTCGAGTTGCGCGCGGCGCGCGGCGATCGCCGCGGTCAACGCATCGCGCGCCGCATTCACTTCCGCGCCGCGGGCCTTGCGCTGCTCGGCAGGCAACGCACCCAACGCTTTCAGTTCCGCGGTGATGGCGCCGCTCTTGCCAAGCAGCGCCACGCGCAACGCTTCCAGCGCGTCCAGCGATTGCGCCGAGTGGATCGCAGCCAATGCTTCGTCGATGCGTGCGTTCAACGCTTCCATCACACCTTTTCAAACTGCGCGTCAGGGATCACCCATTCGCCCTGATCGTAGGCGCGATGCTCCGGCGTCGAAGGGCGACTCGAATGCGCTTCGACTCCGCTTGCTTCGCAAGCCACGCTCAGCACGAACGGAGTAGTGGAATCCAATGTAGCTGAAATGAAAAAGCAGCGACGGTTGCCCGCCGCTGCCTGCTTTCGATCAGAGCGAGCGCTGCGCGCTCACCCGGATGATCACGCAGCCTGCGCGGCCTTCGCCTTCTCGGCCAGCACGCCGAACGCCGCGATGTCGTGCACGGCGAGGTCGGCCAGCACCTTGCGGTCGATCGTGATGCCGGCCTTGCCGAGGCCGTCGATCAGGCGGCTGTAGGACAGGCCGAACTGGCGCGCGGCGGCATTGATGCGGGCGATCCACAGCGCACGGAACTGGCGCTTCTTCTGCTTGCGGCCGATGTAGGCGTACTGCTGGGCCTTGGTGACGGCCTGCTTGGCGACGCGATAGACCTTGCGCCGGGCGTTGTAATAGCCCTTGGCGGCCTTGATGGTTTTCTTGTGACGCGCACGCGCGGTGACGCCACGCTTGACTCGTGCCATGGTCGTCTCTCCTTACGCGTAGGGCAGCATGCGCGCGACGCGGCCGGCGTCGCAGTCGCGCACGTGATTGGTGGCGCGCAGGTTGCGCTTCCGCTTGGTGGCCTTCTTCGTGAGGATGTGCGACTTGAAGGCGTGGCCGGCCTTGAACTTGCCGGTGGCGGTCTTGCGGAACCGCTTGGCAGCGGCCCGGTTGGTCTTGATCTTGGGCATGACTACACTCCGTTGGAATTTTCGATACTGACCAAGGCGGCGATCTTGCGATCGCGCTTTCCATCCCTGCCCTGATCGGCTTGTGCGGCCATTTGGCCGTCATGAAGCGAGGAATTCCACCCTCACCCCTTGCCCTCTCCCGCCAGCGGGAGAGGGGAACAGTCGGTGCCTTGCGGTATCGCCCTGCACCAATGATTTTTCAATCGACGAGTTCCCTGCTCGCTCAACTCATTTCTTCTTCGGGCCGATCATCATGGTCATCTGCCGGCCTTCCAGGCGCGGGAACTGCTCGATGACCCCATCCTCGACGATGTCCTTCTCGATGCGCTTGGCCAGCGCGATGCCCAATTCCTGATGGGACATCTCGCGGCCGCGGAAGCGGATGTTGACCTTGACCTTGTCGCCTTCGGCCAGGAACCGCTGCATGTTGCGCAGCTTGATGTTGTAGTCGCCGATGTCGGTGGTCGGCCGGAACTTCAGTTCCTTGATCTCCACCTGCCGCGTCCTGCGGCGTGCGGCGTGCGCCTTCTTCTGCTGTTCGAACTTGAACTTGCCGAAATCCATGATCCGGCAAACCGGCGGCTCGGCATTCGGCTGGATTTCGACCAGATCGAGCCCGGATTCTTCGGCCATGCTCAGCGCATCGTCGCGCTCCAGGATTCCGACCTGTTCTCCATCGGCGCCGATCACGCGCACGCGCGGTACGCGGATTTCCTGATTGCGCCGATTTCCCTTGTTTTCGGTGGCGATACGTTTGTCTCCTCAAGTCCCGCCGGCATGTCCGGCGGCCATCCTTCAGCGCGTGGCGTTTTCAGCCGCCAGGCGTTCGATGAAGGCGGGCAACGGCATGTTGCCCAAGTCCTCGCCCGAACGCGCACGCACGGAAACGGTGCCCGACTCCCTCTCGCGGTCACCGACCACCAGCAGGTAAGGCACCTTTTGCAAGGTATGCTCGCGAATTTTATAGCCGATTTTCTCGTTGCGCAAATCGGCCCGGGCCCGGAACCGCTGCCCCGCGAGCGCCCCGGCCACCTGCGCGGCGTAATCGGCCTGGGCATCGGTGATATTCAGCACCACGGCCTGCAAGGGGGCCAGCCAGACCGGGAAGTTGCCGGCGTGGTGCTCGATCAGGATGCCGAGGAACCGCTCCATCGAGCCGACGATGGCCCGGTGCAGCATCACCGGATGCCGCTTCCGGCTCTGCTCGTCGACGTATTCGGCGCCCAGCCGGCCCGGCATCGAGAAATCGACCTGCATGGTGCCGAGCTGCCAGTCGCGGCCGATGGCGTCGCGCAGGTGGTATTCGATCTTGGGGCCGTAGAACGCGCCCTCGCCCGTCAATTCCTTCCATTCGGCGCCGGCCTTGCGCAGCGCCGAGCGCAGGGCTTCCTCGGACTTGTCCCAGATCGCGTCGTCGCCGATGCGGGCGTCCGGGCGCAACGCCAGCATCAACCCCACGTCCCTGAAGCCGAAGTCCTCGTAGACCTTCAAGGCCTGGCGATGGAATTCCACCACTTCGGACTCGACCTGTTCCTCGGTGCAGAAGACGTGGCCGTCGTCCTGGGTGAAGGCCCGCACGCGCATCAGCCCGTGCAACGCGCCGGAGGGTTCGTTGCGCGTGCACGAGCCGAACTCGCCGTAGCGGATCGGCAGGTCGCGGTAGCTGTGCAGGCCGTCGTTGTAGATCTGCACGTGCCCCGGACAGTTCATCGGCTTCACCGCATAGACGCGCTTTTCCGATTCGGTGAAGAACATGTTGTCCTTGTAGTTGTCCCAGTGGCCGGACTTCTTCCACAGCGACACGTCAAGGATCGAGGGGCACTTCACTTCCCGATAGCCGGAATCACGATATACCCGGCGCATGTACTGCTCGACCTGCTGCCAGATCACCCAGCCGTCGGGATGCCAGAACACCATGCCCGGCGCCTCTTCCTGCATGTGGAACAGGTCGAGCTGTTTGCCGATCCTGCGGTGGTCGCGCTTCTCGGCTTCCTCAAGTTGCGTGAGGTACGCCTTCAGGTCCTTGTCGTTCAACCACGCCGTGCCGTAGATGCGCGACAGCATTTCGTTGTTGCTGTCGCCGCGCCAGTACGCGCCCGCGACTTTCATCAATTTGAAGGATTTGAGTTTGCCGGTGTCGGGCACGTGCGGCCCGCGGCAGAGGTCGGTGAATTCGCCCTGCGTGTAGAGCGACAGCTCTTCATTCGACGGAATGGACTCGATGATCTCGGCCTTGTATTCCTCGCCCATGTCGCGGAAAAATTTCGTGGCTTCATCGCGCGACTTCACGCTGCGCGAGACGGGCAGCGCCTCCGCCGCGATCTTCTTCATCTCCGCCTCGATCGCAGGCAAATCCTCCGGCTTGAACGGCTCCGGTCGTGCGAAGTCGTAATAGAAACCGTTTTCCACGACCGGACCGATCGTCACCTGCGTGCCCGGATGCAGACGCTGCACCGCCTGCGCCAGCAGGTGCGCGGTCGAATGCCGGATGATGTCCAACGCTTCGGGCGATTTCTCGGTGACGATCTCGACGCGCGCGTCGTGGTCCACCGTGCGCGACAAATCGACCAGCTTGCCGTCGAGCTTGCCGGCGATGGCGGCTTTCGCCAGGCCCGCGCCGATGGATGCGGCGACGTCGCGCACACTGGGCGGGTTGTCGAAAGTTTTCGTGCTGTTGTCGGGAAGCGTGACCGTAATCATGCGTGAACCGTATCGACGAAGCGTTCGTCGTTGGAAAGTGCGGACATGGATGTTCGCTTTTGGATCTTTGCGATCAGGGACGATCGCAAAAAAAACCGCACAAAAAAAGACGCGCGAGGCGTCCTTCGGGACAAGCCGCGCATTCGGGTCGGAATCAGGGGATCGTAGTCTCCATGTCGCACGCTCGGTCGCGCGTTTCCGCGCACCACCCTCTTCGATTGGCCGAATCCGGAAACTAGCGCAGCACCGCCGGCCCGTCAACGCACGGGCCGGCGGCGCGCGATCACGGTCGGGTCGTCACGGCTTCGGCGGTCCCTTCGCACGCTCCGCCTTCACCTGATCGGCGGTGACCGACTTGGCCTGGTTTCCCCACGAGGAACGTTCGTGGTTGACGATGTCGGCGATATCCGCGTCACTCAAGGTGGCGCCGAACGGCGGCATGGGCGTCTGGTAGGTCACGCCACCGATGTCGTGGCCGTGCACGCCGTGCAGGATGGTCTCGATGTGCCTGGCGGGATCGGGATCCAGCACCACCGGGTCGCCCTTCAGCGGCGGGAACGCGCCCGGCAATCCCATGCCGGTGGCCTGGTGGCAGGCCGCGCAGGTACTCGCGTATTTCGCTGCGCCGTTTGCGGGATCGAACTTGTAGGCACCGGCCGGCGCCGAGGCATTCGGCGGCGTGCCGATGGCCGGCGCCACGGTGGTCGCGACCGCGGGAGCCATCGCGGCAGCGATCGGCGGTTTCTCCGCGGCAATCGCGGAGGGATTGCCCACCTGGAGGACACCCTGCGCGCCGATGATGGCGTGCGCCATGTCGTGGTCGACGAATACGTAGTTGCCGGGCTGGTCCAGCGTGATGTCGAAGATCGCGCCGGCGCCCGGACCCACGCTGTAGGTAGAAACGCCGTGAATGGCATCGGCCGCATCGCCGCCCGGGTAGACCTTGTCGAAGATGCCGCCGATCACGTGGAACGAACTCCACAGATCCGGCCCGGCATTGACGAAATAGATGCGCACCAGGCCGCCCGGCGTGGCCGGCAGCGGATGGTCCTTGTACTGGAATGCAATGCCGTTGAACACCACTTCATCGGGCCGCTCTTCCTGCATCTTCTGGAAATCCGGCCCCATCAGCTTTCCGGAAATCTGCTGCGTATACCACTCGCTCTGCACGATCACGTAGCTTTCCGCCGCGGGCGGCAGCGGAGTCGCCGGATCGACGATGATCGCGCCGTACATGCCGTTGCCGATGTGCAGCAGCACCGGCGGCGTGCCGCAGTGGTACAGGAACGCGCCGGGCACCTTGGCGACGAAGGAATACGTCATCGATTCGCCGGGCTTGAGTTCCGCATAGTGCAGGTTGGGCGGGGTGATCGCGGAATGGAAATCCAGCGAATGTTCCATCGTGCCCTTGTTGGTGTAGGTGACGTTGACCGTCTGCCCCTGGCGGACGTGGATCACCGGCCCGGGCACGCTTTTGCCGAAGGTCCATGCCTGGTACTCGACGCCGCTGGCGATCGAAACCGCATTGTCGGTCGACTCGACATGCACCTCCACGCTGTTGCCGGGCGCAAGCGGCGGCAGGCTCGCGTCGTGCGCCTTTTCGACGGGCTGGCTGGAAGCCAGCGCCAGCGGCGACACCGCCGCGGCCGCGGCTGCGGGCGTCGGTGGCCTCACGTTCAAGCTGCTGTGCAGGCCCGCGATCAGGAAAAACACCAGCACCGCGATTCCCAGCAAGGCCGGCGCCTGCACCCGCCACGACACCGGATGCACCGCCGCGGGCAGGATGTCGCTGCGCCATTCCGAAACGCGGCTCCACGCCGGCCACGCCTTTTCGATGTAGAAGTCGAGGCTGTAGGGGCTCGGACCCGAACGGCCGTTGATCGCCATCAGCGCGATGAACACCAGCACATAGACGATGCCCGCGCCCATGTTGGTGGCGCCGATGGTGTACGGGCCGCCGAAGCCTTCGGCCGTGCTCCACACCAGCAGGCTGAACAAGGCGCCCAGCATGTACACGGTCTTGCGCGCGAAACCGAGCAGCAATGCAAGCGCCAGCGCCGTCTCGATGATGCGCGTCAGCCACACGAACAAGGTCGCGTGCGGAGTGACCAGTGCGATCCAGGAATCGAACCACCAGGCCGACCACGCGGGCTGCCCCTGCGCGGCATTGTGCAGGTAGCCGACGTAGTGGACGGCGAATTCCGATGTCCAGGTGAACGCCGCGTTGGCCACCCAGATCAGGCCGAAGGCGACCCGCAATGCGGTTCTCGCCATCGCCGGCCAGCTTTCCGAAAACTGCTCGCGAACCTGTGCATGCGACATGCGGTGTTTCCTCCGGGCAACGACGCGCGACGATCCTCGCGGAATCTAATCAGTGGCTTCCGGAGCTTCCTTGATTTCGATCAAGACGGGAATCTTGTCGCCCGCAACCGCCGGATCCGGAATTGAGCGCCCGCCTCGATCCCGCTATAGTGCGCGATCCCTCCGGGGGCGCATAGCTCAGCGGTAGAGCACTACCTTGACATGGTAGGGGTCACAGGTTCGATCCCTGTTGCGCCCACCATAAAATCAATCACTTGGCGAATCGGCAAGCTGCCAGTACGAAAAGAGTACGAAAAACCGCGCTGCGAAACGGCGCGGTTTCTTGTTTCCGGGCAACGGCAGCCGCGCAGTCCATTCGCTGATTTGATTACTTGAAAACCGGAAAAAAATCTGCGCGTAAGGGAACGGGCGGTTTCCGGCATCGAAGGCCCGCAGACTTTCGATGCCCCCGGTAGGGATCGGCTGACACTTCCGGCGGAACCCCCTACGGGTCGGCGGCAGTTCCTTACGCGCGCGCGATGCGTTGGCTTACAGCCCGGCCAGTGTTTCCCTTTGCTCGCGCAGCGCACGCGCCAGCATCCGCAGCATGGGCCGGTGTCCGCCTTTCCAGCCGTTGCGGCTACAGGTCGCCTTGCCTTGCGGCGTCTTTGGGCCGGTCGATTGCCGCCACGGTTGCCAGTTCCGTATCAGCGCCGCCTGCCGTGCCCGGCGCTGCGGCGTCCATCCATTGCGGCTTGGCATGGGGTGACTCCAAAAGTCCGGTTGGCCCGTTCGCGGTTTGTTCCGCGCGCGCGGGCGGAACGTGCGGTTCGCCATTGTTGACCTGTTGCGGCCCGTGGGCGATGTTCGCCTGCCGCACGAATGCGACCGGCGGCGGATTCTTGATCGTGGCGAGGGTTTCCAGCGTCATGCGGCACTGATTCTGCGCGCGCAGCGCCAGCTTCAAGTAAAGCTCCGCGGCGTTCATGTATTCGCCTGCGTTGATGGCCGCGCGGCGGGCAAGCTCGGTGAAGATGCAGTTCAGCGCCGCAGCTTGCGCCGTGAGCGTCGATTCCAGCTCGCGCAGATTGCCGTCGTGCACGCGCTTTGTTTGATCCAGCAGCGCGACGCTCGTTTCGCCCAAGTCCACTTCGCCGAATGTTTGCGAGAATGCCTTGCAAACCGTCGCTGCCGTCATGGTCGGTGTTACGGCCAGCTTCGCCATGACAGCTTCATGCGACTGCCCGGGTTCAGCCTGAACCTTCAGCGTGTTCGCCTTCGATGCGGCGGCTTTTGCCTTTTTGGTCATGCCGCTGTCCCTTTCGGTTCCTGGCCCTGCGCGCGCCAGTGCGCAGCACGTATACGCAGCATGGGTTCCGTTTCGGTATTGCGGTTCATGGGGTTTGTCCCGTGTTGTCTGCCATGGGCACGATACGGCATTGCCAGCGCGTCGCACGCCCGCCGCGTTTCACCTTCACCTTGCGCCAGCCGTGCACTTCCACACGCCAGCCCGCAGCGGCCAGCAGGGGCAGCGCGG
>JAFEEJ010000266.1 GCA_018241145.1 Pseudomonadota bacterium | reverse complement strand
CGCGCGTCACCAGCCACGGACCGAGCGGCGCGAAGGTGTCGCAACCCTTGCCCTTCACCCACTGGCCGCCGTGCTCGAACTGGAAGGCGCGCTCGGAGACGTCGTTGACGATCAGGTAACCCGCAACGTGCGAAAGCGCGGCATCGCGCGTGACGTTGCGCGCAGCGTCGCCGATCACCACGCCAAGCTCGACTTCCCAATCGGTCTTCTCCGAACCCGGCGGGATCACCACGTTGTCGAACGCGCCGACGATCGCGCTGGTCGCCTTCATGAAGATCACCGGCTGCTCCGGCACCGGCTGGCCCGATTCCGCGGCGTGGTCGGCGTAGTTCAAGCCGACGCAGATGATCTTGCCGACGCGTCCGACCGGCGCGCCGAGGCGGGGATCGTTCTCGACGACAGGCAACGTCTCCGCATCGATCGCGCGCAGGCGCTCGATGCCTGCCTGCGTCAACGCGTCGCCCGCGATGTCGTCCACGACGCGCGAGAGGTCGCGCAACACGCCTTGCGCGTCCAGCAAGCCCGGCTTTTCTCGACCCGCGTTCCCCCAGCGCACCAGTTTCATGATTTCCCCTAGGCCGTCCAGCCGCCGTCGATCACGTGGATCGCGCCGGTGGTGAACGCCGATTCGTCGGAGGCGAGGTACACCGCGAGCGCGGCGATTTCTTCGGGCGTTCCCAACCTGCCCATCGGCTGGCGGTCGATGAAACTTTTCCACGCCGCGTCCCGGTCGCCGCCCAGCGCGGCCACGCGTTGCTCCAGCGACGGCGATTGCACGGTGCCGGGACAGATCGCGTTGCAACGCACGCCGCGCGCGACGCAGTCGGCGGCGATGGCCTTGCTGAGTCCGATCACCGCGGCCTTGGTCGTGCCGTAGGCGAATCGGTTGGGCACGCCCTTCACGCTGGAAGCGGCCGAGGCCATGTTGACGATGCTGCCGCGCCCGCGCGCGAGCATGCCGGGCAGCACGGCCTTGCACAGCCGGAACATCGAATCGACGTTGATCGCGAACGAGCGCCGCCACGCGTCTTCACCGGCGTCGAGGATCGTTCCCGCGTGCACCCAGCCGGCGCAGTTGAACAGCACGTCGACCACGGGATTCGCATCCGCCAGCGCGGCGATTTGCTCGGGATCGGTCACGTCCAGCGTCGCGGTGCGGATCGCGGAATTTTCCGCGCGCAACGATTGCAGCGCCGCCGCATCGATGTCGGTCGCCAGCACGTCCGCGCCTTCGCGCGCGAATGCCAGCGCGGTCGCGCGGCCGATGCCGGCGCCGGCGGCGGTGAGCAGGCAGTGCTTGCCGTCGAGCCGCGCGCTCATGCGGACGCCCCCGGCAACGGCGCCGCGCCATCGATGATCCCGGCATCGCGCAGCTTCGCCCAGAGGCGCGCGGGCAAGCGCCGGCTGCTGCGCTCGATGGCGCTTTCGACTTCCATGACACTGCGCATGCCCGCGACCACGGCGCACACCGCGGGATGCGCGGCGGGAAATTGCAGCGCCACCGCGCCCACGTCCACGCCTTCCCCGGCGCAGATCGCGTAAATGCGGCGTGCGCGTTCCAGCGTGCGGGCATCGGCCGGCGCATAGTCGTAGGTCGGGCCCGGGCCGTGCGGATCGCCGAGCAGGCCGGAGTTGTACGGCCCCGCGACGATCACCTGCACCCCGCGGCGATGCGCTTCGTCCAGCAGCGGCAGCGCCTGCGCCTGCTCGAACAGCGTGTAGCGCCCCGCCAGCATGATGCAATCGAGGTCGAAGCGCGGCAGCAGTTCCCGGCACACCTCGACTTCGTTGACGCCGATGCCGATCGCGCGCACCGCGCCTTCGTCGCGCAAGACGGCCATCGCCGGAAACGCCTCGTCGAGCGCCTGTCGCAACACTTCCGCGTATCGATCGCCGTGGGTCAGCCGGCCGACGTCGTGCAGGAAAAGCATGTCGATCCGGTCGAGGCCGAGCCGTTGCAGGCTGGCCTCGAACGAACGCAGCACGCCGTCGCGGCGGTAATCGAATGTCGCACGGCTGCCGGATACGGCAAATCCATCGACGCCGCCCTCCCCGCCCGCATCCGTCTCGATGATCCGCCCGACCTTGGTGGACACCGCGAACGAATCGCGCGGCCAGTCCGCGAAGGTGTGGCCCAAGCGCCGCTCACCCAGACCGTGGCCGTAGAATGGCGCGGTGTCGAACCAGCGGATGCCGCCTTGCCACGCCGCCTGCAACGCCGCTGCCGCCGCTGCATCCGGGACCTCAGCGTAGAGGTTGCCGATCGGCGCGCCGCCGAAACCGAGCGGCGTCAAGCGCCGCAACGTCGCCGCGGCGCCCGCGTCCGCGCCGCGCGCATCCCCCTGCGGACCTGCGGTCGTCACGGCGACTTGCCGACATCGAGTTTCATCAGTGGATTATAACTACATATACGTAACCCCGATGTTGCGCGCCCCGGCTGTCGTGGCATGATCCGCCCACGACACGCAGCCGCGAGGAAACCGTCATGGGCGACCGTCGCCAATTCCTGAAGACCGCGGCGCTGGCCGCCTCGGCCGCCGCGCTGTCCGCACGCGCGGATGACCTCGCGCCGGCCCCGTCCGGCGCGCGCGTGGCGTCCACCTGGGACTTCGGCGTCGCGGCCAATCAGGCAGCGTGGGCGGTCCTCGCGAACGACGGTTCCGCGCTGGATGCGGTGGAAGCCGGTGCGCGCGTGCCGGAGGCGGACCTGAAGAACCACAGCGTCGGCAAGGGCGGTTATCCCGATCGCGACGGCAAGGTCACGCTGGACGCCAGCATCATGGACTGGCAGGGCAATTGCGGCGCGGTCGCCGCGCTCGAAGACATCGCGCATCCGATCTCGGTCGCGAGGCGCGTGATGGAACGCACGCCGCACGTGCTGCTGGCCGGCGACGGCGCGCTGCAATTCGCGCTGGAACAGGGTTTCACGAAGGAGAACCTGCTGACGCCGGAAGCGCAAGCCGCGTGGCGCGCATGGCTGAAGGACGCGCACTACCGGCCCGTGGCCAACAGCGAAGTGCGCGATTACGGTGCGGGGCTGCCCGGCGGCAAGGACAACCACGACACGCTCGGCATGCTGGCGATCGACGCGCACGGCAAGCTCGCCGGCGCCTGCACCACCAGCGGCATGGCGTGGAAGCTGCACGGCCGCGTGGGCGATTCGCCGATCATCGGCGCGGGCCTGTATGTCGACGGCAAGATCGGCGCCGCGACTTCCACCGGCGTCGGCGAGGAAGTGATCCGCAACGCCGGCAGTTTCCTGGTGGTCGAACTGATGCGGCACGGACGCTCGCCGCAGGACGCCTGCCGCGAAGCGGTGCAGCGCATCGTCGCCAGGAAACCGGACACCACGAAGGACCTCCAGGTCGGTTTCCTCGCGATGAACGCCCACGGCGAAGTCGGCGCGTGGGCCATCCAGCCGGGTTTCCAGTACGCCGTCTGCGACGCGCGCGAACGGAAGGCATTGTTGCCGTCCGGAAGCTTGTTCCGGGCATGAATCCCACGCTGGAAATCGCGGCCAACTCGGTCGCATCCGCGCTGGCCGCGCAGGCGGCCGGTGCCGCGCGCGTGGAACTTTGCAGCGCGCTGGAACTGGGCGGACTGACACCGTCGCGCGCGACCATCGCGATGACGCGCGAGCGGTTGCAGATCCCGCTGTACGTGCTGATCCGGCCGCGCGCAGGGCATTTCGCCTACGACCAACTCGAACACGAAACCATGATGAACGACATCCACGCGTGCGTGCTGATGGATTGCGACGGCGTGGTGATCGGCGCGCTCGACGCCGGCGGCAACGTGGACGGCGCGCGTTGCCGCGCGCTGATCGAGGCCGCCGGAAAGCTGGGCGTGACCTTCCACCGCGCCTTCGACTGCGCGCGCGATCCCGTGCAGGCGCTGGAAGACATCATCGCGCTCGGCTGCGAACGCGTGCTTACCTCCGGACAGCGCGCCCGCGCGGCGGAAGGCGCGCCGCTGATCCGGCAATTGGCCGGGCAGGCGCGCGGCCGCATCGGCGTCATGGCCGGTGCCGGCATCGATGCGGGCAACATCGCGGCGGTGGCGGCGGCCACCGGTGTGCGCGAATTCCACGCATCCGCCAAACGCCGGCTGCCGGGCGCCGCGCCGCATCCGTTCGGGCTGGACGAGATGACCGGCGGCGAATGGCGCAGCGACCCGCAGGAAATCCGTGCGATGCTGGACGCGTTGCAGGCGACCGAATCACCCGGCATGAGGGAGTGCGAGCGATGAATCCGATGCAGGGCGATCACGGCGCAGGGGCGCTATCCGGCGTGGGCGAAGCGGGCGAACCTGCCACCGGCAACCGCGTCGCGATGGCGGTGATGAGCACGATCTTCTTCATGTGGGGTTTCATCACGGTGCTGAACGACGTGCTGATTCCGCACCTGAAATCGCTGTTCACGCTGGACTACGCGCAGGTGATGCTGGTGCAGTTCACGTTCTTCGGCGCGTACTTCGTGATGTCGCTGCCTTCGGGCAAGGTGGTGTCGCACTTCGGCTATCGATTGAGCATCATCGCCGGCCTGTGCGTCACCGGCGTGGGCGCGCTGCTGTTCCT
The DNA here is from genome assembly GCA_018241145.1 of Pseudomonadota bacterium. Classification (GTDB taxonomy): domain Bacteria; phylum Pseudomonadota; class Gammaproteobacteria; order Xanthomonadales; family Rhodanobacteraceae; genus 66-474. The sequence goes on along the minus strand of JAFEEJ010000266.1, from coordinate 32,763 downwards.
TCCCGCCGCGCGGCTGCAATCGTATCCGCTGTTCCTGTTCGCGTTCTTCGTGCTGGCCAGCGGCATCACGCTCCTGCAGGTCGCGGCCAATCCCTACGTGAGCCTGCTGGGCCCGCCGCAGCACGCATCCAGCCGGTTGAACCTGGTGCAGGCGCTGAATTCACTCGGCACCACGCTGGCGCCGAAGGTAGGCGGATTGCTGATCCTGTCCACGGCCGTGCTCGGCGCGACGGAACTGGCGCAGTTGTCGCCCGCGCAGCAGGCCGCCTACCGCGTGCAGCAGGCGCAACTGGTGCAATGGCCCTACGTCGGCATCGCCGCTCTGCTGTTCCTGCTCGCGCTGGTGGTGTGGGCGTTCCACCTGCCGCGGCTGCAGGGCGAAGGCGCGGACGATGCGCACCATCGTTTCGCCGATGCGTTGCGACATCGCCGCGTGTGGCTCGGCATGGCGGCGATCTTCGTCTACGTCGGCGCGGAGGTTTCGATCGGAAGTTTCATGATCAATTACCTTTCGCTGCCGCAGATCGGCGACATGACGCTCGCGCGCGCGGCGGGTTTCGTTTCGCTGTACTGGGGCGGCGCCATGGTCGGGCGCTTCCTCGGTTCGGCCGTGCTGATGCGCATCGACACGCGCAGACTGCTGGCCTTCAACGCCACCGCGGCGGCCGTGCTGGTGTTGACCACCATGCTGACGCACGGGCGCGTCGCGCTGTGGAGCGTGGTGGCGGTCGGCCTGTGCAACTCGATCATGTTCCCGAGCATCTTCACGCTGGGCATCGAGAAATTCGGTGCGCTGACCGGCAAGGTTTCGAGCCTGCTGATCATGGCGATCGTGGGCGGCGCGGTGGTCCCGCTGCTGCAAGGGGCGCTGGCCGACCGCATCGGCGTGCAGCACGCCTACGTGTTGCCGCTGCTTTGCTACGTCTATATCGTGTTCTACGGACTGCGCGGCTCGCGAGTGGAATTCACGGGATAACGCCATGCGACGCCGCGAATTCCTGCGCTTGAGCATGCTGGCCCCGCTGGCGGCATTCGGCACCCGCGCCGCATTCGCCGATGCGCCGGAACCTGCGGCGCGCGAACGTGCGCCGGACGGCAAACCGCATCGTTTCGAATTGTCGGGACGCCGGTTCCTGCTCGACGGCGAACCGTTCTGGATCCGAAGCGGCGAGATGCATCCGATCCGGATTCCCCGGGAATACTGGACGCACCGCATCCGCATGGCGCGCGCGATGGGGCTCAACACCATCGCGATCTATCTGATGTGGAACGCGCTGGAATCCGAGCCGGGCGTGTTCGACCTCACCGGCGGACGCCGCGATTTCGCGCATTTCGTCCGGCTGTGCCAGGCCGAAGGCATGTGGGTGTACCTGCGCCCCGGCCCGTACATCTGCGGCGAGTGGGATTTCGGCGGATTGCCGCCCTACCTGCTGCGCAAGCAAGGCATCCGCGTGCGCGACAAGGACGATCCCGATTACATGGCCGCGGTGCGGCGTTACATCGCGACGATCGCGCCGGTGGTCGTTCCGCTGCTGGCCGAAAATGGCGGCCCGGTGCTGATGACGCAGATCGAAAACGAATACGCCTCGTTCGGCCGCGACCTCGCCTACCTCGAAGCGTTGCGCGCGCTGTGGCGGCAACACGGCGTGCACGGGCCATTCTCGATTTCCGACGGCCTTGCGCAGGTGCGCGGCGCTAAGACGTATCTGCCGGGCGCGGCCCTCGGCCTCGACGGCGACGCCGACTTCGCCGCCGCGCAGGCGATCGCGGGCGAGATGCCGGTGTGGATGGGCGAAGGGTATCCGGGCTGGCTGACACACTGGGGCGACAAGGATTTCGCGCGCGGCGATTTCGACGCGACCCTGCGCGCGCTGCTGCGCGAGCGGCGATCGTTCAACCTGTATGTCGTGCACGGCGGCACCAATTTCGGTTTCGGCGCAGGCGCCAATGCGCACGACGACTACTCGGACTTCCAGCCGGTGATCACCAGTTACGACTACGGCGCGCCGATCGACGAGCATGGCGCGCCGACGATCGGCTATCGCCGGTTTCGCGCGATGATCGGCGAGTCGACGCGACAACCGTTGCCGGAGGTTCCGCCCACGCCGTCGATCACCGGTTTCGCGCCGTTCACGCCGCAACCGTTCGCCGCGTTGTGGGACAACCTGCCGGCCGCCCGGCACGTCGATCGCCCGCAGGCGAACGAACTGCTGCTGGGTCAGGACCATGGCCTGGTGCTGTATCGCAAATCGTTGCGCGGCGGCGGTGGACTCGATCTGCGGAACGCGCGCGACTACGCCTGCGTGTTTCGCGACGGGCATTTTGTCGACTACGTTTCGCGCGTGCGGCATCCGTCGCTGCGCGCAAGCCGACAGGTCGCGCTCGCGGCCGGCGGCAAGCGCGAATCGATCCTGGAAATCCTCGTCGACGGTTTCGGCCATGTCGGCTACGGGCACGCGATGGCCGATCGCAAGGGCCTCGTCGGCCCGGTCGAACTGGATGGCAAGGCGCTCGAAGGCTGGGACGTTTTCGGCCTGCCGCTGGACGACGCATGGTTGTCGCAGTTGCGGCCGTTGGCCGGAAAACCTTCGCGCCCCGGCCTGTTCTTCAAGGGCGCGTTCGAATGGCGGCAACCCGGCGACTGCTATCTCGACCTGTCGGACTGGAACAAGGGTTATCTGTGGGTCAACGGCAGGCTGCTCGGGCGCTACTGGCGGATCGGCCCGCAACAGCATCTGTATTGCCCCGCGCCGTGGTTGCGCGCAGGCAGCAACGAAGTCGTGGTATTCGACCTGCACCTGACCTCGCCCGCCGCGATCCGCAGCGCGGATCGCCCCTGATCGAGCCGCGGCGGCCGCGCAGCGCGCGCCGCATCCGTGCCGACGGTCATGGCGAAAACGCGTCCGCGGCGCACTACCATCAGTCCGTCGCAAGATTCGACCTGAAACTCGATCGCGAAACTTGACGCGAAGCCGGTCGGACCGCCGCACGATTCGCCTGCTGCTGATCCCGCCCGTACGCACGCCGCACGCCGCTGCGGCACAATAACGGCGCGCCCGGGTGGCGAAACTGGTAAACGCAAGGGACTTAAAATCCCTCGGCCTTGCGGCCTTGTCGGTTCGATCCCGACCCCGGGCACCATGCAAAAGGTCTGCGCGGTGCGCTGCCGCGCCTTTGTCGGCCGGTTGCGTGATCGCAATACTTGCTGGGTTGGGCGATCGATGCCGAAGGGCTTGAAGCACCCGTGGGTGCGCAGGAGGATCCGTGGACGCCGCTCAACTCGTGTGGGATCACTTCAAGTTCAATGCAGAGCAACGCTTGAAGAGCTTCAACTTCTTCGTTCTCTTCTCGATTTTCGCCAACGGCGGCGTGTTTACCGCCATCCAATATCACGTCGCTCCTTTCGTGCTCGTCCTTTTGGGGCTGTTCCTGGCCCTGCTGGCCACGGTCTTCGGAATCGTGGACGCCCGAAGCCACCAACTGATCGAGCTGACCATTCCCGCCCTCAAGGAGATCGAAGGCGGCTTCCCGGAATCGCACCGCCTGTTTGCGATCGATGCCGAAAAGCAGGGATACTGGATCCGTTACACGGTCGCCTTTCGCATTCTCCTTGGCATCCAGTTCCTGTTCGGCCTGGGAGTCGCGATCCATGGCTTCCTGAGGTAATGGCATCTCCGGGCGGCCGCGGCTTCGCGCGAGGCGCCCTTCGGCACCGCTACCGCGTTTCATCCGCGCCCGTCGGCGATCGCGGGCCCGAGGGCGGCATATCCATCCGCAGCGCCGGCCACGCCGCGCGCAGGTAGGCGAGCCCCGACCAGATGGTCAGGATCGCGGCGATCACCAGCAGGGTTTCGCCGACCAGCCAGAAGCGCAGCAGTTGCGCGTCCTTGTCGCGTTCCAGCAACAGCACGATGATCGCGATGATCTGCACCACGGTCTTGACCTTGCCGACCCATTGCACCCGCACGCGGCCACGTTCGCCGACCAGCGCCATCCATTCGCGCAGCGCGGATACGGCGATTTCGCGGCCCACGATCACCGCCGCGGTGACCGCCAGCAACACGGTCGGGTGGCTCTGCACCAGCACGAACAGCGTGACCGCCACCATCAGCTTGTCGGCGACCGGATCGAGGAACGCGCCGAACGCGGAGGACTGGTTGAAGCGCCGCGCCAGCCAGCCATCCAGCCAGTCGGTGATGCCGGCGAGCACGAACACCACGGCCGCGGTCGTGTTGGCCACGCGCAACGGGATGGCCGAAATGGCGTCGTGCGCGTAGAAGGCCGCGACCATCACCGGCAGCAGGGCGATGCGGAACAGCGTCAATGCATTGGGCAGGTTGATGCGCATCGGCGTCCTCTGTCGCGATCCGGCAAGTGTCGCATATCGCGGGCGAAGAGCGGTTCGCGGAAAATCAATCGGTCCATTCCGGCGCCGGCCACGGCTCCGTTGCGGACAGGGTCACGGAGCTTTGCCATGGGCGGCCGTGCAAAAGGCGGATTCCGGGTTCCCCCGCGGCAAACCGCGGTCGCCCCGGAATGACGACGGAATCGCGATGCGGCTTCCAGCCATGTACCCGCGCGGCCGCTCATTCGTGCAGATACGCATAGATCCTTTCCGCCAGCGCGCGGTTGATGCCGCGCACGCGCGAAAGTTCTTCCACGCCGGCGGCGGCGACGCCCGCGTGTCCACCGAACGCCTTCAGCAGCGCCGCGCGTCGCGATGCGCCGATGCCGGCGATGTCTTCCAGCACGCCGCGTTCGCGCGCGGCTTCGCGCCGCTTGCGGTGGCCGGTGATGGCGAAGCGGTGCGCCTCGTCGCGGATGGCATCGATCAGGTGCAGCGCCGGCGAATCGGGGCCGGGATTCAAGCTGCGGCCGCTGTCGGCAAGGACCAGGGTTTCCTCGCCGGTGCGGCGCGAGGGCCCTTTCGCCACGCCGACCACGTCGATGTCCGTGACGCCGCATTCGCGCAACACCTCCAGCGCCTGCGCCACCTGCCCCCGCCCGCCGTCGATCAGCATCAGTTGCGGCTTTTCGCTGGTCCCCGCGAGGATCGATTTCAGGCGCCGCGCCAGCACCTGCCGCATCGCGGCGTAATCGTCGCCGCCGGTGACGCCGCGGATGTTGAAGCGGCGGTACTGGTTCTTGACGGGCCCTTCCGGTCCGAACACCACGCACGAGGCGACGGTTTCCTCGCCCATCGTGTGGCTGATGTCGAAGCATTCGATGCGTTGCGGCGTTTCCGGCAATTGCAATAATTCGCGCAGCGCCTCGAAGCGCGCGTGCAGCGATTGTCTGCTCGACAACCTTGCGGTAAGCGCCGCTTCGGCGTTGCGCGCGGCCAATTCCACGAAACGCGCACGCTCGCCGCGCACGCGGGTTTTCACTTCGACCGCATGTCCGGCGTGCCCGGCCAGCACCTGCGCCAGCAATCCGGCATCGGGGACCGCGTATTCGAGGATCAGTTCTTCCGGCACCGGCTTGTCGAGGTAATACTGCGCGACGAACTGGCCGAGGATGTCGGCGGGCGTGGCGTCCAGCGGCAACCGGGGAAAGAAATCGCGCGAGCCCAGGCTCACGCCGTTGCGGAAATACAGCACCGACACGCAGGCGACGCCCGCTTCGCAGCGGCAGGCCAGCACGTCCATGTCGGCGCGCGCGCCCTGCACGTAGTGGTGCGCCTGCAGGCCGCGCAGCGTCGCGACCTGGTCGCGCAATCGCGCCGCGCGTTCGAAATCGAGATCCTTGCTGGCGCGTTCCATCTCGGAGGCGAGTTCGTCGATCACCGTGCTGCTGCGGCCTTCGAGGAACATCGCCGCGTGCCGCACGTCGCGCTGGTAATCCTCCGCGTCGATGTAACCCACGCACGGCGCGGTGCAGCGGTTGATCTGGTATTGCAGGCAGGGCCGCGAACGGTTGCGGAAGAAACTGTCCTCGCACTGGCGCACCTTGAACAGCTTCTGCATCAGGCTCAGGCTTTCGCGCACCGACCACGCGCTGGGATACGGACCGAAATAACGGCCCTTGCCGCTGCGCGCGCCGCGATGGAAGGCCATGCGCGGAAAATCCTCGCCCTGCGAGAGGAAGATGTACGGATAACTCTTGTCGTCGCGCAGCAGGATGTTGTAGCGCGGCTTCAGGGACTTGATGAGCTGCGACTCCAGCAGCAGCGCCTCGCCCTCGGTGCGCGTCAACGTCACCTCTACGCGCGCGATCTGCGCGATCATCGCGGCGATGCGCGGATCCATCTTCGGCTTCAGGAAATAACTGCCGACGCGCTTCTTGAGATTCCCCGCCTTGCCGACGTACAGCAAGCCACCTTCGGCGTCGAACATGCGATAGACGCCGGGCGAGGAAGTCAGGGTGCGGACAAAGGCCTTGCCGTCGAAGGCCGCTTGCGGGGTCATCCCGCGATTTTACGCGAGGTGCTCATTCTCCGACCGCGATCCGTCGTGTATCGCCACGCGCCACATCCACGCGCAGGATGTCGTGCGCGTTGCGATCGGCGATCCACAGCGCACCGGCCGCGAACGACAGTCCCTGCGGTTCGTGCAGATGCCAGCCCAGTTCCAGGGTCGCGGTATCGCCGGTGTGCACGTTGACCGCGCAGATGCGGTGGTTGAAGGTGTCGGCCACGTACGCGGTCATGCCGTCGGTCGCAAGGCCCGCGGGATGCGCGAAACGCGCCCGCTCCCCGGGGCCGTCGTTGTTGCCGAAATCGTACGGCGCGCCGCCCGCGAGCGTGGTGAGCGCAAGATCGGCAAGCCGCAACTGGCGGATCGCATTGCCCGCGGCATCGGCGATCAGCAGCGCACCGGGAACGGCGGCCAGCGCGGAGGGTTGCGCCAGCCGCGTGCCGGTTCCGCTGCCGTCGCGCACGCCGCAGCGCCCGTTGCCGGCCAGCTTTTCCAGTTTCGTGGTGCGCAGGTCCAGGCGCCAGATCTGGTGTTGCCCCGCGAGCGCGACATACACGCAGTCGTCCGCCACCGCCAGCGCGGTGGGCGCGCTCACCGACACCGGCTTGCCGATCGGGTTGGGGCTTTCGTACCCGCACGCGCCGCTGCCGAGCAGGGTGTCCACTTCCCCGCCGAGCAGGCGGATGCGGCGCACGCAATGATTGCCGGTGTCGGCGACATACAGCACACCCGGAGCGATCGCCAGGCCTTGCGGCGCGTTGAAGCCGACGTCCGTGCCGCTGCCGTCCCAGTAGCCGGCATTGCCGCTGCCGAACTGGCGCAGGATCTGTCCGTCGTGCGTGCACTCGAGGATGCGGTGGTGCCCGGTGTCGCTGACGTACAACTTGTCCGCGGTGGCGAGCGCGTGCGCGGGGAATCGCAGCGGCATGCGCGGTTCGCCGCGAAATGTTTCGGTTTCACGCGCATCGTCCGGCGGATTCCGCACCGTCATGCCGTCCAGCAACGCCGCGATGGTTTCGTCGATGCGACGCAGCGCGCCTTCGCCCACGAAGCGACCGACCGGACGGCCTTCGGCATCGAGCAGCAAGGCCGTCGGCCACGCATCGATGGCGTATTGTTGCCATGCGCGCCACTGCGCATCGTTGGCGACCGGGTGCCGCACCCGGTTGCGGTTGGCCGCCTTCAACACGGCCTCGTTGGCCTGCTGCGCGGGATATTTCGGCGTGTGCATGCCGACCACGGTCAGCCGGCCCTGGTACTTGTTTTCGAGCTGCCGCAATCCGGCGAGCATGTTGATGCAGTTGATGCAGTCGTAGCTCCAGAACCACAGCAGCGCCACGCGCCCGCGCAAGTCCTGCAGGCTGCATGGCTCGCGCCGGTTGACCCATTCGATGTCGCGCGGGAAATCGGGCATGTCCGCGGCGGATGCGTCGATGGCCATCTGCAGGTTCATGCGCCGCTCCGCGCCAGCGCGGCCTGCGCGGCGGCAAGATCGGCCTCGGTATCGATCCCCGGCGGAAAAGGTTCGGGCGCAAGCCGGACCGAAAGGGCGTAGCCGTGTTCCAGCGCGCGCAGTTGTTCCAGCGATTCGGCGCGTTCCAGCGGCGTCGGTTCGAGCGCGGCGAAGGTTTTCAGGAACCCGGCGCGATACGCATAGATGCCGATGTGGCGCAGGAACTTCGTCTGCGGCGGCAAGACATCGCGTTCGCGCGCGAACGCATCGCGCGCCCACGGCAGCGGCGCGCGCGAGAAGTACAGCGCGCGGCCGCGCGCATCGCGCACCACCTTGACGACGTTCGGATCGAACAATTGCGCCGCGTCCTCCAGGGGGGTTGCCAGCGTCGCCATCGGCGCGCCGTCATCGGCGAGCGCGCGCGCGACTTCGCGGATGCCGGAAGCCGGCGCGAACGGCTCGTCGCCCTGCAGGTTCACCACGATGGCGTCATCCGGCCAGTCCAGCAGCCGCGCGCATTCGGCGAGGCGATCGCTGCCGGAGGCGTGATCGCCCCGCGTCATGCAAAGCGTGACGTCGATGCCATGCAAGGCTTCCGCCACGCGTGCATCATCGGTCGCGACCACCACCCGCGCCGCGCCCGAAGCCAGCGCGCGTCGCGCCACGTGCACGATCAACGGCTGGCCGCCCAGCAAGCGCAGGGGTTTGCCGGGGAGACGGGTGGAAGCATGGCGCGCGGGAATCGCTGCGAAAAAGGCGGATGAATCGGCGGGGGACGGCATGGCCGCGCAGATTAGCGGAGCAGGCCCATCCGGTGCGTTATTTCGCAGCTAACATTTGTGCCCGCGCAAGCATCCCATGACCGATTCCGACGCCACCGTTCCTGCCGCCTCCGTGTCAGCGGATCCCGTCGTTGCACGCGCCGTGCTGCTGATGGTCGGCAGCTCGTGCTGTTTCGGCGCGATGGCGATCGCGATCCGGCTGGCATCGAGCCGGCTGCATCCGTTCGAGATCGCGTTCTTCCGCAACGTGTTCGGCCTGCTGTTCACCCTGCCGCTGATCGCGCGCGCCGGCCCGCAACTGCTGCGCACTCGCCGGCTGCCGATGTATTTCTTCCGCTGCGTGCTCGGCACCATCTCGATGCTGGCCGCGTTCTGGGCGATCGTGCACCTGCCGCTGGCGAAGGCGATCGCGCTGTCGTATTCGACGCCGCTGTTCGTCACCATCGGCGCGATCTTCGTGCTGGGCGAGGTGGTCGGCGCGCGCCGCTGGAGCGCGGTGACCGCGGGTTTCATCGGCGTGCTGCTGATCGTGCGCCCCGGCCTGCACGGCTATTCGCCCGCGGCGATGGTCGCGCTGCTGGCGGCGCTGATGAGCGCGTGCGTGTCGATCAGCCTGAAATTCCTCAGCCGCACCGAAGCGCCGGACACCATCGTGATCTGGACCACGCTGTTGTGGGTGCCGCTGTCGCTGCCGGCTGCCTTGCTGTTCTGGCAATGGCCGCACGGCGTGGCGTGGCTGTTCCTGATCGCGGCCGGCCTGTTCGGCACCAGTGGGCACATGTGCTGGATGCGCGCGCTGAAGATCGGCGACGTGTCGCTGCTGGCGCCGATCAGTTTCGTGCAGATGCCGATCGTGGCGGTGCTGGCGTACTTCCTGTTCGGCGAAAAGCTCGACCGCTGGACCGTGCTGGGCGCGGCGGTGATCTTCGCCGCCAACGTCTACATCACCCATCGCGAGGCGCGATCGGGACGCACGAAGATGTCGCAGGCACGCGCGGCTGCCGGCGGCGCGGAAAGCTGAGTCTCAGTCCTGTCCTGCTGCGCGCGCAGGCCGCGGCCGCCGCGCCAGTTCACCGCCGCAGTTCGGGCAAATGCACGCCATCTCGTCACTGCAATCGGCGCAGAAGGTGCATTCGAACGTGCAAATGTACGCCTCGCCTTGCTTGTCGCTCGGAGCGTGGCAGCGTTCGCAGTCGGGGCGCATTTCGAGGCTCACGCGTTCCTCCTGGACGTATGTTCGTCATTCCGGACGCGGCGAAGCCGCGATCCGGAATCCACTCTTGATCCCACTGCAGAAAAGCAGATTCCGGGTTCCGCGCTGCGCGCGGCCCCGGAATGACGATCAAGCTTGCAATTCCGAGTCCCGCGTCCCGAGTCCCTAGTCTCGAGTGGCATATTTCTTCGCCACGTAGTCCTCGACAATCCCCACGAACTCCTGCGCGATGTTTTCGCCACGCAGGGTCATCGCCTTCTTGCCGTCGATGAAGACCGGCGCGGCGGGCGCCTCGCCGGTGCCGGGCAGCGAGATGCCGATGTCGGCGTGGCGCGATTCGCCGGGGCCGTTGACCACGCAGCCCATCACCGCCAGCGTGAGGTTTTCGACGCCGTCGTATTTGACCCGCCATTCCGGCATCTTCGCGCGCACGTGGTCCTGCACGACCTTCGCCAGTTCCTGGAAAAATTCCGAAGTGGTGCGTCCGCAGCCCGGGCACGCGGTGACCAGCGGCGTGAACGCGCGCAGGCCCATGGTCTGCAACAGTTCCTGCGCGACGATGACTTCGGCGGTGCGCGATTGGCCCGGTTCGGGCGTCAAGGAAATGCGGATGGTGTCGCCGATGCCTTCCTGCAGCAGCACGCCGAGCGCGGCGGTGGACGCGACGATGCCCTTGGAACCCATGCCCGCTTCGGTCAGGCCCAGATGCAATGCGTAGTCGCAACGCGCGGCGAGATCGCGATACACCGCGATCAGTTCCTGCACGCCGGAAACCTTGCACGACAGGATGATGCGATCGCGCGGCAAGCCCTGTTCCTCCGCGCGCGCGGCCGAGTCCAGCGCCGAGCGGATCAGCGCCTCGCGCGCGACGCGCGCGGCATCCCACGGCTGCGCACGTGCATGGTTTTCGTCCATCAACGCCGCCAGCAACGCCTGATCCAGCGAACCCCAGTTGGCGCCGATGCGCACCGGCTTGGCGTATTTCAATGCCAGTTCGATGATGGCCGCGAATTGCGTGTCGCGCTTCTTGCCGAAGCCGACGTTGCCGGGATTGATGCGGTATTTCGCCAGCGCTTCGGCGGCCGCGGGTTCGTCATGCAACAGCTGATGGCCGTTGTAGTGGAAATCGCCGATCAGCGGCGCGCCCACGCCCATCATGTCCAGCCGCTCGCGGATGCGCGGCACCGCGCGAGCGGCAGCAAGCGTGTTGACGGTGATGCGCACCAGTTCGGAACCCGCACGCGCCAGTTCGGCGACCTGTTTCGCGGTCGCGGCGACATCGGCGGTGTCGGTGTTGGTCATGGATTGCACCACCACCGGCACGCCGCCGCCGACCATCACGTTGCCGATGCGCACGCCGACGCTGGCGCGACGCGTCGGAGGGAAGACCGAGCCGCTCATGATCCGCCGCCGTCCGCCCCCTCGTCTTTCGCCACCCCTGCGATCATCGGCGCTTCCGGTTCGGCCAGCACGACCCGGTAGTAGGAGGAGCTGATCTCCTCGACCCCCGCGACGGCGTACCTGTGCACGCTGGCGCTGGAAGTCCAGTCCGCGGGATCGGCGGGCGCGGCGACTTCGACATCCGATGCCTGCGTGTCGAACAGGTGCGCGACCAGCAGCGCCGGCAACGTCGCATCGCTGCGATCGGGAACCAGCAGGGCACGCTGCGGGATGCGCATTTCCCCATCGCCGCCGACCGACAGCCGAACCCCGGCGGCGCGCGCGCGGCGCGCGAGCAATTCGACGCCGGCATAGATGCCGTCGTCGCCGGTACGCAGCCAGCGGATCAGGCCGGCCATCCATTCCTGCGGTTCGCCTTCTTCCGCGACCGGCGCCAGTCCGATCACTTCGCCCACGCGGATGCGCAAGCTCCCGTCGGCGCGCAGGCGCAGGCGGTATCCGCCGAGGCTCTGGTCCAGCACCTGTCCGCTCAGCAGTTGCGGGCGCGCGCCGTCGGCGCCGCCGGCCCATGCTGCGGCCTGATCGCGCGCGGCGATCGTGATCGCGTTGCCGTGGAGGCGCTGCATGAAGGCGCCGAAATCGGCATTGCCGGCGAGCACGTGATGCACGGCGTGCAGGCCGATCACGGCATCCAGCGCATGCTCCGCGTCCACCCTCGCGAAGCCGCGCTCCGCCGCGCCCGTCCAGCTGGAACGCAGGCGATGCAGGAAGGCGATCGACGCGTGCAGCGTGGGAGCGCCGCGCTGGCGGAAACTGAGGTGGCCGGTGCCCGGCGGTTGCAGCGCCGCGTGTTCTTCCAGGAAGCGTTTCAGCGGCACCAGATCGAGCGACAGGATGCCCTCGCTCGCGGCCGCGCGCTCCTCCGGCACGTAGCCCGGGCCTTCGTCGCTGTTCTCGTCCACCGCGATGCCCGCGCCGCCCTGGCGCACCGGCGCGCAATGCGGCGCGAAGGCGCGCGTCAGCAGCCACGCCTCGCGCAATTCCTTCGAGGAAAAACGGTAGGGATTGGAAAGCGCCAGCAACAACGCATGCGTGTACGCCTGATCGGCGTCGATCTCCGCGCCGTCCGGCAGCGGATCGGCGACCGGCTTGTCGGCCACTCCGATTTCGGCGGCGAAGGCGTGCAACGCGTGCGCGCGCCGCCACGTGCCTTCGGGCGGCGTGCGATAGAGCCGGTAGCACCACTGCAGGACGATGCCGAGGTGATGCAGCGCCCGCACTGCGGCGACCGCCGCGGCCTTGCTCTTGAACATCGGCAGCTTGCCGTCGGGCGCGCACAACTCGTGCAAGGCCACCGCATAGTTGCGCGCCAGCGCGCGATGGAATCCGCTGGCGGTTTCCACCAGCCGCTCCTTGGCCGGCGGCAAGGGGTGCGATTCCACGCCCAGCTGCTGTTCGAGGCCTTCGCACAAACCGGCGACCGGCACGCGGATGGCTTCCAGCGCCTCCACGCGTTCGCTGCCCGACCAGCGCGTCGTCAGCATCTGCTCCAGCGGTTCGGTGATCTCCCGCGCCGCCTGCGCCGGATTGGCCAGCGGCAGATGCGCCACCTGTTCGCGAACCGCGCGCGCGCTGGCGGGCCGCGCGCGATCCGGCTCGGAACGCGACGGCAGGCCTTCGATCAGACGCGCATGGCTGTCTTGCATCCGGATTCCTTCCGGCCATGTCCCGCATGGCGGCGCCATTCTAGCGGTTACTCCCCGTTGGCGCTTTGGCCATGGCTTGCCTAGACTGCATGGATGCCTCCCGTGACCCGCACTTCCGATTTCCGGTCCCTGGCGGAGCAGGCGCTGTCGCGCTCCGCGGGTGCGCCGCTGACCAGCGGCAATGCGGTCGAATTGCTGATCGACGCGCAGGCGCATTTCGATGCCTGGCTGGCCGCGATCCGCGGCGCGCAGCGATACGTGCTGCTGGCCAACTACATCATCCGTTCTGACGAAATCGGCAAGGCCTTCCTGGATGCCTTGCGCGAACGCGCGCGCGCCGGCGTGAAGGTGTGCGTGTCGCGCGACTGGCTGGGCTGCTTCGGCCAGTGCAACGAGGCGTTCTGGCAACCCTTGCGCGAAGCCGGCGGCGAAACGCGGGTGTGGAACCCGTTCGATCCGCTCAGCCCGTTGGCGTGGATCAACCGCGACCACCGCAAGCTGTTGAGCGTCGACGGGCAACTCGCTTTCGTCTCCGGCGTGTGCCTCAGCGCCAAATGGCTGGGCGATGCCGCGCGCGGCGTCCCGCCCTGGCGCGACACCGGCGTGGCGTTGCGCGGCCCCGCCGTCGCGGAAATCGAATCGGCCTTCGCCGAGACCTGGTCCGCACTCGGCGACCCGCTGCCCGCGGACCTGCTGGCGCAACCGCTGGCGGGTTCCGGCGACGTCGACCTGCGCGTGATCGCCGCGCATCCCGGCAGCCCCGGCACGTACCGGCTCGATCAGTTGATCGCGGTGCTTGCGCGCGAACGGCTGTGGCTGACCGATGCCTATTTCGTCGGCGTCGCACCCTACGTGCGCGCGCTGCAGAATGCGGCCGCCGACGGCGTGGACGTGCGCCTGCTGGTGCCGGGATCCTCCGACATCCCGGCGGTCGCGGCGATGTCGCGCGGCGGTTACCGACCGTTGCTCACCGCCGGCGTGCGGGTGTTCGAATGGAACGGCTCGATGCTGCACGCCAAGACCGCGGTCGCCGACACGCGCTGGGCCCGGGTCGGATCCACCAACCTCAATGTCGCGAGCTGGCTGGGCAATTGCGAAATCGACGTGGCGGTGGAGAACGACGGTTTCGCGGCGCGACTCGCCGCGCAATACGAACGCGACCTGCAGGATGCGACCGAGATCGTGCTGTCGCATAAACGGGTGCGCCGGGATCCGAACGCGGGACCGAAGTCGCAGGAATCGCGCGGTCTTCCCGGCGCGCGCGGCAGCGCCGGACGCGGCGCGGCCAGCGCAATGCGGCTGGCCAATTCGGTCGGCGCGGCGTTCAGCAACAGCCGCGTGCTCGACGACGACGTGACCGGTTCGCTGTTCGCGGGCGCGCTGCTGTTGCTCGCGCTGACGCTGGTCGCACTGCTGTGGCCGCGCGTGATCGCCTGGCCGCTCGGCCTGCTGGCGCTGTGGCTGGCGGTCGCGCTGGCGGTGCGCGCGTGCAGGAACGCAAACCCGCTGCCGGGCAAGGATGGCGCGTCGCATGAGTGAACCCACGGAAGCCGGCGCGGGACGAGCAATCCTGACGCCCTCGACGCTCAACGGCCTGGTGCGCGAATTGATCGAAGGGGCGCTGCCGCTGGTGTGGATCGAGGGCGAATTGTCGAACGTCGCGCGGCCGGCGTCCGGGCACCTGTATTTCACCCTCAAGGATTCCGCGGCGCAGGTGCGCTGCGCCATGTTCAAGCCGCGCAGCACATGGTTGCGCTTTCGTCCCGCGGACGGCGCGCAGGTGCTGGCGCGCGCGCGGGTCAGCCTGTACGAGGCGCGCGGCGAATTCCAGCTGGTCGTCGAACACCTGGAGGAAGCCGGCGAAGGCGCATTGCGGCGCGCGTTCGAACAACTGAAGGCGAAGTTGCAGGCCGAGGGCCTGTTCGATGCGCAACGCAAGCGCGCGCTGCCGCGCTGGCCGCGCCGCATCGGCGTGATCACCTCGCCCAGCGGCGCGGCGATCCGCGACGTGCTGGCGGTGGCACGGCGGCGTTTCGCGCTGGGAGAAATCGAGATCCTGCCGGTGCCGGTGCAGGGACGCGAAGCGCCGCCCGCGATCGTCGCGATGCTGGACAAGGCGTCCGCGAGCGCGCGCTACGACGTGTTGTTGCTGACCCGCGGCGGCGGTTCGCTGGAAGACCTGATGGCCTTCAACGACGAGGCCGTCGCGCGCGCCGTGGCGGCCAGCGCGGTGCCGGTGGTCAGCGCGGTCGGCCACGAGATCGATTTTTCCATCACCGACTTCGTCGCCGACCTGCGCGCGGCCACGCCCTCCGCCGCCGCCGAGCTGCTGCTGCCGGATTCCGGCGCGCTGATGGACGCGCTGGGCAGGCAACGCGCGCGGCTGGAAAACACCTGGCGGCATCGCCAGCAGTCGCGCATGCAAAGGCTGGATCACCTGCAGGCGCGGCTGGCGGCGCGGCACCCGCAACAGCGGCTGCAACTCGGGCGCGAACGCCTGCTGTCCCTGCACCGGCGCCTGCGGCGATGCGCGCTCGCGCAGGCGCAAGCGGCGGGCGTTCGCATCGCGCAACTGCATGCACGGTTGCAGAACCTGCACCCCGCGCGCCGGCTGCCCGTGCTGGAACGCGAGACGGCGCGCCTGCGGCAACGCCTGCAGGGCGCCTGGGCGCAATCCGCGCAGCGCGATGCGCAGCGAGTGGCGGCGCTCGCGCGCGCACTGCAGGCGGTCAGCCCGCTGGCCACGCTGGAACGCGGGTACGCGATCCTGTTCGATGCGGAAGGGCATGTGCTGCGTTCCGCCCGCGGCGTCGAAGCGGGCACGCCATTGACCGCGCGCATGCGCGATGGCGAATTGCCGTTGTCGGTGCGCGACCCGCACACGGGCGGTTAACGCCGCACGGCCTAGGCTTGCGGTTTCGCCTGCCGCACATGGAGCCCGCCGTGCCCCGCCCTGCCGCACCACGCCGACCTGCGCTCGCCGCGCGCTATCCGTTGTATCTCGCCAACCAGGCGTCGCAACCCAACGCCGATCTCGAAGTGCGGGACAAATACTCCGGCGAAGTCGCCACGCGCGTGGCAGTGGCCGATGCGGAAACCATCGAACGCGCGATCGCCGCGGCCACCGCGTCGGCGCCGGCGATGGCGGCATTGAAACCGTACGAACGCCGCGCCGTGCTGGAACATTGCGTCGCGCGATTTTCCGAACGCCGCGAGGAACTCGCCTTCTCGCTGTGCGTGGAAGCCGGCAAGCCGATCAAGGATGCGCAAGGCGAAGTCGCGCGGTTGATCGACACCTTCCGCATCGCCGCCGACGAATCGGTGGCGCAAGGCGGCGAGATCATCAACCTCGAGATTTCCGCGCGCACAAGCGGCTACCGCGGCTTCGTCAAGCGCGTGCCGCTGGGGCCGTGTTCCTTCATCACGCCGTTCAACTTCCCGTTGAACCTGGTCGCGCACAAGGTCGCGCCGGCGATCGCGGCGGGTTGCCCGTTCGTGCTGAAACCTTCGGAGAAGACCCCGGTCGGCGCGTTGATCATCGGCGAAGTGCTGGCCGAAACCGATTTGCCCAAAGGTGCGTTCTCGATCCTGCCCTGCCGCATCGAGGATGCCGATCCGTTCGTCGAGGACGAGCGCCTGAAACTGCTGTCGTTCACCGGCGGCCAGGTGGGCTGGCAACTGAAGGCGCGGGCGGGACGCAAGAAGGTGGTGCTGGAACTGGGCGGCAACGCGGCCTGCATCGTCGACGCCGACCAGCGCGGGCGTCTCGACCACGTGGTCGAACGGCTGATTTCCGGCAGCTTCTACCAGTCGGGACAAAGCTGCATCAAGGTGCAGCGCGTGTTGATCCACGCCTCGCTCTACGACGAAGTGAAGCGCCGCTTCGTCGCGGCGGCGAAGAAACTCAAGGCCGGTGATCCGAAAGATCCGGAAACCTTCCTCGGGCCGATGATCGACGAGACCGCCGCGAAGCGCCTCGAAGGCTGGATCGCCGAGGCGCGCAAGGCCGGTGCGAACGTGCTGTGCGGCGGCAAGCGCAAGGGCCGCATGCTGGAAGCGACGGTGCTGGAAAAGGTGCCGCGCGACGCCCGGCTGGATCGCATGGAAGCGTTCGGCCCGGCCACGCTGCTGGCGCCGTTCGAGGACTTCGACGAGGCACTGCGGATCGTCAACGATTCCGACTTCGGATTGCAGGCAGGCGTGTTCACCAACGACCTGGCCCACGCGATGAGGGCCTGGGACACACTGGTCGAAGGCGGCGTCGTGGTGGGCGACATCCCCAGTTTCCGCGTCGACAACATGCCCTACGGCGGCGTGAAACTCTCCGGCCTCGGCCGCGAAGGCATCCGTTGCGCGATCGAGGACATGACCGAGCGCCGCCTGCTGGTGATCCGCGATCCGGACTAGCCTTCGTCCTCTTCGCCGCTTTCTGCGTGTGCGCCGTTGCCGCCGGGCAGGCGCGCGGCGAAACGCCAGGGCTCGCCGGAGCGGTGTGCGCCATGCAGGGCGCGGCTGGCCGCCAGCAACAGGCCTTCGGCATCGCGCGCGTCGTCCGGGAAACTGGCGATGCCGATGCGCAGCCGGAGCTGGATGCGCGCGCCTTCGACGCCGCAGGGCTGCACCATGCATTCCACCAGACGCCGGGCGATCGACTCGCCGGCCGTCGGCGGGAACACGTCCACGCTGTGCGTGACCACGGTGAATTCGTGCGCGGCGCTGCGCGCCAGCAGTTCGTCCGCGCGCACCCGCCGCTGCAACCGCTCGGCGACGACGCGCGACACCGCCTCGAACCGGCTCGCCTCGTCGATCTGCTCGAATCCGCCGAGCTGCAGCCGCAGCAGCAGGCATCGCTCGTCGCGCCGCCGCGTGGACTCCAGCGTGCCCGTGATCCGCCGCACCAGGGCGGCGTGCGCGCGTGCGCGAGCGGCCGGCGCATTGTCCGACGCGGCGTCGGCCAGGGCGTTCAACCAGCGCACGTGCAAGCCTTCATCCCGCCGCGGATCACCGACGGGATGCGGAAGACGCGCGCGTGCAGTGCGCCGCCGGCTGCGCGCGGCGCGGGCGCGGTCAAGACAGTGGTGTCACGCCGGCCGCCTGCGAACCCTTGGGGCCCTGCACGACTTCGAAGCTGACGCGCTGGCCCTGTTGCAGGCTGCGGAATCCCTGCGCGTTGATCGCCGAGTAATGCACGAAAACGTCTTCCCCGCCGTCTTCCGGAGCGATGAACCCGAAACCCTTGGCATCGTTGAACCACTTGACCGTACCGGTGGACATTTGCGAAACCTCTGCGATGGACAAGCGCGCGAGGCATCGCGGATGTTTCCGGTTCGACGCCGGGCGATCCGCAACGATCGCCTGGCCGACGATTCCGGCCCTGCTCCCCGCGCGCCCCCACGCAACCCGAGTATCGCCAACGGCCCGCGCCCGATCAAGCGCCGCGTGCGCGGAACCCGTGAAGCCATGCGCGTTTTCAGGCGGATGGCAGGGCGGCGATGATGACGGGCACGCGCGCGGTGGCGGCCGCCAGGTGCGCGTGGATTTCATCGAGGCTGATCCGGCTGGCCTGCGGATCGCAACCCGCCGCCCAATTCGCGACCAGCGCCAGGCAGGCGTATTCGAGGCCCAGTTCGCGCGCCAGCGCGGCCTCGGGCATGCCGGTCATGCCGACCAGATCGCAGCCATCGCGGCGCATGCGGGCGATTTCCGCGCTGGTCTCCAGCCGCGGTCCCTGGGTGGCGCCGTAACAGCCCCCGTCGACCACGGGCACGCCCGCGGCTCGCGCAGCAGCCAGCAGTGCACCACGCAGGCCGGCATCGTAGGGTTCGCTGAAATCGACGTGCAGCACCGGCTCGCCCTCGGCGTCGCAAAAGCTGGCGACGCGGCCGTGGGTGTAATCGATCAGCTGGTCGGGCAGCACGATCGCGCGCGGCCCCATGTCGGCGCGGATGCCGCCGACGGCATTCACGCCGATGACGCGCCGCGCGCCAAGCTCGTGCAGCGCGGCGAGGTTGGCGCGGTAGTTGATGCGGTGCGGTGCGATCGTGTGCGCTTCGCCGTGCCGCGCCAGGAACGCCATGCGCTTTCCGGACAACACGCCGGTGACGATCGGCGCCGAAGGCGCGCCCCAGCGTGTCGCCACTTCCTGCCGCCGCAGATCTTCCAGCCCCGGGAAGGCATACAGGCCGGTGCCGCCGATCAGGGCGAGGTCGATGGCGGCGCGATCGCTCATTCCGTCGCCCCGAGCGCGGCTTCATCCAAAGCGTAGATCCCGGGCAGATTGCGCCCCTGCTCGTGATAATCCATGCCGTAGCCGAATACGTAGCGATCGGGGACCTGCACGCCGACGAAATCGGCGGCGAGGCCGGGCACGCGCCGGTCGTGCCGCTTTTCGCACAACACCGCGATCAGCACCCGCCGCGCGCCCTGGGCCAGGCAGGCATCGCGCAATGCGGCCAGCGTATTGCCTTCGTCGAGGATGTCGTCGGCCAGGATCACGCTGCGGTCGTGCATCGCGGCCTCGGGACGGCGACGCCACTCGAGTTCCCGCCCGCGCGTGCCGCCGCGATAACGCGTGGCGTGCACGTAGTCGAATTGCAGGTCGCTTCCGATCGACAGCGCCAGCTGGCCGGCGAAAATCAGCCCGCCTTGCATGACGGTCAGGAACAGCGCGCGTTCGCCGTCGAGCACGCGCGTGATCTGCGCGCCCATGCGCGCGACCGCGGCCTCGATGATCGTGCGGTCGTGGATGAGTTCGGCCGATTCCAGCGCCTGCGCCAGACCGTGCGGACTCATGCCGTGCGCTCCGGATGGCCGGGTTCGTCCAGTTTCCGCACCGCGGCGACCGCCGACCTGTGTTGCGGATTGCCGACGAGCGACTGCCAGTCGCCGGCTGCCGCGCCGCACAGCGCGGCCACGCGCGCGGGTTCGCACGGTGCGCGCCCGCGCACCGAAGCGATCGCTTCGTCCACCAGCCTGGGCGCGCACACCAGCACCAGGTCACAGCCGGCATCCAGGTGTGCGTTGACGCGCGCGCCGACCCCGCCTGCCGATTCCGCCGCCGCCATGCCGACGTCGTCGCTGAAAACCAGGCCGCGAAAATCGTATTCGCCGCGCAGGATGTCATCGATCCAGATTTTCGAGTACCCGGCCGGTGCCGCATCGATCGCCGGATACGTGACGTGCGCCAGCATCACCGCTTCCGCACCCGCCGTGAACCCGTCCGCGAAGGGCGCCAGATCGCTGTCGCGCAGCGCCTGCAAATCGCGCGGATCGGTCGCGGCTTCCACGTGGGTGTCCTCGGCCACCGTGCCGTGCCCCGGGAAATGCTTGAGCGTGGCCGCCATGCCCGTGGAACGCATGCCGCGCAGGTAGGCCATGCCCAGCTCGCCGACCACGCGCGGGTCGGCATGGAAGGC
Organism: Pseudomonadota bacterium; assembly: GCA_018241145.1. Classification (GTDB taxonomy): domain Bacteria; phylum Pseudomonadota; class Gammaproteobacteria; order Xanthomonadales; family Rhodanobacteraceae; genus 66-474. Next base: position 12,377 of record JAFEEJ010000266.1, on the reverse strand, counting down.
GCGTTCGCCGATGACGCGGTTGCCGCGTTTCAGGTCGAGCACCGGCGCGAACGAAAGATCCACGTCGCAGGCGCGCAGTTCGCTTGCCATCAGCCACGCATGCGTTTCCGCGGCGCGCACCGCGGCCGCGGGGTCGCGGTCGTGCAACGCGCCGATCCGCGCCAGCGGCGGCAGGCGCGTGAAACCGTCGATCTTGAAGCGCTGCACCGGGCCGCCTTCCTGGTCCACGCAGATGGGGAAGGGATCGTCGCGCAACGCACGGATCCCGGCGATCAGGTCTTCCAGTTGCGCGCGCGCGGAGAAATTGCGCGAAAACAGGATCGCGCCGCTGACTTCGGGCGACGCCAGACGTTCCACGTCTCGATCGGAAAGTTCATGGCCTTCGAGTCCGATTACCAGCATGGACGGATTCCGTGCAAGAGAGGCGCATCATGCCGCATCGCGCGCCCGTGCGCACTCATGCCATGCGTTCGAACAACGCGATCGACTCCACGTGCGCCGTGTGCGGGAACATGTCCATCACGCCGGCGGCGGCCAATGTGAAACCGTGCCGGTGCACCAGCGTGCCGGCATCGCGCGCCAGCGAACCGGGATGACAGGAAACGTACACCACGCGGCGCACCGCGTCGCCGGGGAGGTGTTCCAGCAGGGCCGCCGCGCCGGTGCGCGGCGGATCGAGCAGCCACTTGTCGAAAGACGCACGAGTCCACGCCGCGCCGCGCGGGTCGACCGCGAGGTCGCCCACGACGAATTCGGCATTCGCGATGCCGTTGCGCAAGGCATTGCCGCGCGCGCGTTCGATCAGACCGGCCTCGCCTTCCACGCCGCAGACCCAAGCCGCGCGTCGCGCGATCGGCAGCGAGAAATTGCCCAGGCCGCAGAACAGGTCCAGCACGCGGTCCTGCGGCTGCGGATCGAGCAGTTGCAGCGCGTGCCCGATCATCTTCCCGTTGAGCCGCGCATTGACCTGCACGAAATCCAGCGGCGCGAATTCCAGGTCGAGGCCGTATTCGTCCAGCCGGTAGTGCAGGCGCACGGTTTCCGGATGCAGCGGATGCACGCTGTCGGCGCCGCCCGGTTGAAGCAAAATCGCGAAGCCGTGTTCGCGTCCGAACGCGGCCAGTTTTTCGCCGTCAGCGCCCGAGAGCGGTTGCAGATGGCGGAACACCAGTGCGCGGGCATCGTCGCCGGCGGAAAATTCGATCTGCGGAATGGCGGCCGCGCCTTCCAGCGCATTCAACAATTCGCCGAGCGCTCCCAGCTTTTCGCCCAGCGCCGGATCCAGCACTTCGCAACGCGACAGATCCGCCACGAAGCGCGGATCGCGTTCGCGGAAGCCGACCAGCGTCCTGCCCTTCTTCGGCACGTGCTTGACCGACAATCGCGCGCGGCGGCGGTAGCCCCACGGTTCGGCGGTCAATGGCGGCAGCCAGCGTTGCGGCTCGACCTTGCCGATGCGCGCGAAATTCTCCGCCAGCACGCGCTGCTTCGCCGCGATCTGTGCGGGCGGCGCGAGATGCTGCAAGGCGCAACCGCCGCATACGCCATGGTGCGGGCAGCGCGGCGCCACGCGCTCGGGCGAGGCATGCAGCACCTCGGTGCATTGCGCCTCGTCGAACTGGCGATGCCTGCGCACGATCCGCGCGCGCACCTGCTCACCCGGCAGCGCATCGGCGACGAACACCGCCTTGCCCTGCACGTGCGCCACGCCGCGACCATCATGAGCCAGGCCGGTGATTCCGGTTTCGAATTCGGTATTTCGCATCGGGAGAAACGAAGCCCGGACCAGGACCCGGGCCTCGTCATCACGCAAGCCGCGCGGTCGCGAAGTGCCCGGCGACGCGCAACGCGATCACTTCCTGCGCCAGGCGCCCGAGGCATCCTGGTAATACCAGCCCGGATGCGCGCGGTCGATCCACTGCCTGGCGAAGATCTGGCGGATCTGCCTTTCCCATTCGGGGTGGCCGTTGCCCACGGCGATCTGCTGGTACAGCGCGGCGCGATCGCGATTCTCGTCGGCGACGGCGGAATTCATCTGCGCGCGCGCGCTGAGCGCGGCTTTCGACGCGTCGCGCACCGCCATCATCCCGTCGTTGGTGTAGCCGACGGCGCCCGAATCCAGCAGGCCCTGCAGCGTGCCCTCGTAGCGCGTACGCATGCGCGACTGGATCGCCTCGATCTGCGGGGTCTGGATGTTGATGTCCGGCTGGCTTTCGGCGGCGGAAGCCGCGGGCACCAGCGCATCCAGCACGCGCACGGCCAGCGGTACGCCGCGTGCGGCGCCCTGCGGAGAGGCCGCGGCTGCGGGCGGCAGTGACGACGACGCAGGCGCAGGCGACGCCTGGTGGTCCGGTCCGATCACGTTGCTGATGATCTTGTCCGCGGCTTCCTGCGCGGCGGCGGCCGGAAAATAGACGTTGATCGTGACACAGCCGGCGAGCAGCGCGAACAAGGTGGTCAACGTGAATTTGCGCATTCGAATCTCCTTGGTATGTGCCTGCATACCGCACGGGTCATTGGATCACCGGGCCGTTGCCTTCGGTGGCCGCCTTGAGCCGGTCGACCAGGGTGTCCCAGTCCACCCGGCGCTCGTGGCCGACCACGGAAATGCGCGGCAGGCCGCTGCCCTCGACGATAGTGTAGCCCGCCTGCGCATCGCCGCCGTCCGGTTGCAGCCCGCCCATCGTGCACACATTCGAACGCAGCGTGCAACTCAGGCCGATGCGCGAATAGCCGAAGGTCTTGAACAGGTTCAGTGCGAGGCCCTGGATGCCCGCGGCGATGCCGCCGCCGCCCACCGAGGTCAGGCTTTTCAACGCGCGCTGGCTGATGCGCCCGCCGTCGTTCGCCTGCAGGTCCGCATCGAATGCCACCGGCTGCCAGTTCACCAGTTTCAACCCGTGGATGGAACCGCCCAGCGGGCCGGTGATCGAACCGAAATCGAACACCCCGGTCAACTTGCCCAGATCGATCTGGCGCAGATCGATGTCGGCTCCCAGCACCGGCGCGACCCCGAAGGGTTGTTGCAAAGCCAGTCGGGTCACGTCCACGAAACCGTCGAACACGTTCATCGACAGGCCGCCGTCGAAGGCGATGCGATCGCCGTTGTAACTCAAGGCGGGCACGGCGCCGCCCAGCGTACCGGTGAATTGCGGCCAGCCGAAGGCCTTGCACAGCGCGCCGACATCGATGCCGGACACCGCGAACGATGCATTGATCCGATCCTGCCGGTCCGCCGCGGGACGCCACGCGAGCTGCTGCAGCGAGAGTGCTCCGTTCAACAGTGGAATCCGCGCCGGCGCCGCCAGGGCGAGCGCGCCGCCGTCGCTGCGCAATCGCAGCGAGGCCGCGTCGAACGGCAGGTGGTAGAACGCCAGCGACTGCCACGACAACGTGCTGGCCGGACGCGACGCGGCCGCATCCCAGTCGAGGTCGCCGTTCAAGTCGCGCAGTGCGAGCCGTCCCGCCGCATCGTCCACCTTCAGGTGGCTGGCGTGCAGCACGAAGCTGGACGGCACCCCTTGCGCGAGCGCGATCGATCCGGACAGCGCGCCGTCTGTGTCCAGATCCTTCCAGCCGAGCGTGGCCAGCCACGCATTTCCGTAGCGCGCATAGGCCTGCGGCAGTTGCGCTTCGAAACGGCCGAATTGCAGGGTCTTCAGCGCGTCGTCGGCGCCGAACGCCAGTTTGCCGTCGAAATCCAGCGCATCGCCATCGTCGAAATGCAGCGAATCGATGACGACGCCGCGCGCGCCGAAATCCGCCGACAATTGCAATTGCGCCGCGTGCGCCGGCAATTGCGCGAACAGCGGGCCCAGCAACACCTGGCCGCCGGCCACGTTGCCGTCGAAGGACAACCGCGTCGCGGACGAACCCGCATCCAGCGAGAACGTGCCGCGCGCGGCGAGTTGCTGCGCGGCGAGCGTGCCGGCCTTCGAGTCCACGCCGGCGCCGTTCACGTCGACGCGGCCGGACAGCCGCGTGCCGTCGGACGGCATGTCGAGCGCGATTTCGCCGTCGATCGAACCTGCGGTGAGCCGGCCGCCCTTCCATGCTTGCGCCAGCACGCCCTGCAACCACGCCAGCGGCAATCCCTTCAGGCTCAGCTGCCAGTGGCTGGGCTGGTCGAGCGGCATCAGCATCCGGATGGCGCTGTTGCGCTGGTCGAGATTCACGTCCAGCGAACCCGCGTCGGTGTCGATCGCGACTTGCACATTCGCCCCCGCAAGCGCGTTCCCGGGCGCATGCGTCAGGGCCAGCGTGCCGTCGAGGCGCCATTCGTTCTCGCCGGCACGCTGCGGAACCCCGGACAGCGCGAAACCGACGTTCTTCCATCCCAGCGCGGGCACCGTCAGGCGATCGGCGCGCAATTGCAGCAGAAGGCGGCCATCCGCACCGGGTGCGAGGCTCGCCTGCACGCCGTCGAGATCGACGCCGGGCAATTCCAGCGCGTCCGCCTGCATGCGCACCGCCGCGTGCGCCGTGGCAGCCACCGCCAGCCCCAGCGCGAACACGATCGCGGCGAACCTGACAGCCTGGGTTGCGGGCCGGTACATGATCGGCGATTGTGCCGGTCGGGATTGAATGCCGCCTAACGCAGCCATGCCTCGAACCGTACCACCGCGGATTCTGCTGGCCGAAGACGATCCGGTCAGCCAGGAATTCCTCGCCGCCAGCCTGCGTGCACTGGGTTGCGAGGTTTCGCCGGTGGCCGACGGCGCGCATGCGCTGGCCAGCGCGCGCGCGCAAGCGTTCGACCTGCTGATCCTCGACCGTTCGCTGCCACGCAAGCGCGGCGACGAAGTCCTGCGCGAATTGCGCGCCGATCCGCACGCCGCCTCGCGCGGTGCGATGGCGATCGCCACCACCGCCGATCCCGAGACGGCCCTGCACGCGCAACTGCGCGACGCGGGCTTCGACCGCGTGCTGGTGAAGCCGCTGGGCGCCGCGGTCCTGCGCCGGGCGCTGCACGAATCGGGATTGCTGGACGAAGCCTTGCCCGCGAAGCTGCTCGACGACGACGACGGAATCGCCACCTGCGGCAACGCGGAGACGCTGGCATCGCTGCGTGCCATGCTCGCCGCGGAACTGCAAACGCTGCAGGGTGAATTCGATGTGCTGGCGCGCGACCGCGACGCTTTGCGCGAACGCATGCACCGCTTGCGCGCAGCCTGCGGATTCTGCGGCGCGACCTCCCTGCAACGCGCGGCGGCCGTCCTGTCGGATGCGCGGCGCGACGACGATCCGGCGCGCCTTGCCGCGGTGGAGCGGGATTTCCGCAGGGTACTGGCGGCGACACTGGCGGCGTTGCCGCCGCAGGCTTCCGCGTGATCGCGCATGCCTGCGACGCCAGACGCGCGAGCTTATTCCTTGCGCATCGCCTTGCCGAGCACGCGCCAGGCGCGCAACTCGCCGTGGCCGAGGTGCGCGCCGATCACGTGGCGCAGCATGCGGCGCAGCGCGGCGAGGTCGCCGGACGACGGGATTCCGTCGCGATGCAACGCGAGCAACGCCGCACCGCGGATGCGCGCGCCGGGCGATTGGGCATCCGCGCGCACCGGGCCGTGTTCGGGCACGTACGCGTATTCCGCATCGGGCTCCAGCGGCGTGCCGGTGCCGGCCTCGCGGTCGAGCAGCAGGCCGTAGCCAAGTTCCGCCAGCAGGTCGCGTTCGAACCTGCGCAGCGTCCACGCGAGCGACGCGGTGCCGGCGAGCTCGTCCAGCAACGCGGAATAGCGGTCGAACAACCCCGGATGCGGATCGTGCCGCGCCGTCAGCCGCACCAGCAGCTCGTTGACGTACAGGCCGGAAAGCAGCGTCTCGCCGGCGAAGCGCGCGGACAGGGCGACGACGTCGGCCGCGCGCAGGTTCGGCAGTTCCCCGCGGCCTGTCCACTCCAGATCCAGCAACCGGAACGGCTCCAGCGAGGCGCGCGGCATGCGCGTGCGCGCCGTGCGCACGCCGCGCGCCAGCAGGCCGATGCGGCCATGGTCGCGGCTGAAGGCTTCCAGCAAGAGGCTGGTCTCGCGCCAAGCCCGCGCGTGCAGGATGTAGCCGGGCTGGTTCTCGACGTGCATTGTTCAAGAGCAGGGAGCAGGGCGAAGGGAGCGGGGGAAGAGCTTGGGCCCGGCTCTCCTGCTGCTCCCTGCTCCCTGCTCCCTTGCCCCTGCTTCACTCATAACCGAACCGCTTCAACATCGCCTCGTCGTCGGACCAGCCTTCGCGCACCTTCACCCACAGTTTCAGGAACACGCGCCGTCCGAGCAGCTTTTCGATGCCGCGGCGCGCGGCGCTGCCGATCTTCTTCAGGCGTTCGCCACCGGCGCCGATCACGATCGCCTTCTGGCCTTCGCGTTCCACCCAGACCAGCGCGGCGATTTCGGCGAGGCCATCGTCGCGATCCTTGAACGATTCGATCTGCACGGTGGTCGCGTACGGCAATTCCTCGCCCAGTTGCCGCATCAATTGTTCGCGGATCAGTTCCGCGCAAAGGAAACGTTCGCTGCGGTCGGTGAACGTGTCGGCGTCGAACAACGGCGCGCGTTGCGGCAAGCGCGCGAGGATGCCGCGTTCCAGTTCCTCGATGCCTTCCCCCCGCTGCGCGCTCGACCAGAACACTTCCTCGAACGCATGCCCGGCGCAAAGCCTTTCGACGAACGGCAACAGCGCGGCCTTGTCGCGCACGCGGTCGAGCTTGTTCAACACCAGCAACCGCGGAACCGGCGCCGCCGCGATCGCCGCGTACACCGCTTCGTCCTCGTCGTTCCACTGCCCGGCTTCGATCACCTGCACGATGACGTCCGCATCGGCAAGCGCGGCGTGCACGACGCGATTGAGGCCGCGGTTCATCGCGCGCTTCGCGTCGCGGTGCAGGCCGGGTGTGTCGAGGAACAGTATCTGGCCGGGGACCGGCCCTTCGGGCTTTGTCGCCACGCCGAGGATGCGGTGGCGCGTGGTGTGCGGGCGCGGCGTCACGATCGACACGTGCTCGCCGACCAGCGCGTTCAACAGCGTGGACTTGCCGACGTTGGGACGGCCGAGGATCGCGGCGGTACCGCAGCGGAAAGGGTCTGAATCCGTCATTCGATGGTCCGTTCGCTCAGAGCCCTTCGACGGGCCCGGGACAGGCTACACGAGCAACGCGGGCGAGGTCGAAGCGCACGCCCTTCGATGCCGGCCCACCTTCATTCGAAGACGGGACTGCGTTCGGAGCGGACGGACAGGGATCAGGCGCCGTCGGAACCGGCAAGGGCATCCAGCGCCGCTTCCGCCGCCATCTGTTCGGCCGCGCGGCGGCTGCTGCCGTGGCCTTCGCAATGCAGCGCCTGCGGTTCGTCCAGCACGCAGGCGACTTCGAAGATGCGCGCGTGTTCTTCGCCGTGCGTGTCCAGCAATCGATACTGCGGCAGCGGATGGCCCTGCGCCTGCAACCATTCCTGCAGGCGCGTCTTGGCGTCCTTGGCCGGGGGGCCGGCGGATTCCGCCGACGCCAGGAACATCCCGCGCAGCCATTCGCGGCAAGACTCGAATCCGCCGTCCAGGTACACCGCCGCGACCAGCGCCTCGAACGCATCGGCGAGGATCGAGTCGCGGCGGAAACCGCCGCTCTTCAGTTCGCCCGGACCGAGCGACAGCTCGTCGCCCAACCCGAGCGCGCGCGCGCGTTCCGCCAGCGCCGGCCCGTTCACCAGTTGCGCGCGCAGGCGCGTCAGTTCGCCCTCGTCCGCGTACGGCCGGGTTTCGTACAGCAACTCGGCGACCGCCAGGTTCACCAGCGCGTCGCCGAGGAATTCCAGCCGTTCGTTGTTGGGACGTCCGGCGCTGCGATGCGTCAATGCCAGCCGCAACAAGCCCGGATCGCGGAAGGAATAACCCGCTTTCACGTCCCGCCGTTGTTTCCCAGCGGCACTGTCTTGTCGAAGTGCAGCAGGAAATCGATGTTGTACATGAACGGAATGTCCTTGTCGTACTTCACCTGCAGCGTGCCGCCGCCGGGACCGTTCTTGATGTGGATGTTCTGCGCCGAGAACGTGCTGTCGTCCACGTACTGGAAACTGCCCTTGAAGGCCAGGTCGCGCTGGATTTCTTCCGGCGTCTTGGTGGCGAGATCCGGTTCCGCCGCCAGCGTCTTCATCGCCTTCACCACGCCCATGTATTCGGAATAGGCCGGCACCAGCTTCATCGCCATGTAGATGAAGAAGCCGACGATGGCCAGCGCGAACACGAACCCGATCAGGGTGATACCTTGCTGCCTTTTCATCTGCATTCCCCTGCAACGTGAATAGGGCCTATTCACAGGCCTTGCCGGCGCGGAGTCTAGCAGCACTGTTCGGCGCCGGAATGGGCTGCGCGTCGCCTTCCGCCGTCAGTGCAGGACCGTTCCGATCCGCTTCAGGTCGGCGAGGCTGAACCAGATCAGGAAGGCCTTGCCGCGCAGGTTCTTCTCCGGCACCAGGCCCCAGAAGCGGCTGTCGGAACTGTTGTCGCGGTTGTCGCCCATCGCGAAGTAGTACCCCTGCGGCACCGTCCAGGTTCCTTCGGTGCGCGGATCGCGGCGGAACGGCGGCAGCACGATGATCTTGTGGGTGACGTTGCCGAGGTGTTCGGTGCGCTCGATGCCGCCGGCCTGCGCGGTCTGCACGCTCTCGCTGTCCTTGTCGGTGATCGGGCCGGCGTCGTCCTGCGGCTGCGGCTTGCCGTTCACGTACAACTGCTCGTCGTGCATGCTGATGGTGTCGCCCGGCAGGCCGACGATCCGCTTGATGTAATCCTCCTTCGGATCGGGCGGATACTTGAACACCGCGATGTCGCCGCGGTGCGGTTCGCCGATGCCGACGATCTTGGTGTCGGTCACCGGCAGGCGCAGGCCGTAGGCGAACTTGTTGACCAGCACGAAATCGCCGACCAGCAGCGTCGGCATCATCGACCCGGAAGGAATGCGGAACGGTTCGATCAGGAAGGTGCGGAACAGCAACACCGCGAGGATCACCGGGAAGAACGAACGCGCGTAATCCACCAGCAGCGGCTCGTGCGGTTTTTCGCCGGCGGTCGCGGCGCGTTCGAGGCGGCGGTGCTGGAACAGCAGCCGGTCCAGCGCCCAGACGATGCCGAACGCCGCCGTCATCAACACCAGCGCCAGCGCGAAATCGGAAGTGACGTACCACGCATACAGGCAGGCCGCCACGATCGCGATCAAGAGGATCGTGCCCCAGGAGTCTTTGTTCACCATGCAGCTCCTTCTTGAATTGAATGCCGGTGCGCCCAAACCGCAAGGCGCCCGACGCTCCCGCACTCCCACAACCCCCATCGAAGCCGCTACGCGACTTCGATGCCCCCTTGACTCAAGGGGGCAAAACCGGGCGCATGGGATCTATTTGTCCGTCCGCAACACCGCGAGGAAGGCTTCCTGCGGAATCTCGACCCGGCCGACCTGCTTCATGCGTTTCTTGCCTTCCTTCTGCTTCTCCAGCAGCTTCTTCTTGCGCGAAACGTCGCCGCCGTAGCATTTCGCCAGCACGTTCTTGCGCAGCGCCTTCACGGTCGATCGCGCGATGATCTGCGCGCCGACCGCGGCCTGGATCGCCACGTCGAACATCTGCCGCGGGATCAGCTCGCGCATGCGCTCGACCAGTTCGCGCCCGCGCCGGTCGGCCTGCGCACGATGCACGATCAGGCTGAGCGCGTCCACCCGGTCGCCGTTGATCAGCACGTCCACGCGCACGAACGGTCCCGGCTCGAAACGCAGGAAGTGGTAATCCATCGAAGCGTAGCCGCGCGAAACCGATTTCAACTTGTCGAAGAAATCCAGCACCACCTCGGCCAGCGGCATCTCGTAACTGATGCGCACCTGGCTGGCGAGGTACTGGATCGAACGCTGCACGCCGCGCTTTTCCTCGCACAGCGTGATCACGTTGCCGACGTAATCGGGCGGCGTCAGGATGTCGGCGACGATGATCGGCTCGCGGATTTCGGCCACCTGCGGCGAAGCCGGCAGCTTGGCCGGGTTGTCCAGCAGCAGGATCGAGCCGTCCGACTTCAGCACTTCGTACACCACGGTCGGCGCGGTGGTCACCAGATCCAGGTCGTATTCGCGTTCCAGCCGCTCCTGCACGATTTCCATGTGCAGCATCCCCAGGAACCCGCAGCGGAAACCGAAGCCCATCGCTTCGGAGGATTCCGGTTCGAAGAACAACGCGGCGTCGTTGAGGCGCAGCTTGTCCAGCGCTTCGCGCAGCGCCGGGAAATCATCGGCGTTGACCGGAAACAGGCCCGCGAACACGCGCGGCTGCATCTGCTGGAATCCGGGCAACGGCTTGGGCGCCGGATCGCCGGCCTGCGTCAGCGTGTCGCCCACCGGCGCGCCGTGCACGTCCTTGATCGACGCGCACACGAAACCGACTTCGCCGGCACCGAGTTTGTCCAGCTTCTTGCGTTTGGGCGTAAAGACGCCCACTTCCAGCACCTCGTGCGCGCGGCCGGTGGACATCACCAGCAGTTTGTCGCGCGGCCGGATCTCGCCCTGCATCACGCGCACCAGCGATACCACGCCCAGGTAGTTGTCGAACCAGGAATCGATGATCAGCGCCTGCAGCTTGTCGGTGTCGCGCGGCTTCGGCGGCGGGATGCGCGCAACGATCGCTTCCAGCACCTCGACCACGTTCTCGCCGGTCTTGGCGCTGATCGCGAGCGCGTCGTCGGCGTGGATGCCGATCACCGCCTCGATTTCCTCCTTCACCTTGGGAATGTCGGCGGTGGGCAGGTCGATCTTGTTCAGCACCGGCACCACTTCCAGGCCCATCTCGACCGCGGTGTAGCAGTTGGCGACCGACTGCGCTTCCACGCCCTGCGCGGCATCCACCACCAGCAGCGCGCCTTCGCACGCGGCCAGCGAGCGCGAGACTTCGTAGGAGAAATCCACATGCCCGGGCGTGTCGATGAAATTCAACTGGTACGTCCTGCCGCCGCGCGCGGTGTACGGCAGCGACACCGACTGTGCCTTGATGGTGATCCCGCGCTCACGCTCGATCGGATTGTTGTCGAGTACCTGTGCTTCCATCTCGCGCTCGGTGAGGCCGCCGCAGATCTGGATGATGCGGTCGGCCAGCGTGGACTTGCCGTGGTCCACGTGGGCGATGATGGAAAAGTTGCGGATGAGTTGCATGGATGCCGGGCACCGCACCGCCGCGCGGTGCAAACGCGCGATTATCGCATGGAAGGACGTTCCGCCAGGCTTTTTCTTGGAGACGGCGCTGCGCGCCGGCGACTTTTGACGCGGCAAAAGTCACCAAAACCGCCTGCGCCGGCACGGCGGTCGAACGAACATCCAGTTCGTTCGACTTCCCTGCGCTTCTCACGACAAGCGCGCCGGCGCGAACTCGCACGTCCCTGTGCTCGAACAGTCGCGCCTTTTCCGCGCTTGTCGCTGCGATGCTCGGCACCACGCGACGGCTTTGAATGCTCGCTCAACACGGCCATCCATGGCCTGCATTGAAGGACAATGGCGTTGCACGCGTGCGTTCGGGCTTATTTCCTCGGCACCGTCACCGCGACGAACCGGCTGTTGCCTCCGCGTGACACCAGCAGCAGCACGGTGGAACCGGGCTGGACGCTACTGGTGGCGGCCTTGAAGGCGGCCGCACTGTCCACCGGCTGGTTGCCGATGCGCAGGATCACGTCGCCTTGTTGCAACCCGGCCTGCACCGCGGCGCCACGCACGCCCGTCACCACCACGCCGCCGCTGTCCTTCAGTCCCAGTTGCTGGCGCATCGCGGGCGTGATGGTTTGTACCGCCAGCCCGAGCGCCGATGCGCTGTCGCCGCCGGAAGGCATGCCCGAACGCATCGCCCGCACGGCGCCCTGGTCGCGCGGCAATTCGCCGACCTTGACCTGGACATTCTGCAACTTGCCGTTGCGCGAAATCTGCACGGTCGCCGTGGAACCCGGTTGGGTCGCTCCCACCAGCGGCGGCAGGTCGGCGGAATCGTCGACCGGATGGCCGTCGTAGGCGAGGATCACGTCGCCGACCTGGATGCCGGCCTTCTGCGCGCCGCTGTCGGGCGTGACCTCCGCCACCAGTGCGCCGCGCACTTCCGACAAATGGAGGTTCTGCGCCTTGGCGATCGAATCGGTCACTTCCTGGACCTTGACGCCCAGCACGCCGCGCGAAACATAACCCTTCGTCTTGATCTGCTGCACGGCATTCATGGCGATGTCGATCGGGATCGAGAACGACACGCCCATGTAACCGCCGATGTTGGAGAAGATCTGCGAATTGACGCCGACCACCTGCCCCTGGAGGTTGAACAGCGGGCCGCCCGAATTGCCGCGGTTGATCGGCACGTCGGTCTGGATGAAGGGCACGTATTGCTGGTCGACCG
>JAFEEJ010000265.1 GCA_018241145.1 Pseudomonadota bacterium | reverse complement strand
GGCTGCACCGGCAGCGCCAGGTGGCCGTCGCGAAGGTTCAATTCCAATGGCTGGCCGTCGCGCTGCACGCCCAGCAATTGCGCGCCACGCGGCAGGTCGATGCCCTGCTCGCCGCCGCGCGTGCTGCGCGTGTCGAGCGTCAATGCGGTTTCCAGCGCGCGGTCGCCGCGCGTGGCGTCCAGCGCGACCTGATCGAAGGCGATGCTGTCGCCGTCGAGCGCGGCGGGGCGCGTGACTTTCACTTCCAGCGTTTCGCCCGGCAGCGGACGGAACACGTGCACTCCATCGGGCGCATCCTCGCCGGATTCGGGCACGCCCGAAAACGACGGGTGCAGCAGCGGCGCCGCGGCGATCTGCCACGTCTCCGCGCGTTCGCCGAACGCCGGCGCGTGCAGCGCGAAGGCGTTCGCCGCATCCAGCGTGCTCGACCAGCGTGCCTCGTCCTGCCCGGAATCGAACACGATCTGCACGCGACCGTGGTCGACTTTCCGGTCGGCATCGGTGACGTGCTCGCCCGGCAGCAGCGGAAGACTGACGGTGAAACCGCCCTGCGCCGGCGCGATGCGCTGCACCACGTTGTCGATGCGCGAATCCAGGCCCAGCGCGATGCTGCGCGTCAACGCCACGTACGGCGGAAACGCCTGCTGCGCGGTTTGCGACTTGCCGGACGAATCCGGCAGCGCGCGTTCGCGCGCGAAGGCGAGCGTGTCCGACAGCAACTTCGTGCCGTCCATGCCGGAGGCCTGCCAGCCCGGCGCGGACACCTGCACGCGCGGCGGCGCCAGCGGGAAGTGCAGCACCGCGTTGTCGGCATCGCCGCCGATCGTGAAACCCAGACCGATGCGGTGCACGCCGCGTTCCAGCGCGATCCACGTGTTGCCATCGCGGCGCGTCAGCGCGGCGGCCGGCTTGCCGTCCAGCGTGACGTTCGACAGCGCCGCCGGCGCATCCATGCGCGGCAACGGGAACGCGATGCGCGCGCCGGCATCGACTTCGATGGTGACATCCGCGCCGTCGCTGCGCATCGCGACCTGCGCGACCGGCGATGCCGCGCATTGCGGCACGCACTTCGGCGCTTCCAGCAGACGATCGCGCAATTGCGAAAGCAGTTCCTGCGAGGGCATCGCTTGCGCATTCGCATGCGGCGAGCACAAGGCGAGCAACAGCAATGCGGCGCTGCCGCCGGCCACGCGACGCGGCCAGCGCGGCAGGCGTGCGGTGAGATCGAACGCGCGCGCGATCGCGGCCAGCCATGCCAGCAACAGCCCCAGCATCACGATGCGCAAAAGGCGCGTGGCCCACGCCGGCAGGATCACCAGCCGCCAATCTTCATCCGGCGTGACCGGCCCGCTCCAGCCCAGTCGATAGGTACTGCCGAGGTCGTTCCACGCCGGCACGCCGCGGCCGGATTGCACGACCATGCCCGGCGGATACCCCTCTGCGCCGACCAGATCGACGCGTCGGATGCGTGAACCGGTAACGACGATCGATTGCAGGGAGGACGCGTTGCCCGCAACACGTGGTGCAATATCGGCAGGCGGTGCTGGAGGCTCGGCCGGTGGCGCAGGCGGCGCAGGCGCGGCCGGCGCGGATTCCGCCATCTGCGATGGCTCCTGCACCACGAGCGCGTTCGTTGCGGCGGCGCGTTCTTCCTGGAATCCCGGCTTGGACGCATCGCTGGCGACACCCGAGGAGAACTGGTCCTGCATCAGTTGCGCGACGAAACTGGAACGCTCCAGTTGCGGATGCATCGCATCGCGCAACTGTTCCGCGCCGAACGGCAACGTGACCAGCACCGCCAGCGCCAACGCGGCCATGCCTGCGTAGCGCGCGACATTGCGCAATTTCCCCTGCGGCAACGCGCGCGCGGCCAGCGCCAGCGCGACCGCGATGCCCGGCAACCAGCGCGGTGCGCCGGGTTCGCTCTGCGACAGCACGATGAACCCCGCGGCGACCAGCGCCCAGCGCCAGCCGAGCAATCGCCACGCCAGCAACGCGATCACCGCGGCGACGAACAGGTCCAGCAGGTTCCATTGTGCGACCCAGCTGTCCGGCGACTTGTCCGCACCGGGCGCCGCCAGCAGGCGATAACCGTAGGGCAGATGCAGGCTCGCATCCACGCCGTCCAGCGATTGCTGCCAGCCGCCGGTGGCCGGTTGCGCGCCGCCGTGCGCATCGCGGCGCAAGCCGGCGTGCAGGTCGAGATTGCGCGCGCGAACCTCCACACCGCTCAGATTCGCATTCGCGCCGCGCGTCACCAGCAGCGGCTGCGCATCGGACGGATTCCCGTCGTGCAGCGCGGCGCGTTCCAGCACCCACGGCGCGGCGACATCCAGACGATCGCCGCTGCGGAAGCTGCCGCGCAGGCGATCGTCCGCGGTCAAACCCGCGCCGTCGAAATCCAGCCACAGTTCGCGCGTCAGCGTGAGGTGATCGCCGGCATTGGCGTCGCGGCCGCGCGCGCGCTGTTCGATCGCAAGCGTCGCATCGTGGCCCATCACGAACGCGGGCAGCGTGCGCCACTCGTCGGGCACCTGCGCCTGCGCCGGGTCGATCGGCTGCGCGCCGGTCGCGCGCGTGGTGCGCAGCGCCGGATCGTCGGCGTAACTCCAGATTTCCTGTTGCGGCCACGGCGACGGCGGCGCCTGCCATTCGATCTTCGCCAGCGGCGCGAGTCCGCGCGCGTCCAGGTTCAACGTCCAGTTGCCGGGACGCAATTGCACGCGCAGACGTCCGTCCGGATCCAGCCGCGCGGGCAGGTCGCCGCCCAGCGCGGTGGCGACGAAGCCGCGCGGCAACGCCGGCCCGAAGATCTGCTCGCGCGCGCTGCCGGCGACGTGCAGGCGGACCTGTGTCGCCAGCATCGGCGGCGCGCCGTCGGAAAGCCGGCGGAACACGCGCAGGTTCAGGCTGTCGGCTTCGCGCTTCCGCGCGGCGGCCTCACCGAGGGTGAGCGAATCGCCATCGCGCTCCGGCTGCGCGATCGCCGCGCCATCGACGTTCAAATCGATCAGCGCGATGCCACCCGGCACCTGCAACCGCGCGGGCCGCTCGTCCCATTCGAACACGCCGCGGATGCCGTGGTCGCCGGGGGACAACCACAGCGACGGCGTGCCGTTGCGATCCAGCACCGTGGCCGGCGCGTTGTCGAGCTGCACCTGCTGCGGCCACGCGTCGCGGCTGCCGGGCAACGCGATCCAGCTTTCCGCATCCACGTGCACGTTCAACGCGAAGTGCGCGCCGGCCGGATCGACGACCAGCGTCAATCGTCCGGGCCAAGCGCATTGATACGCATCGCCATCGCCGCCGTTCTGTGTGGACAACATCGGACAGGTGCGCTGTTCCTGGCCGTGCAGCACCCAGGCCTGCCAGTCGCGCAACTGTGGCGGAATCGAGACATCGTCGGCGGCGAACGCAACGCCGATCATCAGGCACGACAGTGCCAGGATCCCCGTGACGCGGCGCATGATCGTTCCCCTCGCTTGGCGCTGCAGCGAGTGTAACCGCATGCGTGCGTGGGAATCGCAGGCATCCGCCGCGGGATCAGCGCGGCCGGATGCCTGCCACGTGCGTCATTGCGTGATCGCGGCGGCGTTCTGGCTGGACTTCAGCGCGCTGCACAACGCGATTTCCTCGCGCGTCTGCGCGAGCCCGCGATCCAGCCCGGGCACCTGCCCGAGCTTGGGCTTGAAGAACGCCTCGACGCGCTGCGCTTCTTCCTGCGAGCAGCCGCCGCCGGCCGCGACCATCGGCAGATAGGCGCCGGAGAACACGCCCGTGCGGTCGAGGATCTGCCGGTAATGCGCGGTGAACCAGTTCCACAGGCCGTCGCGCTGCGCGCGGGTTTCGCGGCCGTCGCCGAGGATCATGAACATCTCGCCGACCTTGACCTGCTTGCCGAGCGCGAAGTCGCGCACCACGTCGGCCTGCGCGCCGTCCGCATGGCCGAGCGCGCCCAGCATGGCGTTGCGCCTGGTGGGATCGGTGGTGCGCGGGATCGCCGCGAGCAACGCATCCACCGCGGGTTTGCCATGTTCCTCCACCGCAACCGACAGCGCCGTGCGCAACAGGTCGGGATTGGCGGCGCCGAGATCCGGCGTGCCGTCGCTGCCCGGTTTCAACGCGGCATCGCCCTGCTCCAGCAAGGCCGCGCGCACCGAAGGGATTTCGAAATCGAGTCCCAGCGAATCGGCAAGCGAGGAACGCAACAACGCATCGTCATCGGATTCGCCGGGCTTGCGCTCGTAACCGAGCGCCTGCAGGCGCGGCAGGTAGGCCCTGGCGACCGCCTCGCGGATCGCGGCGCGCTGCGCGTCGGTCTGCGCCTCGTGCCGGTAGATCCAGTGCAAGGTATCCAGCGGCGCCAGCGCGATCTGGCGCACCTTCGACGGCGCGAGCTGGCGCATCGCATCCAGCACTTCGGACGCGTTCATGACCCCGCGGTGGAAATCGGCATCCACCGAATCGGCGTACACCAGTTGTTCGGCATCGTCGCGTTGCGCGATCGCCTTGACCAGCGCCGCGCGATCGTCCTTGTCCATGCTGAAGCGGTAGTAGCCGGCGCCATCGGCATTGGGCATGTACCACGCGGGGCACTGGCCGCCGGGAATCTTCATCTGCGCGCTCTTGCCTTCGAGCAACTGGCATTGCGTGCCGCCGGGGAAACGCACGCACACCGGAATGCCCCACAGGCGATTGGCATCGCCGGTGGATCCCAGCGGCAGGTAGCGGCTCTGCGCCAGTTCCAGCACGGCTGCGCCCTTGTGATCGCAATCCAGCCTGGTGGCGACCAGCGGAACACCGGTCTGGTCGAGGAAGCTGCCGAAGGCCTTCCTGAAAGACTCGCCCTTGTCGGCCGCGCCCGCAATCGAGCCCACCAAATCATCGGCGGTCGCATTGCCGAAGGCGTGCGCCTTGATGTAGTTGCGCATGCCGTCCTGGAACACCTGCGGGCCGACGAAGTGTTCGAACATGCCGATCACGGCCGCGCCTTTTTCGTAGGTGATGCCGTCGAACGCGGTCTGGATGTCGCCGTTGCCGGTGATCGGCTGGCGGATCATGCGCGCGCTGACCAGGCTGTCGGTCGCCATCGCGCCTTCGCCTCCCTCGATGCGGCCGAGGTCGGTGCGGTATTCGGGGTGGATTTCCATCGCGACCTTCTGCTGCATCCAGGTGGCGAAGGCCTCGTTGAGCCAGATGTCGTTCCACCAGTCGAGCGTCACGGTGTCGCCGGTCCACTGGTGCGCCAGTTCGTGCGCCTCGACATTGAAGGTGCTGCGCACCGCGCTGGGCGAGGAATCCTTGTCCAGCAACAGCAGCCAGTCGCGATAGGTGACCAACCCCGCGTTCTCCATCGCGCCGGCGGAAAAATCCGGCAGCGCGGCGAGGTCGAGCTTGTCGAACGGATAGCCGAAGCCGTAATAGTTTTCCTCGGCCTCGATGATGCCCGGCACCATCGCCAGCGCGCGCCGCATCTTGTCGCCGTTGCCCCTGGTGGCGATGCCGCGCACCGGCACCGGCTGCTTGCGCCATTGGTTGGCGGGAATGGCCGGGCCGTCCACGATGTCCCACGGACCGACCGCCCACGCGTACAGATAGGTCGGCAACGGCTTGGTCGGCTCGAAGACGATGGTTTTCCAGCCTCCCGACGTTGTCGTTTCCTTCGCCTGTGCCGTGTTGGCGACCGCCTTGTCGTCGGCGGGAATCGTCAACGACAGGGTCAGCGGCACCTTGAAGCCGGGCTCGTCGAAACAGGGAAACGCATAGCGCGCGCTGATCGGTTCCATCTGCGTTTGCGCGTAGGCGTTGCCGGCGAACACGACCTTGTAGAAACCTTCCAGCGTCTGGTTGTAGGGCGCCCGATACGCGATCTTCAGTTGCAGTTCCTGCGGTTGCAGCGTGCCGCCGAAGTCGATGCGCGCCACGCCGGCATCGGCGTCGGCCTGCACGTATTTGCCCGCATGCGCCTTGCCCGCCGCATCGGTGATGGTGACTTCGGAAACTTTCAGGTCCTTGCCGTGCAGCCACAGGTAATCGGAAGCCTGCTTCAGGTCCAGCGCGATCGTGACCGTGCCGCTGTAGCCGGATTGCCGTGGATCGCTCTTGATCGCCAGATCATAAGACTGCGGCACCGCCCAGCCCGGCAGCCGCTCCAGCGGCGGGGCCTCGCTCGATGCGGAGGGTTTCGCGGCGGCGTGTTCCTGCGCCGGCGCGCAAGGCGCGAGGGACAACGCACCCAGCACGCACAACGTGGCGGCGAGCATCGACGGCTTCATGACGGGGCTCCGGCAACGACGGAAACGCCCACTGAAACACAGCGCCGCGACGGCGGCAAGCGCCGATCGTCACGGCCTGCGAAGACGCGGCCGCCGCGAACGCGCATTGACTTTCGCCCGGCGCCGGCTTTGCATGCACGGCGGTTTGCCGCCCGACGAAGGTGCGCCATGAGCATCGCATCCGGATCCGATCCCGTGCCGCGCGCCGCGGACGCGAATGCCGCGCCGCCGGCCCCGGGGTACCGGCAGGAACTGGACCGCGCGCTCGACCTGCGCCACCTGCTGGTGTACGGCATGGTCTTCATCGTGCCGATCGCGCCGGTGGCGGTGTACGGTTTCGTCGCGCAGGCCAGCCACGGCATGGCGCCGCTGGTGTACGTGGTCGGCATGATCGCGATGCTGTTCACCGCGTTGAGCTACCGCGAGCTGAGCGCGGAATTCCCCTGGTCGGGATCCGTGTATGCCTACGTCGGACGAGGCCTCGGACCTTTTCCCGGTTTCCTCGCCGGCTGGATGATCCTTGCCGATTACCTGTTGATCCCGGGCCTGATCTACGCCTTCGTGTCGAGCTGGCTGCACGGGCTGTTGCCGGGCGTGCCGCCGTGGACGTGGATCGTCGCGCTGGTGGTGGTCAACACCGTGATCAACCTGCTCGGCATCCGCATGCAGTCGCGCGCCAATTTCCTGCTGCTGGCGCTGGAGCTGGTCGCGCTGGCGGTGTTCGTGGCGCTGGCGGCCTGGTTCGTGTTCGTGCGGCACCAGGGCAGTGGCGGAT
>JAFEEJ010000264.1 GCA_018241145.1 Pseudomonadota bacterium | reverse complement strand
TTCTGCTATTCGCTGCAATAAGAAGCCGCTGTGATCTGTATTCGGCTCGGAGCGAACCCGCCGCACGTACTCTCGCGAGATGCTCTTCAGTCTTTCTTCCGAAGCTTCATCCATTTTCGTGTCTCAGGAAAACCGTTATTTCTTCTTCGGCACGTACAAATCCGTAATCGTCCCTTCGAACACTTCCGCCGCCATGCCGACAGATTCGGAAAGCGTGGGGTGGGGGTGGATGGTGAGGCCGATGTCGGCGGCCTCGGCGCCCATCTCGATCGCGAGGGCGACTTCGGAGATCAGATCGCCCGCGTGCACGCCGACGATGCCGCCGCCAATTACACGCCGGGTTTCATTGTCGAAGACCAGCTTGGTGAAGCCTTCGGCGCGGTCCATGCCCAGCGCGCGGCCGGACGCGGCCCACGGGAACTTCGCCACGCCGACGTCGAGTTTCTTTTCCTTCGCTTCGCGCTCGGTCACGCCGACCCAGGCGATTTCCGGGTCGGTGTAGGCCACGCTGGCAATCACGCGCGCGTCGAACGCGCTCTTGTGCCCGGCGCACACCTCCGCGGCGACCTTCGCTTCGTGCGTGGCCTTGTGCGCCAGCATCGGCGCGCCGACGATGTCGCCGATGGCGAAGATGTGCGGCACGTTGGTGCGCAGTTGCTTGTCGGCCGGGATGTATCCGCGATCGGTGACGGTCACGCCGGCCCTGTCCGCGCCGATTTTTGCGCCGTTCGGGGTGCGGCCCACCGCGCACAGCACGCGATCGAAGACCAGCGCCTTCGGCGCGCCGTCGCCTTCGAACGAAACCTCGATGCCGTTCTTCTGCGCCTTGGCGGAGGCAACTTTCGTCTTCAGGTGGATGCCGGCGTAGCGCTTGGCGATGCGCTGCTGCAACGGACGAACGAGGTCGATGTCGGTGCCGGGCATCAACTGGTCGAACAGTTCCACCACGGTGACCTCGGCGCCGAGCGCGTCGTACACGCAGGCCATTTCCAGGCCGATGATGCCGCCGCCGATCACCAGCAACTTCTTCGGAACCTCGCCAAGCATCAGCGCGTCGGTGGAATCCATCACGCGCGGATCGTCCCAGGGCAGGCCCGGCAGTTTCACCGCCTGCGAACCGGCGGCGATGATGCATTGTTCGAAGCGGACGAGTTTTTTCCCTTCATCCGTTTCCACTTCGATCTCGTGCGGCGACACGAACGTGCCGGTGCCGCGCACGCCGCGCACCTTGCGCTGCTTCGCCATCGCGGCGAGGCCGCCGGTCAGCTTCGCGACCACGCCGTCCTTGAACGCACGCAGCTTGTCGAGTTCGATCCTGGGCTTGCCGAACACGATGCCGTGCGAGGCCATCAGCTCGGCGTCGTTGATCAGGTCGGCCGCGTGCAGCAGTGCCTTGGACGGAATGCAGCCGACGTTCAGGCACACGCCGCCGAGGCGTTCGTAGCGTTCGATCAGCAAGGTATCGAGGCCGAGATCGGCCGCGCGGAACGCGGCGGTATACCCGCCGGGACCGGAACCGAGCACGCAAACCGCGCATTCGAAATCGGCCTTGCGGCCGGTTTCGCTCGCGGCTCGCGGAGCAGTGCTTTTTCCCTCTCCCCCCGGGAGAGGGCGCCCCGAAGGGGCGGGTGAGGGTCCGGATTTGTTCGCGTTGCTGGAGTCCCGTGCGGGGCTCGCACCCTCACCCCCTGATCCTCTGGAAGAGGGGTGCAAAACGTCCGTCTTCGCGGCGCCCACCTTTTCCGCCGCGCTTTCGCTCGCCGCGCCTTCGATTTCCAGCAGCGCGATCAGCGTGCCCTGCCGGACGTTGTCGCCCACCTTGACCTTCACTTCCTTGATGGTGCCTGCCGCGCTCGCCGGCACTTCCATGGTGGCCTTGGCCGATTCCAGCGTGACGAGGCTCTGGTCTTTCGCGACACGGTCGCCGGCTTTCACCAGCACTTCGATCACCGGCACGTCGGAGAAATCGCCGATGTCGGGAACTGCGAGTTCAATGGTCTTGGACATGCTTTCCACTCGTCAACGGATGGATGCGTGGTACCGATGCCCGGATCATCCCGGGCGCCCGCCTGCCTCTGGATCGCCGGCGTTCGATGCTTCCGCCTGTGAATCATCTTCCCGGCGGCGGCTTTCCCGCAGCGCCTCGCGCGCTTCCTTCCCGGAAAGGCCGAGCCAGGAACGCACGCGCAAGTCGCGCTGCGGGAACGGCAGTTCGATGCCGTATTTCTGGAAGGCCGTATGCAGCGCCCAGTTGTAGGCCGCGGCGGCGCCGCCCGGATGCTTGACCGCCTCGGGCGTCAACCACACCATCAGCATGTAGTGGATCGATGAATCACCAAAGCCGGTAAGCCGCAACTGCGGACGCCGCGGGCCGTCCTGCGCAAGGGTGAACGGGACGCTTGCGGCGGCTTCCAGCGCGGCTTTCCTGACCAGTTCCTTGTCGGCCTCGTACGCCACGCCGAACGGGATGCGCTGGCGGCGCGTCGATTCGGCGAAGGTCCAGTTGACCACGTTGTCGGTGATGAACTTCGAGTTCGGCACCAGGATGTCGATGTTGTCGTTGGTGGTGATGCGGGTGGCGCGGATCCTGATGTCGCGCACCTCGCCACGCACGCCTTCGCCGAGTTCGACGAAATCCCCGACCTTCAGGCTGCGGTCGAACAGGATGATCAGGCCGGAAATGAAGTTGGAGAAAATCGCCTGCAGGCCGAAACCCAGGCCCACGCCCAGCGCGCCGGCGAACACCACGAACTGCGAGAACTTGACGCCGGCCACGTTCAACGCGATCAACAGGCCGACCACCAGCAGGATGTAGTGCGCCAACCGCGACAGCGTGTACAGCGTGGCCTTGTTGGTATGGTGCCTGGCGGCGTAGCGCCGCAGCCCGACACGCAGGATCCACGACGCCGTCAACGCGATCAGGAAGACGACGAGCGCCGCCAGCAGCGCGCCGACCGTCAATCTCAGGCCACCGGTGTTGAGGATGCGGAACCCGAGGAAATCGTTGACGCTGCGCAGCCAGTCGCCGAAGGCTCCCACCCTGCCGGCATCCCGCAACGGATTGGCGATCGACGCCGGCATCAAAGCAGCAGCCGGCGAAGATCGCCCAGGCACTGCGCCAGGAACGTGGCGAAGCGTGCGGCCGCGGCGCCGTCGATCACGCGATGGTCGTAGGACAGCGACAGCGGCAGGATCAGCCGCGGCGCGAATTCGCGGCCGTTCCACACCGGTTGCATCGACGATTTCGACACGCCGAGGATCGCGACTTCCGGCGCGTTGATGATCGGCGTGAACGCGGTGCCGCCGATGCCGCCCAATGACGAAATCGAGAAACAGCCGCCCGACATTTCGCCCGGGCCCAGCTTGCCGTCGCGCGCCTTCTTCGCCAGCGTCGACATTTCCTGCGCGATTTCGATCACGCCCTTGTTGTCGCAATCGCGGATCACCGGGACGACCAAACCGTTGGGCGTGTCGGCGGCGAAACCGATGTGGAAATACTTCTTCAGCACCAGGTTCTCGCCCGATGCATCGAGCGAGGCGTTGAACCGGGGATATTTCTGCAACGCGGCGACCGCCGCCTTGATCAGGAACGCCAGCATCGTGAACTTCACGCCTACCTTCTCGTGTTCCTTGTTGAGCGCGACGCGCCACGCTTCGAGGTCGGTGATGTCCGCGTCCTCGAATTGCGTGACGTGCGGGATCATCGCCCAGTTGCGCGCGAGGTTGGCGCCGGAAAGCTTGTTGATCCGCGACAAGGGCTTGGTCTCGATCCCGCCGAATTTGGTGAAATCCACCTGCGGCCACGGCAGCAGGTTGAGTCCGCCGCCGGTTGCGCCGGCGGATGGCGCACCGCCGCCGGCCATCACCGACTTCACGAATTGCTGCACGTCTTCCCTGACGATGCGGCCGTTGCGCGCGCTGCCGCGCACGCGCGCCAGATCAACGCCCAGCTCGCGCGCGAACGCGCGCACCGCGGGGCTGGCATAGGGCACCTTGTCGGGCGCGACGGTGTCTGCATCGAAGGGAACCGGCGGTGAACGCGGCGCCGCAAAGTCACTGCCTCGTGCAGCGGATGTGGGCGCGCCCATGTTTTCCCGCCCTCCCTCCGGGAGGGGCGGGCGCGCAGCGCCGGGTGAGGGTTCGGACTTGCCCGCTTCAACTTTCTCGGCCAGTCCGGCAGTTTGCGCAGGGGCCGTACCCTCACCCCCAGCCCCTTTCCCGGCGGGAGAGGGATGCGAAGCAGGCGCTTCTTTTGCCGCATCGCCGGCTTCGATCAGCGCGACCACGCTGCCCTGCGAAACGGCATCGCCTTCATTGACCTTGACTTCGCGCACGGTGCCCGCGAAGGGCGCCGGCACTTCCATGGTGGCCTTGGCCGATTCCAGCGTGACCAGGCCCTGGTCCTTCTCGACCCGGTCGCCGGGTTTCACCAATACCTCGATCACCGGCACATCGGAAAAATCGCCGATGTCCGGAACGGTGGCTTCGCGCGTGTCGGCCATGCTGTTTCCCGTCGTCTGGTGCGGCAGCGGTCAAGTGTCGCGCATTCGCGCCGCCGCGTCATCAAGGCCGGCGGGGCCGCTGCGCAAGATCACTTGCGGGGCGGCGCGGTTGCCGGCCCCTGCGCCGCATCCGCGATCTGCCTGACCGTCACTTCGTGCTGCGGGAACGGAATGCTGATGCCCTCCGCATCGAAGCGCTCCTTGAGCGCGCGGGTAAAGGCCGTCTGCGTTTCCCACAGGTCGCCGGTCGCGGTCCAGGCGCGGATCACCAGGTCGACCGAACTCGCGTTCAGCGCGTTGACCCACACCCCCGGCGCCGGGTCTTTCAGGATGCGCGGGTCTTCCGCGAACAGCCCCTGCACGATCCGCATCGCGCGGCCGATGTCGTCGCCGTAGCCGATGCCCACGACCAGCTCGAAGCGGCGCCTGGCCATCCGGTTGAAATTGATGATCGCGTCCGAACCGACCTTGGCGTTGGGCACGATCGCTTCGCGGTTGTCGGGCATGATCAGGTGGGTCTGCATCAGGCCGACGTATTCGACCGTGCCCGTGATCGATCCGAGCTGCACGAAATCGCCGATCCGGAACGGACGGAACACGATCAGCAGCACGCCCCAGGCCAGGTTCGAGAGCGAACCCTGCAACGCCAGCCCGATCGCCAGGCCCGCGGCGCCGAGTGCTGCGATGAAGGGCGCACTGGGCAGGCCCACGAAATCGAGCGTCGTCACCAGCAGCAGCACCAGCAACACGCCGTAGGCGAGGTTGCGCAGGAAGCCGGTCAGCGTCGCATCGATGTGCGTGCGTTCCAGCGCGCGGCGGAACAGGTTGGCGAGGCGGGCGATGACCCAGAAACCGATCAG
This sequence comes from Pseudomonadota bacterium, assembly GCA_018241145.1. GTDB lineage: Bacteria > Pseudomonadota > Gammaproteobacteria > Xanthomonadales > Rhodanobacteraceae > 66-474. The sequence goes on along the minus strand of JAFEEJ010000264.1, from coordinate 65,284 downwards.
CAGGATGACCAGCGCCGCCAGCACGCGCAACCCGAGATGGATCGCCTGATGCGGCAATTCGGGCATGTCGATGCGTTTCAGCAGATCCTGCATGCGTTACTCCGCGCCATCGATCGCGCAAGCGTAGAACACACCGCCCGCGGAAACAAAAAACCGCGGCGCATTGCGCGCCGCGGCGTGTATCACGGCCCGCATCTACTGCTGGTGTTTCATCGGTTCCGCGCGCGTGATCGTGAACTTGGCGCCGGAAAGGCCGAGATCGATGCCCTGGCCCACGCCGGCCAGCGCCAGCGACACGGTGCCCTTGGTCAGCACTTGCGCGGTACCGGCCTTGATCGCCGCTGCGCTGGCCTCGCCCTGCGCATAGGAACCCAGCACCTCGCGAATGTGGTGCACGTCGGTGAAGGAGCCGGTGCCATCGTCGATCTGCCACTTGCCGGCGGTCAAACCGCCGCCGATCACTTCCAGATGCACGGGCATGGATTCGCCATTGGCGCAGGTCACGACACCACGGCCTTCGGCTTTCTTGATGATCACCGACCAGCCCTTCATCGCGAATTTCATCTTGCATTCCAGATCGGCGGCTGCGGAGGCGCGCGGACTGAACGCAAGCGAACCGGCGCACAACAGCAAGGCCGCGGTGGCCGCGGTCAGTGCATGCATCGTGGCGTGCCTCTTGATTCGGGTGGTGAGGGTTCCTTTCATGTTCCTGATCCTCGAGTTGGGTGGAATCGCGGAAACCAGTGTCGCGGAAAGCAGCTGAACATGGCGTCTAGAACGTCGCGGCGAGGCCGACTGCCGGCTGAATCGACGTGACCGGCGATTTGACAGCCCCGTGGCCGCGTAGCAAGGTCATCACGACGTCCATGCAGGAATGGTGAATCTCCGGAGGGCGACATGCGTATCCAACATTGCCTCGGTACCGCGTTGATCCTGGTTGCGGCTTCCGTGAGCGCCACGCCGGCGATCGCGAAAGTGGTCTGCCGCGACGTGCAGGTGGTGCACAAGGTGCCGCACAAGGATCAACATCGCGTCGCCGGCACGGCGATCGGTGCGGTGGCCGGCGGCCTGCTCGGCCATCAGGTCGGCGGCGGAAAAGGCAAGACCCTGGCGACGGTCGGCGGTGCGGTGGCCGGCGGCGTGGTCGGCAACAAGGTGCAGAAGGCGCATCAGGACAGCCAGACGTACACCACCACCGAACGCCGCTGCGACGAAGTGCAGGACTGATTCATCCCGGGCTGTGATTTCGAAGCTACGCGCAGCACGGAACCAGCGATCTGCTTTGCATTGCCACCACGATATCGGGAGGTTTTGCTTCAACATCGCTGAAACACAAAGCCGACGCCGCGAAGCGGCGGCGGCTCGAAAAAGCAACAAGACGTACGTTGTGGCTTCAGTTCGCTCGAAGCCCGGCTGCAATGACCTTGTCGGCCGCCCCGGCTACCTGCTTCTGCGCTTCGGTATCAACGATTCCAGCAGACAGTTCTTTGATGACAATGCCAAGAATTGTCTGGACCATGTGATCCCTGCCCCAGCTTGGGTCTTCCCAGTGGCCGTTGAACCAATGAGTAAGCTGGAGGACGAGGTCCATACGTGACTTTATGTTCATCAGCGCTCTCCCTTATCAGGATGTCGGTGGAAACCCGACAATTTGGGAATATGCGCCGAATCAATCAACGATGATGTAGGGATTTTCCTGTAAGTGTGTAAGCGCAACGCACAACCAACGCGGTTCACTTCGACAGTTTGTCGATCAGCTTGACCACGATGGTGCCGCCGGGCAGCACCATGCCGGCGAAGTCGGCGCCGAGGTCGAACAGCGCATCGCGTGAACCGAGCTTGCGCACGGCGTTGCCGAGCATGTTGCCTTCCTTGTTGACGCGCCCGGACAGCCCGTCGATCTCGATCACGCCCTGCTTGTCCTTCCAGGCGAACTGGAACGCATAGACCGGGCGGTACAGCAGGTTCAACGCCTGCATGTCGATCTCGTCGGATTCGACCTGGTCGGCCTCGATCGCCGTGGCGAGCCGCGCCTTCACCTGCTGCAACACGGACGCCGCCGTGACCGTCGGCGCGAGGAAATTCGGTTCGGCGTTGCCGGAAACCTCGCGGAAGGTGTAGCTGCCCGCGAAATCCGCCAGCGTCTTTTCCGGCGTCTGCCGGTGCAGGCCGTCGAAGTATTCGGAAAGCGAAACGGTGCGTTCGCAATCCTCCAGCGCGGCGAGGTTGAGTTCGCGCCTGGCGGGATCCACCGCCAGTTTCTGGCCCAGCAGTTCCACCGAAACCGCATGCGCGTGTTCGACGTGCACGCGATAGGCGGTCTTGCGCTTGTACAGCGTGCGGCGCGTGGCCTTGGCCAGCCAGAAAGGTTCGTAGCGCTTCTCGGTGGAGGCCAGCGTGATGTCGGTTTCCTTCGGCCGGTCCCACAGTTTCATCCGCGCCAGCATGCCGAACGCGGCGGTCTTTTCGTGCTCTGCTTGCGCGCGCGCGGAAGTCTCGTTGTAGACGTCGTCGAAGACGCAGATTTTCTCTTCCATGTCCTTCCCCCGCTGACGCACGGCCGGCGACGCGCGGCAAGAGCATGCGCGCGGGCCACGCGCCTTTCAAGACGGAAGCCGCGCGCTTCCGGAAGGCATCGAACGCCGGGAAAGCGGACTATTTCTTCAGTTCGGGGAATTTGGCCGGGTCGTAGCCGCCGACTTCGAATTCTAGTGTTTCCTTGCCCTGATCCTTGCTGTCGACGTCCATCTCGATGACCTTGGCCCCTGCCATCGCCTTGAGGAAGCGCACGTCGTCCTTGATGAACAACGCGGGCTCCCCGGTCCTGGGCAGATAGGCTTTCCACTTTTGCGGCTTGCCGTCGAAACGCATCGGCACGTTGCACAGATCCTTGCAGACGAAGCCATGGCCGCTGCCGAACAGGTACACGCTCTGGCCCCACTTCGCGTGGCGACGCAGGATCAGCTGGATGCCGGCGTTCGCAGGCTTGCTGCTGCCGATGCTGGCGGTGATCTGCTTGCCGCCGGACTGCATGCCGGTCTGATAGGTCCACAGCGCCGCCAGCCGATCGCTTTCAGCCGCGGCTTTCGCTTTCGCCTCGATGCCCGGCAGCGTCTTGCGCACTTCCGCCGCGGCCGGCGTGTCGCCGAAATCGTTGACGATCTCTTCGCCGATCGGCGCGGCCAGGTCGTCGCGATGGTCGCCGAGCATCTGTTGATACAGCTTCAGCTTTTCCGCCGCCTGCGCGGCGTGATCGTTGGGCGGATTCGCCGCGGGAGACGGCGCGGCCGGGGAACCGCCATCCTGCGAACACGCAGCCAGCAGACAGAGCGACGCCGCGAGCAAGGCCGCGGACAGAGGGAACCGGAAGTGATCGCGGGGCGCATTCATGCCGACAGTGTACGCCCTCGGCCCGCGCGCTTGCCCGCGACCGGTGCGGATCAAGCCCCGGCGTCGGCGCGCTCGACGAAGACGGTTTCGGCGCGCTGCCTTTCGAACGTGAGATTGACCGTGCGGCCGATGGCGCGGGTCCGATGGATCGTGCCCGCGGGCACCACCACGTATTGCCATTCGGTCATCGCCAGGGTGTCGCGATCGGCGAAATCGATCTCCAGCCTGCCGGCGACCACCAGGAACAGCTCGTCCGAATCGGGGTGGTAGTGCCAGCGATAATCGCCCTCGAAAACCGCCAGCCGCAGGCAATCGTCGTTGACGTTCGACAGCACGTCGTTGCGATAGGACTCGTGGACGGCTTGCTGGTGTTCGCCGATGTCGACGACCGTCAGCCCGGCGCAGCGGGCCCGCTGCGCCGAGTACTCCCGTGCGGTGGGAAAGTGGTGGTCCATCCCGTCGTGCCCCGACACGGCGATCAACCGCAATCTGCGCACGGCCGCGCATGCCGGATCTGCGCCGGCCGCGGCGCGCGTGCCTTTTGCCGCGCTTCGCGCTGGCCGAAAATCATGCCGCCCAGGATCAGCGCACCGCCCGCCGCCATGCCGAGGGTCAACGGTTCGCCCAGGAACGACCAGCCCCACGCCACGCCGAACGCAGGCACCAGATACGTCACCATCGCCGCGCGCGTTGCGCCGACCTTGCCGATCAACCGGTAGAACAGCGCGTACGCGAAGCCCGTGCAGAGCACGCCCAATGCGGACACGCTCGCCCACGAATGCGCGGGAATCGCGTTTTTCGGCCACTCGAAGAACGTGAACGGCGCCAACTCCAGCGTGCCGCACAGCAACGCGGCAGCCGCCAGTGCCGCCGGCGGCAGGTCCGAGAGATGGTGTTTCACCAGATTGGTCGAGACGCCGTACATCAGCGCGGCCAGCGTGCCGGCCGCCACCGCCGCGGCGATGCGGGAACCCGCGACGTCGCCGCTGGCCAGCACCGCCACGCCGGCCAGGCCGGCCACCAGCGCCATCGCACGACGCATGCCGATGCGTTCGCCGAACAGCGCGTACGCCGCCAACGCGGCGAACGGCACCGCCATGCTGTTGGCGATCGCGCCGATGCCTGCCGGCGCGCGTTCGGCGCCCCAGGCAAACAGCAGGAACGGCAGCGTGGTGGAAAGCGCACCGATCGCGACGATCGCCGGCCAGCGCGACCGCGTGAAGCGCGCGCGTTCGCGCAACAGGAACGGCAGGAGGATCAACGCGCCCAGGCCCAGCCGGATTTCCACCAGCGGCAGCGGGCCGAAATCCTTCGCCGCCACCCGCTGGAACAGGAACGAGCCGCCCCAGATCGCGGCCAGCACGATCAGCACGGCATGGGTGCCGATCTCGCCATGGCGCATCGCCCGCACACGCCGCCCGCCGCGTGGCTTGCGCGGCGCCGGGCGACCCATTTGCGCCAGCAGGCGCGCGGTTTCCGGGTTGGCGACATGGCCGTGCAGGAACAGCATCCCGCCGGCGATTCTTGCAAATTCATTCAACATGGCTGTGTGCTCCGATGTTGCGTGAAACACGTCGGAGGCACAGAATATGGCCGATGCATCGGCCGCGGTAGCGATGAATTTTCCAGCCTGACTTGAGGATTTTCGAACATGGCGCGCGCACCCCTGAATGCCTTGCAGGACTTCGTCGCGGTGGCGCGCGCGCAGAACCTGACACGCGCCGCGCAGCGCCAGCACCTCACCGTCAGCGCGCTCAGCCATCAGATGCGCGGGCTGGAACAACGCGTCGGTTGTCCGCTGTTCGTGCGCGGGCCGCGCGGCCTGAAACTCACCGCCGAAGGCCAGATGCTGCTGGACAACGTGGCCTCGCACATCGAGGCGATCGAACAGGCGATGCGCCCGCTGTGCGGCCGGCGTTCCAACGCGTTGAATCTTTCCGCCACGCCGTCGATGGGTTCGAGCTGGCTGCTGCCGCGGCTGCCGCGCTTCGTGAAGCGCCATCCGGAAATGGAATTGAACCTGGATTCGTCGATCGAACTGGTGGACTTCGCGGACGGCCGGTTCGATGCGGCATTGCGTTACGGCCCGGGCCAATGGCCGGGCGTGGTCTCCGAACCGCTGTTCGACGAATGGCTGACACCGGTGGCGAGCCCTTTGTTGCTGAAAGCGCGCAAGCCGCCGAAACTGGAAGATCTGGGCGAATGGCCGCTGCTGTGCCCGGAGGATCCCTGGGCGGAATGGTTCACGACCTTCGGCGGCAAACCGCCGCGGCGTTATGCCGCATCGTTCAGCGATTCGGAAACGCGCCAGCGCGCGGCGGTCGAGGGCATCGGCATCGCGCTCGGCCGCACCACGATGGTCAAGCCGCTGATCGAAGCCGGCATGCTGGTGGCGTTGTTTCCGCAGGTGCTGAAGGCGCGCTACGGCCATTACCTCGTCTATCCGCAGCGCTCGCGCGAACACGCCGGCTTCATCGCGTTCCGCGAATGGCTGCTGGAAGAAGCCACGCAGGTGTTCCGGCCATTGCCCAACGTCAACGCGAAAGCCGACCGGCGAAGCCGGGGCAACGTGCGTGCGAAACGCGGGGCCGCAACAACCCGGTGATCGTTCGGATCGAGCGCCGTGTCAGTAGCCGCCGCAGGGATCGCGGCCGAGATCGTGGTCGTACACGGAAACCTGCTCGTCGCGCGCATGACCGTCGCGACCATCGGCGGCGACGGCATTGATCGCGCGGCAGGCTTCCTCGCGCGAAACCTTGCGCGCGGTCACCCGCACCGCCGACCACGCGCCGCCGCGCGAACGGCTGCGTCCGCGATGCGAAGCCGTGCTCGGTTGCTCGACGCCGAACCGCGCGATGCCATCGCCCGGCACCGAAGCCGGGCATTTCGCATGCCGGTAGAACACTTCGCCATCCGATGCGCGGCATTCGTAGGAAACCTCCGGCTTCTGCTTGCGGCCATGGTTCGATGCGGTACGTGTGTTGCGGCCTCCCCGCTCCCGCGATTTCGATGCCTGTCCGTGGCGGTTCGATGCGCCAGCCAGCGAATCCGGCGCGCGCACCGGCGCATCCGGGTCGATCAACGGCTGCTCGTGGATTTCCACCGACGCTTGTCGCGCGCCCTCATTGCAGGGCGTCGCCTGAAACGCGATCGCGCCATGCGCATCCACGCATTTGAAAACCGATGCGGCGCGCGCGCCATGTGCTGCGACCAGAAGCAACACCGCTGCGGCAACACGCCGCCAGATCCTTGAAACGAACGCGTGCTTGCCGATAGCCATCGTCTGGTTCCCCGTTGCGAAGCCGGATAATCGCGCGCAGCGATTGGACCGGCCATCGGCGCGATCCGCCGGCGTGTGTAGTCCTCGTCCGATGCAACCGATTACCCGTTCGACCCGTCATGTCTTACATCCCGGTCGCTGCATCCAGGCGCGTTCATTCGCGCCGCCCGGATGGATGCGCCTGCTACGCTAATCGCTCTTTTTTGCGGCAAGCCACGACGATGAAAGTCCAGGGCATCGCCTTCCATCATCCGCTGGCGTTCTGGATCGGTTGCGTCGCCGTGACGGCGGGCGTGCTGCTGCACATGCCGATGTACATCATGGCCGCGCCGATGCATTACCACCTCGCGGGCATGGCGATGGACACGCCGATGTCGATCGGCATGGGCCTGATTCCCTGCGGCGTGCTGCTGGCGGGTTACGGCCTGATGCCGCGCGTCGACCAGATGCGGCAGAGCATGCACGGGCACGGCAACCTGCATTTCCACATCGCCGACGGCGTGCCGCTGAACATCGAGCACTGGAAGCTGGTGATCGTGCTGGCGGTGGCGTTGACGGTGGACGTGATGAAGCCCGCTTCGATCGCCTTCGTGATGCCGGGCCTGGCGCACGAATACGCGATCACGTCGTCCAAGGCGGGCTATCTCGCGTTGTCGGCGCTGACCGGCACCGCGGTGGGTTCGGTCGTGTGGGGCCGCATCGCCGACCTGTTCGGCCGGCGCGCGGCGATCCTGCTGTCGGCGATCATGTTCATGGGCACCGCGATTTGCGGAACCATGCCTTCGTTCTCGTGGAACCTGGTGATGTGTTTCATGATGGGCGCGGCGGCCGGCGGCATGCTGCCGATAGCGTTCACGCTGATGGCGGAAACCATCCCCACCGCGCATCGCGGCTGGTTGCTGGTGGCGCTGGGCGGTGTCGGCACCTCGGCGGGTTATCTCGCGGCCTCCGGCGCGGCAACCTTGCTGGAACCGGTTTTTTCCTGGCGCGTGCTGTGGCTGCTGAACCTGCCGACCGGCGCGCTGATCGTGTTCCTCAACCGCTACATTCCCGAATCGCCGCGCTTCCTTTCCAACAGCGGACTGAACGACGAAGCGCGCGCGGTGCTGGCGCGTTTCGCCGGTTCGAAGGGAGCGCTGGTGACGGACGCGGGGCCGGGCGAAGACACGCATATCCTGGAAATCGTGCATCCCGTCGCCGAGGTGCGCGAATTGCTGCACGGCCGTTACGCGCGCATCAGCGCGGGCCTGGGCGTATGCGGGCTGGCGTGGGGCCTGGCCAATTTCGGTTTCCTGCTGTGGCTGCCCGGCAACCTGATGAAGCTCGGTGCGGACGCGCAAGGCGCCAGCACGCTGATGGCGAAATCCGCGTTGCTCGCGATACCCGGCATCGCGCTGGTCGTGTGGCTGTACCAGCGCTGGAGCAGCATCCGCACGCTGGTGCTGTTCATCGCGCTGACCGTGGTGGCGCTGCTGGCGTTCCTCGCGATCGAGGTGCTGCACCTGCGATCCGGCGCCGCGACGATCGGCGGTACCGTCACGCTGCTGATCGGCATCAGCGGCGTGATCGCGACGATGATTCCGTACGCGGCGGAAATCTATCCGGTGCACCTGCGCGGCACGGGCTCCGGCGTGATCGCCGCCAGCTCGAAAGCCGGCGGCATCCTCGGCGCGGGACTGGGCGTGCTCGGCGTGTTCGACGACTTCACCGTGTCCGCGATCGTGATCGCCATCCCGCTGGCGATTTCCGGGGTCATGCTGATGCGCAGCGGCATCGAAACCCGCGGCCGCGCGCTGGAAGCGATCCAGCGCGCGATGGCGGAGTGAAGCGCGTCAGACCGTCACCGGATTCGGCTTGTCCGGATCGAGCTTCCACATCTTGATCGCGCGTTCGACATCCTGAGCGGTCAGCACGCCGTCCGCTGCCAGCGCGACGACCGCGGCGTGCGCGATCCAGCGGTGGTTGACCTCGAAGAAGTCGAGCAGGTGCGCACGCGAATCGCTGCGGCCGTAACCGTCGGTGCCCAGCACGGTGTAACGACGGCCATCCGGGATGAACGCCCGGATCTGGTCGGCCACGCCGCGCACGTAGTCGGTGGCGGCGATCACCGGGCCTTCGTGGTCGGCCAGGCACGCACTGACGTGCGGCGTGCGCTGGTCCTTCGGGTTCGGGTGCAGGCGGTTCCAGCGCTCGCAGTCGAACCCGTCGCGGCCGAGTTCGACGAAGCTCGGGCACGACCACACGTCGGCCTTGACGCCGAATTCCTTGTCCAGCATTTCCGCTGCCTTGAGCGCCTCCAGCACCACCACGCCGGCGGCAAGCAGTTGCACGCGCGGCGTTTTGCTCTTGTTGGCACCTTTGCCTTTGCTTTTGCCGATGTCCTTGCTTTCGCCTTTCCCTGCTCCCTGCTCCCCGCTCCCCGATTTCAACAAGTACATTCCCTTGATGATGCCTTCCTCGCAACCTTCCGGCATGTCCGGGTGCACGTAGTTTTCGTTCATCAGGGTGACGTAGTAGAAGACGTCTTCCTGGTCATGGCCCATGCGGCGGATGCCGTCCTGCAGGATCACCGCAACCTCGTAGGAATAGGTCGGGTCGTAGGCCTTGCAGTTGGGCACGGTTCCGGCGACGAGGATGGAATCGCCGTCGGCGTGCTGCAGGCCCTCGCCGGCAAAGGTTCGTCCCGCGGTGGCGCCCAGCAGGAAGCCGCGCGCGCGTTGGTCGCCGGCGGCAAGGATCAGGTCGCCGATGCGGCGGAAGCCGAAGAACGAATAGAAGATGTAGAACGGCAGCATCGGCCGGTCGGAAACCGAATAGCTGGTGCCTGCCGCGATCCACGCCGACACGCCGCCGGCCTCGCTGATGCCTTCCTGCAACACCTGGCCGTCTTCCGCTTCGCGGTAGTACAGCAGCTGGTCGGCATCCTGCGGACGGTATTTCTGGCCGCCCGGCGCGTAGATGGCGATCGAGCGGAACATGCTTTCCATGCCGAAGGTGCGCGCCTCGTCCACCACGATCGGCACCACGTAGGGCGCGATGTCCTTGTCGCGCAGCAACAGGTTCATGCCGCGCACCATCGCCATGGTGCTGCTGATTTCGCGGTCGCCGGTGCCCTTGGTGATCTGCTCGAACTTGTCCAGCGCGGGCGCCTGCAGCGCGTGGCTGGATTTCCGGCGGCGGTGCGGCAATGCGCCGCCCAGCTCGCGGCGGCGTTCCTGCATGTATTTCACTTCCGGCGAATCCATGCCGGGGTGGTAGTAGGGCACCGCGTTGATGTCTTCGCCTTCCAGTTGCTTGTCGTCGATCGGAATCTGGAAGCGGTCGCGGAACAGCCTGATCGCGTCGCCGTGCATCTTCTTGGCCTGGTGCGCGATGTTCATCGACTCGCCGGCCGCGCCCATGCCGTAGCCCTTGACCGTCTTGGCCAGGATCACCGTCGGCATGCCGGTCGTGTGCACCGCCGCGTGGTAGGCCGCGTAGACCTTGTGCGGATCGTGGCCGCCGCGGTTGAGGCGCCAGATGTCGTCGTCGGAAAGGTTGGCGACCATCGCCGCGGTTTCCGGATACTTCCCGAAGAATTGCTCGCGGGTGTACTTGCCGCCGAAGGCCTTGCAGGCCTGGTATTCGCCGTCCACGGTTTCCATCATCAGCTTGCGCAGCATGCCGTCCTTGTCGCGCGCCAGCAGCGGATCCCAGTAACTGCCCCAGATCAGCTTGATCACGTTCCACTCGGCGCCGCGGAACACGCCTTCCAGTTCCTGGATGATCTTGCCGTTGCCGCGCACCGGGCCGTCGAGGCGCTGCAGGTTGCAGTTGACCACGAACACCAGGTTGTCGAGCTTTTCGCGCCCGGCCAGCGCGATCGCGCCCAGCGATTCGGGTTCGTCGCATTCGCCGTCGCCGAGGAAGCACCACACCTTGCGGTCGGATTCCGGCACCATCCCGCGCGCTTCCAGGTATTTCATGAATTGCGCCTGGTAGATCGCCTGGATGGGCCCGAGTCCCATCGACACCGTCGGCACCTGCCAGTAATCCGGCATCAGCCACGGATGCGGGTAGGACGGCAACGACAGTTCCGGTGGATTCACGGTTTCCAGGCGGAAACCCTCCATGCGTTCCTCGCTGATGCGGCCTTCGAGGTACGAGCGCGCGTAGATGCCGGGACTCGCGTGGCCCTGGTAGCAGATCAGGTCGCCGGGATGGTTTTCCGACGGCGCGCGCCAGAAATGGTTGAAACCTACGTCGTACAACGTGGCGCTGGAGCCGAAGCTGGCGATGTGGCCGCCCAGCGATCCGGGCTTGCGGTTGGCGCGCACCACCATCGCCATCGCATTCCAGCGGACGATGCAGCGGATGCGCCATTCCATCGCCGCGTCGCCGGGCGACCTGGCTTCCAGCTGCGGCGGGATGGTGTTGATGTATTCGGTGGTCGGATCGAACGGCATGTGGCCGCCGGCACGGCGCGTTTCGCCCACCAGCTTCTCGAGCAGGAAGTGCGCGCGCCCGGTGCCCTCGGCGCCGATCACCGCATCGATCGATTCGATCCACTCGCGGGTTTCGGCGGGATCCGGATCGACGTACAGGAGTTCACGTGTCAGGTCGTTCATGGGGACATCCTCGGACACTTTCGATTACGTTTGCGTTTGCGTTTGCGCCGCCGCCGCGGCGCGGATCTGCGCTTCCACGCAGGCGATCGCGCTCATGTTGACCACGCGCCGCACGGTCGCCTGCGGCGTCAAAACGTGCGCGGGCTTGGCCACGCCCATCAGGATCGGACCGATCACCACGCCGTCGGACAGCACGCGGGTCATGTTGAACGCGGTGTTGGCGGCGGCGAGGTTGGGAAACACGAATACATTGGCACGGCCATTCAGGCGCGAATTCGGGAACACCCGCGCGCGCAATGCCGGATCGAGCGCGAGATCCGCCTGCATCTCGCCTTCGACCTCCAGCTTCGGCACGCGCTTGCGGATGATTTCCAGCGCGGACTGCAACTTGTGCGTGACCGCGTTGTCACGGCTGCCGAAATTCGATGCGGCGAGCAAGGCGATCCTGGGTTCGATGCCGAACAGCTTCAGGCGCAACGACGCCTGCAGCGTGGCGCTGGCGATCTGCTCGGCGTCGGGATCGTCCTGTACGTGGGTGTCCACGAAGAAGTAGGTGCCGGAATCGTTGGCGACCGCGGTCATCGCCGCGGGCGCGGCCACGCCGCGGTCGGGGCCGATGATGTCGAGGATGTAGCCGAGTTTCTTCTGGTAACGGCCGACCGTGCCGCAGATCATCGCGTCGGCGTCGCCGCATTGCAGCATCAATGCGGCGATCACGGTGGAACGCGAGCGCACCACCGACTTCGCCAGCGCCTGGGTGAAGCCGCGCCGCTGCATCAACGCGTAATACTGCTGCCAGTATTCGTCGAAGCGCGGATCGGAATTGATGTTGCACAATTCGAAATCGCGACCCGCTTCCAGCCGCAGGCCGATGCGCTCGATGCGCCGCGCGATCACTTCCGGGCGGCCGATCAGGATGGGCTTCGCCAGCCCCTCGTCGACCACCGTCTGCACCGCGCGCAGCACGGTTTCCTCTTCGCCTTCCGCGTACACCACGCGCTTGGGGTCGTTCTTGGCGCGTTCGAACACCGGCTTCATCACCAGTCCGGTGCGGAACACGAACTGCATCAGTTTTTCACGGTACGCCACCATGTCCGCGATCGGGCGCGCGGCGACGCCGGACTCCATCGCCGCCTTCGCGACCGCCGGCGCCAGTTGCACCAGCAGGCGCGGATCGAACGGCTGCGGGATCAGGTATTCGCGGCCGAAATGCGGCGGCTTGCCGCCATAGGCGCGCGCGGCCACGTCGGAACCCTCGCGCCGCGCCAGTTCCGCGATGGCGTGCACGCACGCGACCTTCATCGCCTCGTTGATGCCGGTGGCACCGACGTCCAGCGCGCCGCGGAAGATGTAGGGAAAGCACAACGCGTTGTTGACCTGGTTGGGGTAATCCGAGCGCCCCGTGGCGATCACGCAATCCGGCCGCACGCGGCGCGCATCGTCGGGCATGATTTCCGGCACGGGATTGGCCAGCGCCAGCACGATGGGCTTTTGCGCCATCGTGCCGAGCATTTCCGGCTTCAGCACGCCGGCGGCGGAAAGACCGAGGAATACGTCGGCACCCTGCACGATTTCCGCGAGCGTGCGCGCCTGCGTGTCGCGCGCGTAGCGCGCACGATCGGCATCCATGTCGCGGCGTCCCGAATGCAGCACGCCGTCGCGGTCGATCGCCAGGATGTTCTCCGGCTTCATGCCGAGCGCGACCAGCATGTCCAGGCATGCGATGCCGGCGGCGCCCGCGCCGGCGTGCGCGAGCTTCACGTCCCCGATCTTCTTGCCGACCACGCGCAGCGCATTGATGAGCGCGGCGCCGACGATGATCGCCGTGCCGTGCTGGTCGTCGTGGAACACCGGGATGCACATGCGTTCGCGCAGCTTGCGCTCGACCAGGAAGCATTCCGGCGCCTTGATGTCCTCGAGATTGATGCCGCCGAAGGTCGGCTCCAGCGCGGCGATGGTGTCGACCAGCTTGTCCGGGTCCTTCTGGTCGATCTCGATGTCGAACACGTCGATGCCGGCGAACTTGCGGAACAGCACGCCCTTGCCTTCCATCACCGGCTTGCCGGCCAGCGGGCCGATGTCGCCCAGTCCCAGCACCGCGGTGCCGTTGGTGATCACCGCCACCAGGTTGCCGCGCGCGGTCAGCTCGGACGCCGCTTGCGGGTTTTCGACGATCGCCTCGCAGGCCGCCGCCACCCCCGGCGAATAGGCCAGCGACAGGTCGCGCGCGGTCAGCAGCGATTTGGTCGGCGCGACGCGGATCTTCCCCGCCGGCGCGTGGCGGTGGTAATCCAGCGCGGCCTGCTTGAGTTCCTCGGGAAGCGTCATGGTTGCGTCGATGCCGGGCGCGGCCGATGACTATAACACGCGGTCCCGCAAAGCCTTGCGGCGCAAGGGCTGGAACGCGACCCTCACGCCGGATCCCACTGCCCGATCTTGCCCATCCGGATCTTGTTGGCGAACAGCGAGAACGCGAGTTTGCCGGCCAGTCCGTGCGCGGCCTGTACCCAGGGCGGCACATGGACAGGCGCGCCGAGCGAACCGTCGGCGAAACATGGCGCCAGCCGGATCACGTCTTCCAGCGCGAATTTTCCCGCGAACAGGTTGCGCAGCAGGTCCAGCCGGCCGCGCTTGAACGCCCAGCGGAAGAACGTGTGCACCGTCAGCAGCCCGGCCAGGTAGACGTTGTCCTTGGCGAACGCCGCGCCGCCGTCCAGCGGAACGCCGCGGAACACGCGTTGCGTCGAGTGGAAGCTGTCGGCGTCGCCCTGTCCGTGCCCGCGGAAGAAACGGAAGACCTCGATGAAATCGGCGCCCGCGAGCGCGCGCTCGATCGCGAGGATGCGCAGGCTGATGCGCTTCAGGCGCGCGATGTCGATCGAGCCGGACATCACCTCGGCGAACACCGCCAGCCCCTCCTGGGTCGCGGTGGCGCGCGGCGAGGCGCGCGACAGCGATTTCAGCACCGGCTGTGCGCGTCCGTTGATCGCGGTCAGCGTGTGCACGAAGACCTCGTGCGCGAGCAACTGGCTGCGGTCGTATCCGGAGTAGCAGGTGGCCGGACGCAGGCGGATGCGCGTGGCGCCGGCGGCGGCCTTGGCGGTCAGGTCGGGATCGATCTCCACCTTCACGATGCCGGCGCCGAAGAACGCGTCGACCTCGCACTGGATGTCGTCGCGCATGGTCTGCGCGGACAGGCAGTAGTCGATCTCGTCCGCGGCGAGCCCGTCGCCGAGTTCCTCCGCGATCTGCAGGAAATACTTCGCGGCGTCGAGGTTGGTCCGCGAACTTCCCGGCAGCGGATCGCCGGGACGGCCGTACAGCTCGATCGACAACGCGGTGACCGCGCGGCTGCCGATCGCTTCCAGCATCGAGGCGGCGACCGCCCAGGAGCGCGCGCTGCGCACGATGTAATCACCCAGCGGATGCGCCGGGTCCGCCGCCGCCGCGATCGCTTCCAGTTCGGCGCGCTGCGCGGAAAGATCGCGACGCGCGTATTCGATCTTCGGCAGCACCTCGCGCCCGCGCGCGAGATTTTCCAGGAACCTCCGTTCCGCCGATGCCGGCCACGCCACCGCTCCCAGTACGTGCACGCCGCGCACCGCTTCGATCAGGCGCTTGTCCAGCGCGGCATAGCGGGAACACCCGGGCGGCACGGCCTTGTTCATTTGCGCTCGCGGTCGCGATACAACTGGCGCAGTGCGCGCGTCTGCACCTTGGCTTGCGCCTTGCGGTGCAATTGCGCTTCCAGCGCTTCGGTCTGCTGGCCGCGTTCGCTGTCCAGCTTGAGGTAATGCGTGAAACGCGCGGCGTCCAGTTCGCCGGCGTCGATCGCCGCACGCACGGCGCAACCCGGCTCGTTGCCGTGCCCGCAATCGGCGAAGCGGCAACGCGTCGCCAGCGCGTCGATGTCGGCGAAGACATCCAGGCCTTCCTCGCCGGTGAGTTTCAGTTCGCGCATGCCGGGCGTGTCGATCAGGCAGGCGCCGCTCGGCAACAACAACAACGCGCGATGCGTGGTGGTGTGCCGCCCGCGGTCGTCGCTTGCACGGGTGGCGGCCGTCGCCATGCGTGCTTCGCCCAGCAAGGTGTTGGTCAGCGTGGACTTGCCGGCGCCGGAGGATCCGACCAGCACGGCGGTGACGCCGGGCTTCAGGTATCCATCGAGCACGGCAACGCTGCACGCGTCCTTGCCGTTGATCGCGTGCAGCGGGGTGCCCGCGGGCAGCCGCGCCGCAAGTTGTTGCAGGGCTTCGTCCACCCACTCGGCTTCGACCTTGTCGGACTTGGTCAGCACGATCACGGCTTGCGCGTGCGAGCCTTCGATCAGCGCGAGATAGCGCTCCGCGCGCGCGGGATTGATGGATCTTGAATTGGGCCGGCCATCCAGGCCCATCAGCACCAGCACCACGTCGATGTTGGCGGCGATGACCTGGCGCCCGTAGCGCTCGCCCGCGGCGGCGCGCGTCAGCGCACCGCGCCGCGGCAGCACTTCGACGATGTGCGGCGGCGCGTCGCCCGCTTCGGTCGGCAGGTCGATGATGACGAAGTCGCCGACCGCCGGGCGTTCGGCCGGGTCGATGCCGCGTTTCAGGAAGCGTGGCGCGGGTTGTGCGTTGAAGGCGCGCGCACCATCGTGCACTTCGTAGCCGGCGCGGTGCTGGGCGCTGACGCGCGCAAGCCGCTGCGTGCCGTGCAACGGCGGCAACGCGCCGCGCCAGCCGATGCGCACGGGATCCGTCGGGGATTCGACTTTCGCCACGGGCGGATTATCGCCGCTTTCCTTCCGCGCGAGGCGCGTCCCGTCGGCAGTGCGCCATGCCACGCTGCTAGGATGCGGCGTCCCCACGGCGGCGGAATCCCATCGATGGAAGGCGGCGCAACGGCCGGACTCCGGCGCGCGCAAGCGCATCACGCGATCCAGCGCTCAGCGCTGCGTGCCGACGGAATGCCGCGGCCACGGGCAACCTGAGCGATGCCTGCGCAATTCCTGGCACTGGGCGATTCCTACACCATCGGCGAGGGCGTGGCCGCGCAGGAACGCTGGCCGGCGCAACTGGTGGCGCGGTTGCACGGGCAAGGCATCGCGGTCGACGAGCCGCGCATCATCGCGCGCACAGGCTGGACCACCGGCGAATTGTCGGCCGCGATGGACGAATCCGGCTTCGATCCCCCGTACGATCTGGTCACGCTGCTGATCGGCGTCAACAACCAGTATCGCGGCCTGCCGCTGGACGAATATCGCGGGCAATTCCGCGCACTGCTGGCGCGCGCCGTCGCGCTGGCCGGCGATGATCCGGAACGCGTGCTGGTCGTTTCGATCCCCGATTGGGGCATCACCCGGTTTGCGCGCGCGGACAAACGCGATGCCGGGGCCATCGCCACGCAGATCGATGCGTTCAACCACGCCGCATGCGGGATCGCGCAATCCGCGTCCACGCGCTGGGCGGACGTCACCGGCATTTCGCGCGACCCGCATCATCGCGAATCGCTCGTCGCCGACGGGCTGCACCCGGATGACGCGCAGTATGCGCGCTGGGTGGACGCGATTGCGCCGGTGGCCGCGACGATCCTGCGGCGATGAGTCGCCTGCATGTCCGCGCGCAGCGATGCGTGCGTGATCGCGGCAACCGCAACGGCCCTGGGACAAGCATCGCCGTCCACGCCCGCACGCGATGTCGGGCGCGCCGCGAAAGCCTGCGGTTCACCCCGCGAATCCGCCGCCTTCCAGAAACGCCTGTTCTTCCGGCGTGGATGCCCGGCCCAGCGCGGCATTGCGGTGCGGAAAACGGCCGAAGCGGCGGATGATGTCGTGGTGCAGGCGCGCCCAGTGCGCGGGATCGTCGCCGGGCAGCGCGCGATGCAAGTCCAGCGAGCGTTCCTGGTCGGCGATGTCTTCGGAATGCTCGAACGGCAGGTAGAAAAACGCGCGCAACTCCGGCGCCGTGGCGGCGTCGAAGCCCGCTTCGATCGCGCGTCGCGCATATTCGCGCGCCAGTCCGTCGGTGGCATACGAATGCGCGCTGCCGCGGAAGATGTTGCGCGGAATCTGGTCCAGCAGGATCAGCAAGGCGAGTGCGCCGTCCGGATCGCCCATCCACGCCTCGAATTCCCGGCGCGCCGCCGCGTGGTGCGCGTCGAGGAAACGCGTCCTGCAGTCGGCGTCGAACGCCGCGTCGCGCGCGAACCAGCGTCGCGGGCCCGCGGCACGCCAGAATTCCACCACGTCGTGGGCATGCAGCGTCATCCTTCCAATGATAACCGCAGCGTCGCTCAACCGGGCTGGGTCACCGCAGCGGCCAAGTCTTCGCGGCGATACATCACCACGCGGTTGCGGCCGAGCGCCTTGGCGCGGTACTGCGCGGTGTCCGCGCATTCGACCAGGGTCTCCGGACTGGGCGTGTCCGGCTGCATCACCGCCACGCCGATGCTCACGGTCAGTTCCACCGGCTGGTCGCCGATCGGCACGCGCAGGTTGGCCGCGCGCGCGACGATGCGTTCCGCCACTTGCTGCGCGACTTGCGCGCTGACCCAGCGCAGAACCACCAGGAATTCCTCGCCGCCGTAACGGCCCAGCCGGTCGGAAGCGCCGAGTTGTTCCTGGATCGCCCCGACCACGGCGCGCAGGCAGGCATCGCCCGCGGCATGCCCGCGCGTGTCGTTGATGCGCTTGAAATGGTCGAGGTCCAGGAACAGCACCGCCACGGTCTGGCCATCCCTGCGTGCGGCTTCCCATGCCTCGTGCAGGCGGCTCAGGATCCCGCCGCGCTTGAGCACACCGGTGAGCGCGTCGAATTCCGCCATGCGATGCGCATGGTCGCGTACGTGGCGCACCTGCAGGGTGCGATCGGCGAGCCCCACCGTGATCACCACGGCGGCGTAGGCCATGCTGGCCGGAAAACCGTATTCCAGCCACGCCGGCAGCGGCCAGCCGCCGACCAACTGCGCGACGCGCAGCAGTGTCAGCATCAGCAGCGGCACCCATGCGATCAGGAAGAATCCCGCCTGTCGGCTGCCCAGCCGCCACGCGCGCCAGGCCGCGACCAGCGCCAGCAAGGTGCTGACCACGATCAGCAGGTTCACCATGTTCGGCAACCAGGCATCCGGTTGCAGGGCCGGAATCCACAACACGACCGCGAACAGGAAATACGGCCAGCGCAGCCAACTCAATGCGCGCGCCAGCCGCGGCACGTAGGCGGGCAGGTCGGCGAATTCGAGGATGAAACTGATCGACAGCGCCGCCGCCAGGATCGCCGCGAACTGCCCGGGGTGATAGCGCAGCGACTCCAGCAATCCGGCCACGCCGGGCAATGCGTACAGCTCGCCCGAGGAAGCCAGCTGGTATACCACCTGCGCCGTCATGTACGCGAGGAAGTACAGGAACATCCGGTCGCGCAACACCAGCCAGAAGCACAGGATCACCATCAGCATCGACGCCTGCACCGCCGCGAACAGGGTGCTGAGGCGCACGTGGTTCAAATCGCCGGCCTGATACCCCGCGTAATCCGCGACACCCACCCGCAGGGGCTGGCTCTGTCCCGGCGCACCCGTTTCCAGATACACCGGCTGGTCCGCGCGAAGATCGCCGGGCAACGGCAATACCAGCGCGTGCCGCGAGAAGCGCGGATCGAGATGCGCATCGTAGGGGCTGACCGGATGCGCCGAATAGTCCGGCGGCAGGTACGCCACGACCCGCGCCCGCGTATCGCCGCCGATCAGCAGCAGCGGAGGCGTGGCACCGTCCCAGTCCCGCGTCAATTGCAGGCGGTACCAGGCCACCCGCGCATCCGGCGCGCGCAGCAGCGGTCGAGCCATGGGTGCAAAATGCGCATCCATGCCGCCGCCGATGACGGTCGCCGCCTGCAACGGCGGCGAATCGGCCGTCGCCGGAAGTTGCGAAACGCGCAAGGTCGCGGACACGGCCGCCACCGGCGACAGCAGGAGCAGCAGCCCGGCCAATCGACAGACGAAAATCCGACGGTGCATTGCCTTCTCCCGGCCGCCGATTTTACCGGGCAATGTTGCAGCCGCGCGTGACGGGGCATTCAGGTCATCGGACGCGCCTGCGCGTACGATGCGACGATGACCGTGATCCCGCGCGCGTGGATTGTCGCAGTGTTGCTCCTCGGGGCCTGCACGGCGGCCCATGCGGTGCAGATCTACCGGTGCATCGCACGTGACGGTGCGGTGAGCTATCAGGACAAGCCCTGCCCGCCCCGCCAGAAGCAGGCCACGGTTTCGTTGCAGGATGCGCCGATGGTGTCGTCGGTTCCCGCCTCGGGCAGTTCTTCGCCCGCGCCAGCACCGGCCCCGTCCGTCGCGATGCCGATGACACCGCTTCCGGCGCCGGCACCGCTGCCCGCGATGTACGCCTGCACGCGGTACGACGACCAGCGGCAATACCTGAGCGATACGCTCCCGGGCCCGTACACCGTGCCGATGGGCGTGCTGGGCGCGCCCGGCAAGAGCCTCGACCAGGCTTACGGCGGCCCGGATCGCCTGGGCATGTCGGCGCCCGGGGAAGCGCGCAAGCCGACGGTCGGAGGTCCGCTGCTGGCCAACGCGTACGTGCAGGTGCAGGACGATTGCCACCCCGCTTCGCCGGCACAGGTGTGCGAGGAGCTGCAACGCCGCTTCGATGCCAACCACCGGAAATTGAAGATGGCGTTTCCCAGCGAACAGCCGCCGCTGCAACAGCGCGAGGACCAGTTGCACGCGCAGATGCAGGGCTGCTGATCGCGGGGCTTACGGCTCCAGCACGAGCTTCGTTCGAGGGGCAAACCTGCGCTCGTGCGCCAGCAGCCAGCGCTTCGCCGGCAGGCCGCCGCCGTAACCGGTGAGATCGCCGTCGCTGCCGATCACGCGGTGGCAGGGCACGATGATCGCCAGCGGATTGGCGCCATTGGCCGCACCGACCGCGCGCACCGCATTGGGCCGCCGGATGCGCCGCGCGATTTGCGCATAGCTGGTGGTCTCGCCGTAGGGAATCGCCAGCAACGCGCCCCAGACTTCCAGCTGGAACGGCGTGCCGTGCGGATGCAACGGCAGGTCGAACGCCCGCCTCGCACCGGCGAAATATTCCTCGAACTGCTTCTGCGCGGCGCGCAATTTCAACGGCGCGTGCCGCGCGTCTTCCGGAGCCTTCTGCGCAACACCGCGACGCGGCAAGCCGATGTACGTCAAGCCGTGTTCGTCCGCGACCAGCAGCAGCGGCCCGATAGGCGTTTCGATGTGATCGAAGAACATTTCAGAACCCGTGGCGCAGGAACCCGCCATCCACCGCGACCACCTCGCCGGTGATGTAGCTCGCCGCGGGCGTGCACAGGAACGCGACGGCGCCCGCGACTTCCTCCGGTTCGCCGATGCGCCCCATCGGCGTGCGTTGCAGCACTTCGTCCAGGTATTCCGGATCGCTCAAGGCCGGCCCGGTGCGCTGCGTGCGGATGTACCACGGCGCCACCGCGTTGACGCGGATGCCGTCTTCGGCCCATTCGCAGGCGAGGTTGCGGGTCATCTGGTGCAACGCGGCCTTGCTGATGCCGTACGGCGCGCCGGTGCGCACGTGCGTGGCCCCCGACACCGAACCGATGTTCACGATCGCGGCATTGCCGTGCTGCGCCAGTTGCGGATGCGCCAGGCGGCACAGGTCGAACGCCGCGACGAGGTTCAGTTCGAGCAACTTGTGCAGATCCTCGGCGGTGTACTCGAGCGTCGGCTTCTTGATGTTGCCGCCGGCGTTGTTGACCAGCAGCGACAGCGGCGCGCCGAGATCGGCGATCCAGTCGAACACCGCCAGCCGTTCCTCGGCTTCGGCCAGATCGGCGGCGAAGGAGCGCGGCTCGCTGTCGGGGAAATCCTCGGCGATCTCCTCGCAGGCGGCATCCAGTTGCGCCTCGTCGCGCGCCACCAGCAGCGGGCTTGCGCCGAGCGCGGCCAACTCGCGCGCGCAGGCCAGGCCGATGCCGCGGCTGGCGCCGGTGACCAGCGCGACCTGTCCGTCCAGCCGCCAGCGGGAAAGATGCGCGTTGTTCATGCGCAACGACTCCGGTGAGTGGATACGTGGCGAAAATCTTGGCCGGGTTCGAGAGCGAGGTTAGCGCAGCTTGCGCGGCAACGCCTCGCGCGCGAGACTGCGACGGATTGCAGGACATTCGCCATGAAACAACGTTTGTGCGCTATCCCTGCGCGTGAAAGCGGCCATCCATGGCCGCACTTTTCAATTTCATTCTCGCTGTTGCTGAGCATTGCGTTGTGCGCGTGCTCGCCGCACAGTCCGCAGCCGCCGCAGCCGAAAAACTTGCCGCAACCGCAGGCCGCATCGAGCGTGGCGATGAACTCGCCGCTCGGCCCGTTGCTGAAGGACCGCAACCGCGCGAAAGCCGTGCAGGGCGTGGTGGACAAGCAGGCCGCGAAACAGGATCAGGCGATCGACGACCAGTCGCATTGACGAGCGAGCCGCGCGGGAGCCGCGTGGCCGGCGACAGGAAGGCTGCGTCGCGTGAGCGGTGAGCGGTGAGCGGTGAGCGGCGAGCGGCGAGCGGTGAGCGGTGAGCGGAACAGCATCCAGCTTTTGCCGCTGACCGTCCGCGATTCATCGCTCACGTGGCACCGGACGCGCGCGAACGCGCGCCTGACGACGATCAGCGTACCGTGCAGAAACAGTACGAATACACCTGCGGCTTGCCTGCCTGCGCGTGTTGCAGCAATTGCAGTTCCGGCGCCAGCTTCGGAATCTGCGCGACGAAATCCGGCAGCCGCACGCCGAGCGCGGCGAGGATGTGCGCGGCGGAGCCGTCGCCGAAGTTCAGCAGGAAACGCTGGAACGGACTCATCGGCTTTTCGACGTAGCTGATCGCGTAGTTGTTGCCGAGCTTGGCGTCCTGCGCCGCCAGCCGGATCGCGTCGCTCAAGCCGCCGAGTTGATCCACCAACCCTCGCTGCAGCGCCTGCGCGCCGCTCCACACGCGGCCCTGCGCGATGGCGTCGATGTCGGCGAAGCTCTTGCCGCGCGCACGCGCCACGCCGCCGACGAAATCCTGGTAACCCTTGTCGATGATGCTCTGGATCATCGCGCCCAGATCGGGATCCAGCGGCCGGCGGATGTCGAAGGCGCCCGCCAGCGGTGCGGTGGCCACGCCGTCGGTATGGATGCCGAGTTTCGACAGGCCGTCCTCGGCGGTGAAGAACAGGCCGAAAATGCCGATGGAACCGGTGATGGTGTCGGGCTCGGCGAAGATGCGATCGGCGTCCATCGAAATCCAGTAGCCGCCGCTGGCCGCGACGTCGCCCATCGACACGACCACCGGCTTGCCCGCTTCGCGCGCGAGCTGCACTTCGCGGCGGATTTCCTCGGCCGCATAGACTTCGCCGCCGGGGGAATTCACGCGCAACACGATCGCGCGCACGTTGCGGTTGTTGCGCGCCGCGCGGATCAACGCGGAAGTCGATTCGCCGCCGATCGTGCCGGGGTTCTGCTTGCCCGGGACGATGTCGCCCTCCGCGACCACCACCGCCACCAGCGGCTTGCCGAATGCCAGGCCCTGCACGCGCGGCAGGTATCCGTCGAAGTCGATGCCGCGGAAGCCATTGCCGCTGTCGTCGGGCGTGCCCAGCTTCTGCATCAGCTTCACGACCTGTTGCGGCGTGGCCAACTCGTCGACCAGGTGCAGCTGCAACGCGAGCTGCGCGGTGTCGCCGCGGGCGTTGCGGATTTCCTGCGGCAGCGCGTTGATCTCGTTGCGCAGCGTGTTCGCGTCGATGCCGCGCCGCTTGCCGACTTCGGTGAGCCAGGTATCCCACAGGCCGCCGAGCCAGTATTGATCGGCTTCGATCGACGCGGGCGAAGGCGCATCCTGGATGAAGGGCTCGGCCGCGGACTTGAACTGCCCGACCCGGAACAGGTGCGCGTGCACCCCGAGCTTGTCCAGCAGATCCTTGTAGTAGCTGCGGTAGTTCGACAGGCCGGTGATCAGCAATGCGCCCTGCGGATCCAGCAGGATCCTGTCGGCGTGCGCGGCCAGCAGGTACTGGCCCTGGTCCATGCCGGCGCTCCACACGTACACCTGCTTGCCGGCCTTGCGGAAACGATCCAGCGCCGCGCCCACTTCCTCCAGCGCGGCGAACCCGCCGGGTTGCAACTGGTCGGGTTCCAGCAGGATGCGCTTGATGTTGCCGTCGCGCGCCGCCGCATCGATCACCCCGACCAGGTCGCGCACCTGCACCTGTCCGGAGTCCTGCCCGGACATCCGCGCCAGCGCGCGGCTGACGGGATCGATGCTGAACTGCTCGACCAGCTGGCCATCGGGCTTCAGCACCAGCACGCTGTTCGGCGCGACCTCGGCCACGCCGTGCCCCGCCGCGACCAGGATCACCAGCAGGATCGCGAAGAAAATCACGTTGATGATCACCAGCCGCACCATGTTGATGCCGCGCCCGACGGCGCGCAGACCGCTCCAGAAGCCGCCGGACTGTTGTTGCGCCGCCATGTGATCCTGCCTTGCTCGCGCCAATCGATTCGTGGACCGCCAGCGTAGCCGAGCCGGCGATCCGCGTCACGGCTGCATCGACACCGGCAGCGGTGCGCGCTTCCAGTCGCCGCGGCGCGCGAGGCGCACGAACCTTGCCAGCAGCAGGGCCGCCGCCGCATACAGGCCGGCGTTCAAGCCCACCCACATGCCGGGCGTGCGCCAGCCGGCATGGAAGGCCAGCGCGTAGCCGATCGGCATGCCGACGCCCCAGTACGCCAGCACGGTGATCAGCATCGGCACGCGCGTGTCCTTCAACCCGCGCAGCGCGCCGTTGGAAGCCACCTGGATGCCGTCGGCGAACTGGAACGCGCCGGCCAGCATCAGCAATTGCGCGGCCAGCGCGAGCACGGCCGGCGCATCGGTGTAGAGCCGCGCGATCGCGTGCGGCATGCCGAGCATCAGCGCGGACGCCACGCATTGCGTCGCCAGCGTCAGCGAAATCCCGCCGAGGCCCGCGTAGCGCACGCCGTGCGGGTCGTTGCGGCCGGCGGCGTTGCCCACGCGCACCGTGATCGCCAGCGCCAGGCCCAGCGGCACCATGAAGGTGATCGAAGCCACGTTGATCGCGACCTGGTGCGCGGCCACGGCCACCGTGCCGAGCCGGCTGATCAGCAGCGCCGCGATCGAAAACATGCCCGCTTCCATCAGCAGGGTCACCGCCATCGGCACGCCGATGTGCAGGAGGCCCGCGAGCGCGCGCGGATCGGGTTTTTCGAATCGCGCAAACAGATGCAGCGGAAGATAACGCGGCGACCATTTCACGTACGCCGCGAACGCGACCACTTGCAGCCACAGCACGATCGCGTTGGCGATGCCGCTGCCGCGCGCGCCGAACGCCGGCAGGCCGAGCCTGCCGTAGATGAAAACGTAGCCCAGCGGGATCAACGCGCACAACCCGGTGAAGCCGAAGAACATCGTCGGCCGCGTCCAGCTCATGCCTTCGGAGACGCCGCGCAGGCTGTAGTAGAAACATACCGCCGGCGCACCCCAGCTCAGCGCGTGCAGGAACGCCTGCACGTCGGGCAGCAATTCCGCTTCCACACCGAGCAGGTGCAACAGCGGTTCCGCATGCCTCACGCCGAACCACAGCAGCACGCCGAGCGTGCCGGCCAGCAGCAATGCCTGCCGGAACAGCGGGCCGATTGCCTCGCGGCTGCCGGCGCCGTCCAGGTGCGCGACCGACGGCGGCAGCGCCATCATCACGCCGATCGCGATCACCAGCGCCAGCAGCCAGACGGTGGCGCCGACCGCGACCGCCGCCAGCGTGTGCGTGTTGTAATGACCGGCCAGCACCACGTCCACCGCGTTCATGCCGACCGAGGACAGTTGCCCGGCGATCAACGGCAGCGCGAGTTTCACGGTGGCGCGGGTTTCGCGCACGTAGCGCGCGCGGTCGAAAGCTAGAATGCGCATCGGGATCCATCAGGCCAGTCGCAGCATGGTAACCAAACAGGAACCGGTACCGCCGCCCGCATCAAGCGCCGCCTGCGCCAATTGCGGGGCGCCGCTGTACGGCGAGTACTGCTATCAATGCGGGCAGCCGGTGAAGGGGCTGATCCGGCACCTTTCCGGCGTGCTGGGCGACGTGCTGGACACGCTGTTCAACATCGATTCGCGCGTGCTGCGCACGCTGCCGGCGTTGTACTTCAGGCCCGGTTTCCTGACCCGCGAATATTTCGCGGGCAGGCGCGTGCGCTACGTCACGCCGTTCCGGCTGATGTTCTTCCTCGCCCTGATCGCGTTCTTCGTGATGCACCTTGCGTTCGACAGTTCCGGTTTGCGGTTCGACGACAGCCGCGCCGGCGGCGCGTCCTTTGCAGACGCTCACACGCCCGCGCAGGTGCGCGCGCAGGAAAAAGATGCGTTGGCGAAACTCGATCATGCGGAGACGCAACCCGAAATGCCGCCTTCGGCGAAAGCCGCACTGGTCGTCGCGCGCCAGCGCATCCAGAGCGCGGCTGCGGATCGACTGGTGGAATTGAAACGGCAAGGCGCCCCGGCCGCGGCGGGCAGCGCAACGGCAGTTTCATCGGCGCCCGCGGCCTGGACCCCCGAAGAAGCCGACCACAGCACCGATCTCAACCTGCCCGGCGGCGACACCTGGGAACTGCCGCGCCAGCAAGTCCATATCCACTGGTTGCCCGGCTTCGCCAACGACTGGATCAACCAGGCCGGGGAACGCATGCGCGATAACCTGCTCGCGCTGAAGCACGCCGATACCCGCAACGCCGCGGTCCAGCGCATGACCGCCGGGGTGTTCTCGCTGTTGCCGCAGACGATGTTCGTGTTGCTGCCGTTGTTCGCGGTGATCCTGAAGGTGTTCTTCATCTTCAAGCGCAGGCTCTACATGGAACACCTGATCGTGGCGCTGCACAGCCACGCCTTCATCTTTCTCTCGCTGCTGGTGCTGTTCGCGCTGGCGGCGCTGAAGGCGCTGATCGCCCCGCACGCGGCCTGGGTGGGCGTGCCGCTGGGACTTGCGATCGCCGCGGCCTGGATCTGGCTGTTCGTGTACCTGTTCCTGATGCAGAAGCGCGTGTACATGCAGGGCTGGTTCTTCACCACCCTCAAGTACGGGTGCATCGGCATCTGTTACACCGTGCTGCTCAGCATCGCCGTCGCCGTCGCCTTCGTGCTGAGCATGGCGAGCGCATGAGCGCCCTCGTGTACGTCGTCGACCTGGACGTGGATGCGGCGCTCGCCGCCGAATACCTGCCGTGGCTGCGCGAACACGTGCGCGAGATGCTGGCACTGTCCGGTTTCCTCGGTGCGGAGATCCACGAACGGCTCGAACCCGCGCCGCTGCCGGGCCGGATCGGCTACCGCGTGCAGTATCGGCTGCGCGACCGCGCGGCCTTCGACGAATACCTGCGCGAACACGCCCCGCGCATGCGCGGGGCCGGCGCCCGTTTCGGCGATCGCGTGCGTGCCACCCGCGGCTTGCTGCGGCCGCTGGAATGAAGGCAGGACTTGGGTTCCCGCCATGCGGTTGTGCACAGCGTCAAACGTCCTCCGCGCAGGCGCCGGCAACCCCCAGCATCCGGATTCATCACGCCCGAGCCGAAACACTATCTGCTTGATCGACAAGCATGATTTCCGATTGATGAAAATTTCGCCAAGCCGTCGCGGGTCACGCACCGATGCCCTTTGCGGCAGTGCGCGCGGGCGGCTTTCCACAGCGTTATCCACACGCTTTGTGGATAAAAGAGAAACCATCGCGCGGGCGGCAACTTGCGCGGCGTTCCTGACCGGCGCACAAACAAGTTCATGCAAGTCACGTCCGAGGGCGCGTGCATGAATCCGGCGCACGACATCCTGCGCATTGCGCTGCCGGTGCCGCTGCCGCGCACGTTCGATTACCTCCTGCCGCGGGATGGATGCGTCCCGCCGCCGGGCACGCGGGTGGAAGTGCCGTTCGGACGGTCGCGCCGCATCGGCATCGTGCTCGATTCTGCCGGTGCTTCCGAATGGCCGCGCGAACAGTTGAAACCGGTGCAGCGCGTGCTGGATTCGGCGCCGCTGTTCACGCCGGAATTGCTGGCGAGCCTGTCGCGCGCCGGCGAATACTGGTGCGGCGCGATCGGCGAGGTGCTGTTCGGCGCGCTGCCGTCGTGGTTGCGCGAGGGCAAGGCGCCGCCGCGGCCGGACGACGAAGCCTGGAGGTTGACCGTCGCGGGACGCAGCGCGCTGGATGCCCGCAGCCGGCGCGGATCATCCGCCGGATTGCTGCGCGCGCTGGCCGAATCGCCGTTGCGCGCGGATGAGCTGGACGCGCTGCTGCCGAAGTGGCGTGCCGCGTCGCGGCGACTGCGCGACGCCGGATTGATCGAGACCGTCGTCCCGCCGGCGCGAAGCGAGTGGCGGTGCAAACCACGCGCGCAACCTTTGACCGAAGAGCAAGCCAAGGCACTGGAAGGCATGCGCGCGGACGCCCGGGATCCCCGGCCGTGGCTGCTGGAAGGCGTCACCGGCAGCGGCAAGACCGAGGTCTACCTGGAACTGATCGAACGCGCGCTGCGCGCCGGCCGGCAGAGCCTGGTGCTGGTGCCCGAAATCGGGCTGATTCCGCAAATGCTGCGCCGTTTGCGCGCGCGTTTCGATGCGCCGATCGCGGTGTTGCATTCCAACCTGGCCGAAGGCGATCGTGCGCGCGCATGGCTGTCGGCGTTGCATGGCGAAGCCGCGATCGTGCTGGGCACGCGCTCGGCGGCCTTCGCGCCGCTGCGGCGAGCGGGCCTGATCGTGATCGACGAGGAACACGATGCCTCGTACAAGCAACAGGAGGGCTTCCGCTATCACGCGCGCGACCTTGCCGTGTGGCGCGCGCATTCGCTGGATGTGCCGATCGTGCTGGGCTCGGCAACGCCTTCGCTGGACAGTCTGGCCAATGTGGAAACGGGGCGTTACACGTTGCTGAGGTTGCGTCGACGCGTGCATGCACGGCCCGCCTCGCCGGTGCACGTGCTGAACCTGCGCGGCCTGAGGATGCGCCACGGGCTTTCACCGGTCCTGCTGGAAGCGCTCGACGCCTGCATCGCGCGCGGTGAACAGGCGCTGGTTTTCAGGAACCGTCGAGGATACGCGCCGGTGCTGCTGTGCCACGCCTGCGGCTGGCACGCGGCGTGCCCGCATTGCGAGCGTCCGCTGACCGTGCATCGCGGCCGCGCGCGATTGCTGTGCCACCACTGCGGCTTCGCCCAACCGCTGCCGCAATCATGCTCGCAATGCCGGACGGCGGCGTTGATCCCGCAAGGCCATGGCACCGAGCGCCTCGAAGATGCGCTGCGCGCACGCTACCCGCAGGTTCCGGTATTGCGGGTGGATCGCGAGAGCACGCGCCGGCGCGACGCCTTCGAGAAGCTGCTGGACGAACTCGCGCACGACAAGCCGGCCATCCTGGTCGGCACGCAGATGCTGGCCAAGGGCCACGACCTGCCGAACCTCACCACGGTCGCGATCGTGGGCGTCGACGAGGGGCTGCACAGCGTCGATTTCCGCGCCGGCGAAAAGCTGGCGCAACTGATCGTGCAGGTCGCCGGCCGCGCCGGCCGCGCCGACAAGCCCGGCGAGGTGTGGTTGCAGACGCACATGCCGGATCATCCGCTGCTGGCCACGCTTTTGCGCGGCGGTTATCCGGCGGCCGCGCAGGAGATGCTCGAAGAACGCCGCGCACTCGACCTGCCGCCATTCGCGCACATGATCCTGCTGCGCGCGGAATCGGTCGACGCCGCGGCACTGGATGCCTTCCTCGACGCCGCGCTGCGCGCGTTTCCAGCGGATGAACGCGTGCGCATCAACGGCCCGCTGCCCGCGCCGATGCCGCTGCGCGCCGGCCGCCACCGTGCGCAATTGTTGCTCGAATCCGGCTCGCGCGCGCCGCTGCGCCACGCGCTCTCGATCTGGTGGCCACGCCTGCAGGAATTGTCGCAACCGCGCGGATTGCGCTGGTCGGTGGATGTCGATCCCGTGGATGTCTATTGAGGCTCCGAACCAGTCCATCCCGGATTCGTCAGAGCGCGCCCAGTCCGGTGCATGTCCGGACCCGGTTTCGCGAATCAAGCGCATGCAACACGAGCGTGCCTGATTCGCATGCGGCACGTCCATGTGCCGCTCGGAAACTCCGATAAATCAGGGTTTCCTCAAAGGAAATCGAAGGTCGCGAACCGGAAAAACGAAGAGCCGCATCGCTGCGGCTCTTCCTGCATTCCACTTTCGACTTTCGTTGGCGGGCTTACGCCTCGAACACCATCCGCATCTTCTTCATCGCGTTCGCTTCGAGCTGGCGGATGCGCTCGGCGGATACCCCGTAATCGTCGGCCAGTTCCTGCAGCGTGGCCTTGTCATCGGCCGCCAGCCAGCGGCGGCGGATGATGTCGCGGGTGCGTTCGTCCAGCTTGCCCATCGCGCGTTCCAGCGTGTCGAGCCGGTTGTCTTCCTCGTCGGCAGCGGCCACCGACAGATACGGATCGGCGCCCTGGTCTTCCAGATACGCGACCGGCGCCGGCGGCGCATCGTCGTCCTCGTCGGATGGCGCATCGAAACCGATGTCGCGGCCGGACAGGCGCGATTCCATCTCGCGCACCGTCTGCTCCGGCACGCCCAGGTCCTTCGCCACCGCGCGCACTTCCTCGGCGTTCAACCAGCCGAGCCGCTTCTTGCTCTTGCGCAGGTTGAAGAACAGCTTGCGCTGCGCCTTGGTGGTGGCCACCTTGACGATGCGCCAGTTGCGCAGGATGAACTCGTGCATTTCGGCGCGGATCCAGTGCACCGCGAAACTGACCAGGCGCACGCCCTGGTCCGGGTCGAAGCGCTTCACCGCCTTCATCAGGCCGATGTTGCCTTCCTGGATCAGGTCGCCGATCTGCAGGCCGTAGCCGTTGTAGCCGCGCGCGACGTGCACCACGAAACGCAGGTGCGACATCACCAGCTGCCGTGCCGCCTCCAGATCCTCCTCGTCGCGGTAGCGCAAGGCGAGCTGGTGCTCTTCTTCCGCCGTGAGGACGGGGATGCGATGGACCACACCGATGTAGGCATCCAGACTGCCGACCGCGCCGGGAATCGGCAGATTGTTGGTGACCAATGCTTCGGGCATGCGGGTCTTCCCTCCGGAATTGGCGATTTTGGCACTCGCTGCATTGGAGTGCCAAACGCGGCCGGGGTTCCGTGGAATCCCGCCGCTTGACGGGAATAATTATACCAATTCGTTCAGAAATTACAACCGGTCCCAACCCGGCCCCAAAGCCGACCCTGGCGGGAGGGCCCAGTCGATCGGCGTTTGCCCCCGGCTTTCCAGATAGCGGTTGGCGGCCGGGAAATGACCGCACCCGAGAAAGCCGCGATGTGCCGAAAGCGGCGAAGGATGCGGTGCCTGCAGGACGAGGTGGCGATGGCGATCGATCAGGCGCCCCTTGGCCTGCGCGTACGAGCCCCACAGCAGGAAAACCAGCCCTTCGCGGCCGCGGTTCAATTCGTCGATCACGCGATCGGTGAATCCTTCCCAGCCCTTGCCCTGGTGCGAACCGGGTCGACCGGCTTCCACCGTCAGCACCGAGTTCAGCAGCAGCACGCCGCGTTGCGCCCATGGGATCAGGCAGCCGTGATCGGGGCGGGGCAGGCCCGGATCGCGCTCGATCTCGGCGAAGATGTTGACGAGCGAAGGTGGCGGCGGCACCCCGGGCGGCACGGAAAAGCACAACCCGTGCGCCTGCCCCGGCCCGTGGTAGGGATCCTGCCCGAGGATCACCACTTTCACCTTGTCGAAGGGCGTGGCATCGAGCGCGGCGAAGATCCGCGGACCGGGCGGGAAGATGCGGGCCCCGGCGCGCTTGCGCGCCAGCAGGAACTCGCGCAACGCGATCATCTGCGGCGTGTCGAAACAGTCGCCGAGCCGTGCCTTCCAGGATTCATCCAGTTTCAGGCGCGCATCGCCCATGGCCGGCTCCACGTCGAATCAGGCATTCTGCCCGCGCAGCCGCTGCGCCACCCGCAACTGGAACAGCAGTTTCGTGACGAGCAACCGTTCCTCGATCGGCTTCTGCACCAGGTCGTTGGCGCCGGCTTTCAGCAACGCCGCCTGGTTGACGGGGTTGTCGTCGCCGGTCATCACCAGCACGGGCAGCGTTCCCTTGCCGTAGCCGTAGTGTTCGCGGATGCGGGAAAGCAGGTCGCCGCCGGACAGTTCCCCTTTCAGGTTCACGTCGGTCAGCACCAGGTCCGCGCCGGCTTCGCCGCGTTCGCGCGCGCTGTCCAGCAATGCCACGGCATCTTCCGCACTGATGACGTGCGTCACCGCCAAGCCGTATTTTTCGAGCATGCGACGCGTGGCCAGCGCCACGACCCGGCTGTCCTCCACGTAAAGCACGCTGCCGGATCCCTTCGGTTCCGGGCGCACGTAGCCGCGGATGAATTCCGCCAGGGCGTGGATTCCCTGCGCCTTGTCGAAATAGTCCGTGACGTCGCCGCCGATCTCGCGCCTGACCAGGCGTTCCTGCACGTCGCCGGAAACCGCGACGATCGGAATGTAGGCCTGCGGGGCGTGCTCGCGCACGTAATGCGCCAATTCCAGGCCATCCATGTCGGGCAGCCGCAGCGCGGTGGTGACCAGATCGATCACGCCGACTTGCAATTCGCGTTGCGCCTCGGCGCCGGTTGCGCAGGCGATCACGCTGACGCCCGGCAGCTCCTTTTCCAGCAATTGCGCGATCAGCTTGCGCGCGACCTTCGAACCATCCACGACCATCACGCGCGGATTGTCACTCGAGATATGGCGGGTGATGCTGGTCATGTCAGGGCCTAGGAAAGCGATGCGCGCAGGAGGTAGCGGGTACTGGCAAAAAACGCACCCAGCCAGCCCAGCAGCGCCGCGATCAACGGCACGAGAACCCATACTGTGACGGGCAGCCCGGAGAATTCCAGTTGCCCGGCATAGCTGCCGACCAGCGCCCGCACCGGCGAAGCCAGCCCGGCCTCCAGCGCGAGCAGCAACAATACCGCCACCACGCCCGCCAGCAATCCGTAACACACGCCTTCGTAAAGATAAGGCAGACGCACGAATCCCGGGCTCGCGCCGACCAGTCGTTGCACCGCGATCTCGTCGGCGCGCGCGCGGATGTCCAGCCGCACCGTGTTGCCGACCACGCCCAGGGCCGCGACCGCGAGCAGCCCGGCGAACAGCAGGGTAATGCGCCGGCCCAGCGCGATCAGGGTATCCAGCCGCGCGCGCCACGCGCCGTTGTCCTGCACCAGGTCCACGCCCGCGTGGGCGCGCAGGTCGGCGGCCAGTGCGGCGATCCGGTCGCGCGACGATCCGTTTTGCGGCTGCACCAGCAGGACGAACGGCAACGGATTGTCCGGCAGCGCATGCAATGCCTCGCCGAAGCCCTGCAACGCCGCGAGTTCGGACAACCCCTGCGCCGGCGATTTCAACGTCACCTGCGCCACACCCGCGCGCGCGCGCAATTGCGCGGCCAGGGTGTTCGCGTCGCGCGCGCCGACCTCGGGTTTCAGGAAGACGCTGATCGATTGCGACTCGCCCAGCGCGCCGGCGATGCGCTGCGCGTTGACCAGCAGCAGATAGAACACCAGCGGCAACGCCAGCGCGAATCCCAGCACCACGATCGTCAATGCGGTGCCGAAAGGTCGTTGCGCGAGCGCGCGCAGGCCGGCGCGGCGGCACCACGCGTCCTGCTCGCGCCACGCGCGCCAGCGCGAATGCCTGACGGCGCGCGGCGCGGTCGGCGATTCGTCCGCCTTCGTGTTCACGCGATCTCCTCGGCCGGCACGTCGGCGACCAGGCGCCCGTGGTCCAGCACCAGCGTGCGCTTCTTCAGGCGCTTGAGCAGCGGCAGGTCGTGGCTGGCGATCAGCACGGTGGCGCCGAGCTGCTGGAACCGGGTGAACAATTGCATGATGTCGAACGAAAGTTGCGGGTCGAGGTTGCCGGTCGGTTCGTCGGCGATGATCAGCGCCGGCCTGGAAACGATCGCACGCGCGATGCCCACGCGCTGCTGTTCGCCGGTGGAAAGCGTGACCGGTGCCTGTTTTTCGTACGCCAGCAATCCGACCTTGTCGAGCGCCGCTCGCACCCGCCGCGCGCGTTCGTCCGCGCGCACGCCGGCGATCACCAGCGGCAATTCCACGTTGGCGGCGACGCTGCGATCCATCAGCAGCCGGTGATCCTGGAAAACCATGCCGATGCCCCGCCGGTGCCGCGCCACGCGCCGGCCACGCACCTTCGCGAGATCCTCGCCGCCGACGCGGATCACGCCATGGCTGGGACGCTCGATCAATGCGATCAGCTTGAGCAACGTGGTCTTGCCCGCGCCGGAATGCCCGGTGACGAACGCCATCTCGCCCGCGGCAATGCGGAACGTGAGTCCGTTCAACGCCTCGTGCCCGTTGACGTAATGCTGATTGACGGATTCGAAATGGATCACGACGGGAATCGGCGACAGGAGAAGCGGCGAAGGGAACCGGAGGAAGCGTAACAAACCTCGCCGTGGTTCCGGCTGTCGATCCGTTGGCGGTTCCGGCGCGACGGATTCCCGCGCCCGCGCGTCGTGCGATGGAACGTTCAGTTCGAAGCCGGCGCGGAACGTTCCCGCGGCTTGCGCCGGCGGCGGCGGCGTGCGGGCGGTGCGCCGCCCGGCTTCGCATCTCCGGTATCCGCCGATGCCGCGGCGATGGTGTCTTCTTCGTCGTCATCGTCATGCGCGGCGTGGCGCGCGATGCCGCGCGGACGCGGCATCGCCAGCAGCCCCGCGTCGATGCCCTGCACCGGAATCTTCTGGCCGATGTAGTGCTCGATGTCCGGAAGGCTC
Organism: Pseudomonadota bacterium; assembly: GCA_018241145.1. Taxonomy (GTDB): domain Bacteria; phylum Pseudomonadota; class Gammaproteobacteria; order Xanthomonadales; family Rhodanobacteraceae; genus 66-474. Next base: position 31,161 of record JAFEEJ010000264.1, on the reverse strand, counting down.
ATCGCGTAGAGGTCGCAGGCGAAGCTGATCGCGTCGCCCTCGGCGCCCAGCCGCGCGGTGCGGCCGATGCGGTGCACGTAATCCTCGCCGTCCTGCGGCAGGTCGTAGTTGAACACGTGGCTGACGTCGGGGATGTGCAGGCCGCGTGCGGCCACGTCGGTGGCGACCAGCAATTGCACCTCGCCTTTCTGGAAACGCTCGAGCAGTTTCTGGCGCTTCTTCTGCGGCACGTCGCCCGACAGCGCGCCGACCACGTAGCCATGCCGCGACAGCCGTTGCGTCACGCGTTCCGCCGCGGCCTTGGTGTTGACGAACACGATGCTGCGCGCGGGATCGGTGCGTTCCAGCAGGTTGAGCAGCAGCGGGATCTTTTCTTCCTTGGACGGAAAATACACCTGCTGGCGCACGCGGTCGGCGGTGACGCGTTCGGTCTCCACCGTCAGCTTCTGCGGCTGGTTCATGTGCTCGTAGGCGAGCTCCAGCACGCGGTAGCTGAGCGTGGCCGAGAACATCAGGCCCTGGCGCTGCTCGCGCGGCGGCAGCTTGCGCATCAGGTAACGCACGTCCTTGATGAAGCCCAGGTCGAACATGCGGTCGGCTTCGTCGATCACGAACGCCTCGACCGCGCGGAAGCTGAAGACGTGCTGCTTGAAGTAATCGATCAGCCGGCCCGGCGTGGCGATGATGATGTCGCAGCCGTCCTGCAACTGCTGGCGCTGCTTGTCGTAATCCACGCCGCCGTAGATCAGCGCGAAACGCAATCCGGTATGGCGGCCGATCGCGCGCGCGTCCTTGTCGATCTGCATCGCCAATTCACGTGTCGGCGCGATGATCAGCGCGCGCGGATCGGCGTCGCGGCGGTCGGCGACCGCCGGCCGGGTCAGCAAACGGTTGAGCACCGCGACCAGGAAGGCACAGGTCTTGCCGGTGCCGGTCTGCGCCTGTCCCGCGACGTCGCGCCCTTCGAGCGCCACCGGCAGGGTCAACGCCTGGATCGGCGTGCAACGCGTGAAACCGCAGTCCGCCAGGCCACGTGCCAGCAGGGGATGCAGATCGAACTGTTCGAAGAAGGTATCGGTGAGGACGTGTTGAGCCATGTGTTTGTGAAATGTGCGGTCAGGATGACCGCTTTTTGATCTTCGCGATCAGGGATCGATCGCAGAAATCGTGGTGCGGACAGGATGTCCGCGTCGCGATTCCTGCGATCATGGAAGATCGCTGAAACAAGCTTGCAACCACAGGTGGCTGCTTTTGATCTGCGCGATCAGGGACGATCGCAAAATACGTGGAAGTGTAGCCCAACCACGGCGTTCGCGCCCGCCCTTGCAATCGCCGCCGGCATCCCCATAGTTGTATCTTTCCCGTTTCGCGGCCGCAGGATCCTCCGATGAGCGAACACGTCACCCACGTCAGCGATGCCGATTTCGAAGCGCAGGTGCTGCAATCCGACACGCCGGTGCTGGTGGACTTCTGGGCCGAGTGGTGCGGGCCGTGCAAGGCCATCGCCCCGTTGCTGGACGACATCGCCAAGTCCTACCACGGCAAATTGAAAATCGCCAAGATCAACACCGACGAGAACCAGAAGACGCCGCGCACCTATGGCATCCGCGGCATTCCGACCTTGATGATCTTCAAGGGCGGCAAGGTCGAGGCCACCCAGATCGGCGCGGTCAGCAAGGGCCAGTTGACCCAGCTGATCGACAAGACCATCGGCGACGCGGCCGGCCGCTCCATCGCGTAGCGATCGAGGGAAACGACGGGCATGGCTGTCCGCCCCGCCGTCCGGCGCGTTCCATGAAACGCGCCGGGCTCCCGCACGGGCCGCTTGTCGCCGGCCATGCGGCAGTGCTAGATTGACTGTGCCGGCTGCGTACGCGCGCCGGCCGTCGCGACAGGGACTCTGAGAACGTCAGCAGCCCCGCGGGCCGGAAGGCTCCGCGATCTTCCCATTCATTCCTTTCCGCTTTCCACAACGGCGCCCCCGAGGCGAACCCCGTGTCCGATACCCAAAACACTCCTCCCGGCGATGACGCGCGCGCGTCCGCACCCGAAACCCCCAACGAATCCTCCTCCGAACGCAACGGCGATACTCCGGCGCGCGAGAGCGGCAACCGCCCCGAACGCGGGCGGCGCCGGCGCGGCCGGCACGATCGCGGCCGCAGCGGCAGTCCTCAGGGCGGCGGCAACGGCCTGCCGCAGGACAACGGCGACGAAGGCGAAGCGGGCGATCCCAATCGCCTGATCAACCTCACGGAACTGAAACGCAAGAACGCACCGCAATTGCTGGCGCTGGCCGAGGAACTCGGCATCCAGGAAGGCGTGGCGCGTGCGCGCAAGCAGGACGTGATCTTCAACATCCTGAAGGCCCACGCGCGTTCGGGCGGCGGCATCTGGGCCGAAGGCGTGCTGGAAATCCTGCAGGACGGTTTCGGCTTCCTGCGCTCGGCCGACGAGTCGTATCTCGCCGGCCCGGACGACATCTACGTGTCGCCTTCGCAGATCCGCCGCTTCAACCTGCGCACCGGCGATTACCTCACCGGCGCGGTGCGCCACCCGAAGGACGGCGAACGCTATTTCGCGCTGCTGCGCGTCGAAACCATCAACAACGATCCGCCGGAAGCATCCAAGAACAAGCTGCTGTTCGAAAACCTGACCCCGTTGTTCCCACGCAAGGCGTTCCACCTGGAGCGCGGCAACGGCTCCAGCGAGGACATCACCGGCCGCATCCTCGACCTGATCGCGCCGATCGGCAAGGGCCAGCGCGGCCTGATCGTCAGCCAGCCGAAAGCCGGCAAGACCATGATGCTGCAGAACGTCGCGCAGGCGATCGTGCACAACCACCCGGACGTGCACCTGATCATCCTGCTGATCGACGAGCGGCCGGAAGAAGTCACCGAGATGCAGCGCGGCGTGAAGGCCGAAGTGGTGTCGTCCACCTTCGACGAACCCGCGGTGCGCCACGTGCAGGTCGCCGAGATGGTGATCGAGCGCGCCAAGCGCCTGGTCGAACACAAGCGCGATGTGGTGATCCTGCTCGATTCCATCACGCGCCTCGCACGCGCCTACAACACCGTGGTGCCGAGTTCCGGCAAGGTGCTGACCGGCGGCGTGGACGCCAATGCGCTGCAACGGCCCAAGCGTTTCTTCGGCGCCGCGCGCAACGTCGAGGAAGGCGGTTCGCTCACCATCATCGCCACCGCGCTGATCGACACCGGCAGCAAGATGGACGAGGTGATCTACGAGGAATTCAAGGGCACCGGCAACATGGAAGTGCATCTCGACCGCCGCATCAGCGAGAAGCGCGTTTACCCGGCGATCAACATCAATCGTTCCGGCACGCGCCGCGAGGACCTGCTGATCGAGCCGGACATGCTGCAGAAGATCTGGATCCTGCGCAAACTGCTGCACCCGATGGACGAGCTCGCCGCGATGGAATTCATGCTGGACAAGATGAAGAACACCAAGACCAACGAGGAGTTCTTCAATTCGATGAAGCGGTAGAGCCGGAAGCCGGAAGCCGGAAGCCGGAAGCCGGAAGCCGGAAGCCGGAAAGCATAAAGTCCATCGTCATTCCGGGGCCGCGCGCAGCGCGGAACCCGGAATCTGCTTTTATTCATCGCATTCCGAAAGAGCCGATTACAAAGTCCATCCATGGACTTTGTCCTTCGGGCCAACCTGCGGTTGTTCACCACGTTCCAGACGAATTTGTCCGGATCGCGGCCACGCCGCATCCGGAATGACGATTTGGTGTTCCGGCGTTACCCTCCCCGTCCACCGCCTTCCGCCTCACATCCATGCGCATCTGCGTCTACTGTGCTTCCAGCGACCGGGCCGATCCGGTGTATCGCGAAGCCGCGTTTCGCACGGGCGAATTGCTCGCGCAGGCAAGGTGCACGGTCGTGTACGGCGGCGGCTCGGCGGGATCGATGGGGGCGGTGGCCGATGGCGCCTTGTCGAAAGGCGGCGAGGTGATCGGCATCCTGCCGCGGTTCATGGCCGACCTGGAATGGGGCTGGCCGGGAAAAGCGCAGCATCAGGGGGATGCTGCGCCCGGCCAGCGCCCGGATCAGGGATGTCCGGGCTGGCGCCAAGGTCCAGGAACGGCTGCCGGCCGCAACGGCTGGTTCACCATGGAATATGTCTCCGACATGCGCGAGCGCAAGCACCGCCTGCTGAGCGATTCCGACGCCGTGATCGCGCTGCCCGGCGGCTGCGGCACGCTGGAAGAATTGTTCGAGGCGATCACGCTGAAGCGGCTCGGGCTGTACTTCAAGCCGATCGTGCTGCTCAACACACGCGGCTTCTACGAAGCCTTGCACGCGTTCCTGCAACAGGTGATCGCCGAGCGTTTCATGAATCCGGAACACGCGGCGATGTGGTCGATGGTGAATGCGCCCGGAGACGTGCTGCCCGCGATCCGCAACGCGCCGCAATGGCGCGCGGACGCGCGCGACTATGCGGTGGTGCGTTGATGGCCGTCATTCCCGGGTCGCGCTCGCGCGGAACCCGGAATCTGCATCCTGGATGAATTCGAAGAAGAGCGGATTACAAAGTCCATCCATGGACTTTGCCCTTCGGGCCAACCTCCGGTTGTTCACTACGTTCCAGACGAATTTGTCCGGATCGGCGCTTCGCGGCGCCCGGAATGACGAGAGGGCAGACTTCGCGCGTCAATCCAGCGATTCCATGAACACCGCGCACAACGCCTCCATGCCGGCGCGGTCCTCGTCGTCGAAGCGCGCGGGCCGCGGCGAATCGACATCCCACACGCCGAGCAGCGAACCGTCGCGCTGGATCAGCGGCACCACGATTTCGGATTGCGAGGCCGCATCGCAGGCGATATGGTCGGAGAACGCGTTGACGTCCCGCACCACCTGCGTTTCCCGCGATTGCGCGGCAAGCCCGCACACGCCGCGCCCCAGCGCGATGCGCACGCAGGCCGGCCGGCCCTGGAACGGCCCGACCACCAGTTCCCTGCCGTCGTACAGATAGAACCCGCACCAGTTCAGTTCCGGCAACGCGTGCCAGACCAGCGCCGCGAAGTTGGCGGCGTTGGCGATCAGGCTGGATTCGCCGTGCAACAGTCCGCGCGCCTGCTGCGCCAGTTCGTCGTACAACCCGGGTTTGCTGTTCGAAACGATCGGTTGGGCCGCGAACATCATTTTCGTCCCTGGAAGATGCGCAATTGTACGCCGCAACATCGCTGGCATACTGCGGCAGGGAACGCGCATGGCACATCGTAAAACTACCGATCGCAACGGCTTCCGCTACCGCGGCGGCGAGAACACGCGCATCGAGGCGTTCACCGATGCTGCCTTCGCGTTCGCGGTGACGCTGCTGATGATCGGCGGCGGCCACGTGCCGACCGACGTCGGGCAATTGAAGAGCGCGTTGCAGGGCGTGCCCGCATATGCCGCCAGCTTCGCCCTGCTGTGCCTGTTCTGGCATGCGCATTATCTCTGGTACCGGCGCTACGGCATCGAGGACGGCGCGAGCATCTTTCTCAGCCTGCTGCTGGTATTCATGGTGCTGATTTACATCTACCCGCTGCACATGATGTTCAATGCAGCGATTTACGCGGGCAACGGATCGCAAGCGGCCCACCTTCCGGCACGTGCAGCGGCAGACTGGGAAACCATTTACGTCATCTTCGGCATCGCCTATGCCAGCATGTCGGTCGTGATCCTGTTGTTCTACCACCATGCCCTGCGGATGCGCGGGTCGCTCGAACTGGATGCGCGCGAAGTCATCATCACCCGCGCAGGGCTGCTGCGTTGGGCGCTGTCGGTGGGGATTGGCCTGCTTTCGGCATTGCTCGCGTGGTGGCTGTTGCCGGCGAATGCGCGCACGACTTCGCTGGTCGCGATTCCCGGGCTGACGTACTGGCTGATCGCGCTGGGCAACGTGTTCCTCAAACGCAGGATGCTCAGCCAGCTTGCGAGCCTCAGCGTCGCACCATGAGCGCGCGCAGCCTGCCCCGACCCGGCGTGTTCATCGCCGGCACCGACACCGGCATCGGCAAGACTTTTGCGGCCTGCGCGCTGCTGCACGCCTTGCGCGCGGGCGGCGTGCGCGCCACCGGCATGAAACCGGTGGCCAGCGGCTGTGAAAGCACGCGGGAAGGCCTGCGCAACGAAGACGCATTGGCGCTGATCGATGCGAGCGATCCGCGGTCCGACTACACCCTTTGCAACCCGTATGCATTCGAAGCGGCGATCGCGCCGCACCTCGCCGCGGCGGATGCCGGGGTAGAAATCGACTTGCCCCGCATCGAATCCGCGCATGCGCGGCTCGCCACGCGCGCGGATTTCGTCGTCGTCGAAGGCGTGGGCGGCTGGGCAGTGCCGCTGGGCGACTCGCTGGAAGCCGCCGACATTCCGCGCCGCCTCGACCTGCCGGTGATCCTCGTCGTCGGCCTGCGCCTGGGCTGCATCAACCATGCACGCCTCTCCGCGCGCGCGATCGTGGATGACGGATGCGAGCTGCTGGGCTGGATCGGCAACGCCATCGATCCGTCGATGCCGCGCCGCGGAGACAATCTCGAAACCCTGCGCCGGCTGCTGCCGGCGCCCTGCCTCGGGGTGCTGGAACACGGCCTCGATCCGGCGGCCGCGGCACGCACGGGCGCGCTGCGCGCCGCGCTCGCCGCATTGCGGCCACGACCATGACTTGCGGCACGGTCTGGCACTCGCGCCCGGTTCCCGGCATGATTCCGGAGTTTGTTACCCCGCACAGGATTCCGCATGGGCACCGCTCAGCGCTATTACCTCACGATCGACAACCTCGCCACCGCGCGCGGCCCCGATCCCGACCTCGCTTTCCAGGGTTCCTCGCCGCAGGGATTTGCCGCCGCGCTGCAACAGGCGCTGCGCGAAGCCGTGCTGTTCTCCCGCTGGCGCGCCAAGCAACCCGAGCCCGACGACGTGGACGATTCGCTGGCGCCGGTCGATCCGAACGCCACGGTCACCGCGCACCAGGAAGACCTGCACGCCGACGTCGAAGTGACCACTTCGCTGTCGCACGCGATCCTGCGCCACCGCCTCTTCATCCTGATCGGGCAACACTGGAAACTGCGCGACGTGCGCTCGGCCTGATTTTCCCGCGCGGGAATCCGCCCGCCGCTCCACGATCCCTGGTCTCACGTTCGAGGAAAAACCCATGACCCTCTCTCGCATCAAACCGCTGACCCTGGCCTGCTGTGTATTGATCGCCGGTTCGGTCGGCCTCGGCGCGTGTACGCAGACGGACACCGCCGCCACGTCCGGTCCCGCGCCCGCGCGCACGGCCGCCGATGCGCCGGCCGATTCCGGCACCGCGCCCGCCAAGGCGGCCAGCACGACCGCGCCCTCGCCGGCTTCCAGCGCCGACATCATGGGCAATCCGTTCTACAACGCCAGCACGCTGCCGTTGCAGGCGCCGCCGTTCGACAAGATCAAGGATGCCGATTACCAGCCGGCGATCGAGGAAGGCATGCGCCAGCAGCAGGCGGAGATTGAGAAGATCGCCGACAACACCGCGGCGCCCACCTTCGAGAACACCCTGGTGGCGATGGAGAAGAGCGGCCAGATGCTCTACCGCGTGATGAACGCCTTCAGCGCGGTCGCCGGCGCCAACACCGACGACACCCTGCAAAAGGTGCAGCAAATCGAAGCGCCGAGGCTCGCCGCGCACCAGGATGCGATCTACCTCAACCCGAAGCTGTTTGCGCGCATCCAGACGCTGTACGACCAGCGCGATTCGCTGAAGCTCGATCCGGAATCCCGCCGCCTGCTGGAATGGGACTACAAGGAATTCGTGCTCAACGGTGCCAAGCTGTCGGACACCGACAAGGCCAAGCTGAAGGATTACAACAAGCAGGAATCCTCGCTTTCGGCGCAGTTCCAGAACCAGCTGCTGGCCGCGGCCAAGGCCGGCGCGCTGGTGACGGGCGACAAGGATGCGCTTGCCGGCATGAGCGACGACGACCTCGCCGCCGCCGCGCAGTCGGCCAAGGACCGCAAGCTCGACGGCAAATGGGTGATCCCGCTGCAGAACACCACCCAGCAGCCGGCGCTGGGGTCGCTCACCAATCGCGATACCCGCCATGAACTGTTCGAGGACTCGTGGACACGCGCCGAAAAGGGCGACGCCAACGATACCCGCGACACCATCACGCAGATCGCGCAGATCCGCGCGCAGAAGGCCAAGCTGCTCGGTTTCGACGACTACGCCGCCTGGAGGCTGGAAGACCAGATGGCCAAGACGCCGACCGCGGCGATGAAGTTCATGGATGCGCTGGTGCCGGCCGCGACCGCGCGCGTGCGAGCCGAAGCCGCCGACATCCAGAAGGTGATCGACGCCGACCAGGGCAAGGCCGGCAAGCCGACCTTCAAGCTGGAACCGTGGGATTGGGAGCTCTACGCCGAACAGGTTCGCAAGCAGAAGTACGACCTGGACGAGAGCCAGATCAAGCCGTATTTCGAATTGAACGACGTGCTGCAGAACGGCGTGTTCTACGCCGCCAACCAGCTCTACGGCCTGACCTTCAAGGAACGCCACGACATCCCGGTATGGCAGCCGGATGTGCGCGTGTTCACCGTGTACGACAAGGACGGTTCGGAACTGGGCCTGTTCTATTGCGACTACTTCAAGCGCGACAACAAGACCGGCGGCGCGTGGATGAGCAACCTGGTCGGGCAGTCCAAGCTGCTCGGCACCAAACCCGTCATCTACAACGTCGCCAATTTCACCAAGCCTGCCCCGGGCCAGCCCGCGCTGCTGTCGTGGGATGACGTGATCACGATGTTCCACGAGTTCGGCCACGCGCTGCACGGCTTCTTCGCCGACACCGAGTACCCGAGCCTGTCGGGCGCCAACACCGCGCGCGATTTCGTGGAATTCCCCTCGCAGTTCAACGAACACTGGGCGACCAATCCCAAGGTGTTCGCCAATTTCGCCAAGGATTACAGGACCGGCAAGCCGATGCCGGCGGCGCTGACGGCCAAGCTCAAGAATTCGCAGCTCTTCAACAAGGGCTACGACATGACCGAGCTGCTGTCGGCCGCGTTGCTCGACATGTCGTGGCACACCCTTTCCGCCAACACGCCGCGGGTGACCGACGTCGATGCGTTCGAAGCGAAAGCGCTCAAGGACAACCACACCGACTTGAGCTACGTGCCGCCGCGCTATCGCAGCAGCTATTTCCTGCACATCTGGGCCAACGGCTATGCCGCCGGTTACTACGCCTACCTGTGGACGCAGATGCTGGCCGACGACGCCTTCGCGTGGTTCGACGAACACGGCGGCCTGACCCGCGCCAACGGCGACCGCTTCCGCCAGATGGTGATTTCGCGTGGCAACACCGAAGACCTCGCCACGATGTACCGCGACTGGCGCGGCCGCGATCCCAACATCGACGCGATGAAGAAGGACCGCGGGCTGGAAGGCAAGTGACCGCGGCGCGTTGACACGATCGCAGCGGCGAGCCGCTGCCGGCGATGCAAAAAGAAAAGGCCCGCTTCGGCGGGCCTTTTTGTGCCTTGACGAAACGTCGGTTATTGGTCAGAAAAAGACCCGCCCAAGGCATCCGTACTGTCGAGCATGTGCCGTCGATTGACACAGATCGCACCAAAGGAACAGACTCGCAAGGTTATTCGGGGATTTCATCATCGGTGGCATCCGGGTCCGCGCCGTCTTGCACGCGCGCGTTTATCGACTTCAACTTCAGGTGAGGAGCAAATATTCATGCGAACGCACGCATTTGCGACAGTGGGGTTGGCTGCGGTTCTTGCGATGGCGGCAACTCCGGTTCTGGCGTCGTGGTCGAATACCGCCGCGTCGAATTTCGTGATCGGCAACGGCAAATTGGGCGAGCAGGCCCAACCCAAAATCCTGCCGACCCCCGACGGCGGCTGCTGGATCAGCTGGTTCGATGACAGCACGGGCGGCTACAGCGTGCGGATTCAACGGCTGGATTCGGTCGGGAACAGGATGCTCGGCACCCACGGCGTGCTGGTCGCCAAACGGTATTTCAGTTCGACGCAGGATTACGGCTTGAGCGAAGACGCGAGCGGCAATGCCCTGCTTGCCTTTCGTGTGTCCGATACCAACCAGGAAAACATAAAAATCGAAGCGCAGAAGATCGCCCCGGATGGAACGCTGATGTGGGGTGCGAGCGGGATCCAGCTGGGCAACACCGCGGATTTCCTCGCCGACCCCAAAATCACCGCGACCTCCGACGGCGGTGTCGTGTTCGGCTGGACGGACAACTCCGACATGGAGTTCGCGAGGCTCGACGCCGGCGGCAACCAGCAGTGGGAAACCACGATTTCCGACCCGGGCGGCGCTTCACTCACGCTCAGCGACCTGCACGCTTCGACCAACGGCACGGTGATCTTCTCTTACGTCAGCGCAACGGGATTCTCCGGCCCCAAGCACCTTCTGGCGCAGAAGCTCGACACCTCGGGCCTGTCAAAGTGGACGACGGCCGTCTATGACGCCGGCTCGCTGCAGTTCGGCAATTTTCCGACGTTCATTCCGGACGGTACCGGCGGTGCGGTGTTCGCCTGGTATGACAGCACCAATCTGCAGAGCCACGTGCAGCACCTCACACCCAACGGTTTCGAAACCTTCCCGCACAACGGGGTATTGGTGGCAAACGTGGCGGGCGATATCCAGGTCGAACCGAGCGCGGCCTACAATCAGGCAACCCGGGATATTTTCGTGTTCTGGACCGAGGCGGATGCGCTGACGCAGGGCAACGTGGGGATCTCGGGCCAGCGGGTCGACGCCAGCGGCAACCTCGCCTGGGGCAGTTCCGGCGTCACCATCGTGCCGAAGACCACCAATGCGGATTACCTTGCGGACACTGTCGCAACCAGTGACGACGGTGCGATCGTCTTCTACAGCGGCGCTGTCGGCTTCGGCCAGGATCAGGTCCACGCGGCACGCCTTGATACGAACGGGAGCTACTTGTGGAATCCCGGCATCGTCAGCGTGTCTTCGACGCCGGCGCAGAAATTCCGCCTGACCAGCACCATCCTGCCGAACGACATGGCGATCGCCACCTGGGAGGATATCGGCACGAACTCGGGAAATATCCTGGCGCAGAACATCAACGGTGATGGCACGCTGGGGGCGAGCTGTCCTGATGGCTATACGGCCTACCCCGGCAATCTTGCTCCGGGTGGCAGTGGCAGCTCCCCCGGCTATGTGGCTCGCGCGGGCATGGAAAACGGCATCCTGATTTCGCCGCCCGGTTTCCGTCTCTTTGCGAAATGGCAGGTTCCGGGAAAGGATCCGCAACAAATCGGCTCGAATTCCAGCAACGAGATCCACCAGCAGGGGCCGGCGGGACGCTACCAGTGGATAGCGCAGGCCGGGACGGCCAGCCCCGGCGGCGACTACATCCTGTGCGTCAAACACCCCTGAGCGAATGACCACTGGCTGTTCTCCGTAACCCCGCGGCGAAACGCCGCGGGGTTTTTGTTCCTCGCAAAGTCTGCAACAAGCAGCGTCGGGTACGGTGTGCGCGGCTGGAAGCCTGCGTAAAATCTTCACCGATGATCCTCGAATCCCCTGCCGCCTTCGTTTCGGCCCTCGCCGAGCTTCCGCCGTTGCTGCCGGCCTGCGCCACCGCGCGCGCGGCGTTCCTGGTCGCGCCGGCGGCGGACGGGCTGGCGGCGGAATCCGCACGCGACAACCGTTACATGCGGATGGACGCGCCGTTCGACGCGACACGCGCGTTGAGCCAGCACGCCGCGCTCGCGCGCGCGTTGCGCGAGGACGTCCCGATGATCACGTTTCCCGGCAGCGCGGACACGCCGGATGCGATGTTCCCCAACAACGTATTCGCGACCGCGTCGGGGCGCCTGATCGTCGGCAGGATGCGGCACGCGGTACGGCGGCGCGAGGCGGAACGCGGCGACATCCGCGGATTCTTCCGCGACGTGCTGGGCTACGAGGAAATCGATCTGTCACGACGCGGCGATTGTGTGGCCGAGCTGACGGGTTCGCTGGTGATCGACCACGCCCGCGGCATCGGGTACTGCGGGCTCTCCGAACGCTGCGACAGGGCCGGCGCGCGCGCGATGCACGAAGCGTTCGGGCTGCGCCTGATGTTCTGCTTCGAACTGGGGATAAGCGAATACCACACCAACGTGGTGATGGCGTCATTGGCCGGACGCGCGGTGATCCTCGCCGCCGACGGCTTCCGCAACCCTGAAGTGCCGCGCGCGATCGCGCAGGCGCACGGCAGTCGCGCGATCTGGCTCACGCCCGAACAGAAACGCGCCTACGCCGGCAACGCGATCACGCTGGCGGACGATCGCATCTGGATGAGCACGCGCGCCGAAGCGGCGTTGACCGACGCGCAACGCGCCTCGCTGGCGGAATGGGGCTTCCGCATCGGTACGGTGGAACTGGACGAGATCGAAAAAGCCGGTGGCAGCCTGCGTTGTTGCGTCGGCGAGATCTTCTGATCAATACGCGAATTCGCGGAACACCGGATCCACGCTTCCCTTCCACGGCCCGTGGAACAGCTCCAGCTTGCGCTCGGCCGGGGTCTGGTCGGCTTGCACGAATTCCACCAACGGCTGCAGGAACATCGTCTCGTCGGCGCCGCCGACGTTGAGGCGCGCGCGGCGTTTCAATCCCTGGCCCGCGATCTCCAGCGCGTGCAGGGCGAGGTCGCGCACGCTGCCGCCGCGAAAGGGCAGTTTCAGCGCGTGCTTCGGCACGCCGTCGCGCAATTCGTTGCGCTCTTCCATCGAGAAGTCCTTGACCAGGTCCCACGCCGCGTCCAGCGCGGCGCTGTCGTAAAGCAGCCCGACCCAGAACGCCGGCAGCGCGCACAACCGGTTCCACGGGCCGCCGTCGGCGCCGCGCATTTCCAGGTATTTCTTCAGTCGCACTTCCGGGAACGCGGTGGTCATGTGGTCGGACCAGTCGCGCAGCGTGGGTTTTTCGCCCGGCAGCACGGAAAGCTTGCCCGCGAGGAAATCGCGGAACGACAACCCGGCCGCGTCGATGTATTCGCCCTTGCGATAGACGAAATACATCGGCACGTCGAGCAGGTAATCCACGTAGCGTTCGAAGCCAAAACCTGGAGCGAACACGAAATCCAGCATGCCGGTGCGATCCGGATCGGTGTCTTCCCAGATGTGCGAGCGATAGGAGAGATAACCGTTGGGCTTGCCTTCGGTGAACGGCGAATCGGCGAACAGCGCGGTGGCGATGGGTTGCAGCGCCAGCGAGACGCGGAACTTCTTCACCATGTCCGCTTCGTTCGCGAAGTCGAGATTGACCTGCACCGTGCAGGTGCGCGTCATCATGTCGAGGCCCAGCGAACCAACCCTGGGCATGTAGTCGCGCATGATCCTGTAGCGGCCCTTGGGCATCCACGGCATTTCGTCACGCCGCCACTTCGGCTGGAAACCCATGCCGAGGATGCCCAGGCCCAGTTTTTCCGAAACCTCACGCACATCTTCCAGGTGCTCGTGCACTTCGCAGCAGGTGTCGTGGATGGTGGCGACCGGCGCGCCGGAGAGTTCCAGTTGTCCGGCCGGCTCCAGCGTGACGGAAGCCATGCCGCGCGCAAGCGCGATCGGCAGGTCATGCTCGCGCACCAGTTCCCAGCCGCAGTGCGCCATGCCTTCCAGCAGCGCGCGGATGCCGCGCTCGCCTTCGTAGGTCGGGGGACGCAGATCGTCGGTGCGGAACACGAATTTCTCGTGCTCGGTGCCGATGCGCCACTGATCCGCGGGCTTGCCGCCGCTCGCCAGATATTCGACCAGCTGCGCGTGGTTTTCGATCGGCTTCTTTTCGACGTGGCTGGGGCCGGACATGTCGGGGCCTCCTGCGTTCAATTTGCGGACAATGGGGCCGTGCACGGGCCTTTGCAATCACTCAGGCACGCGGCGTTTCCAGCAACGCCATCACCGCCGCGCGCGCCTGCTCGACGCCCGTGCCCGCGGTCGCGGAAAGCAACAGCACGGATGCATTCCATTGCGCATCGTCGATCTCGCGCTGCACCTTGCGTTGCGCGGCCAGCGCCTGCGTGCGCGACAGCTTGTCGGCCTTGCTGAGCAACACCACGCACGGCAGTCTGACCGCGGCGCAGAAGGCGAGCATCTGCCGGTCGTAATCCTTCAGCGCATGCCGGACGTCGGCGATCAGCACCAGCCCGCGCAGGCTGCGGCGCGTGCGCAGGTAACCGTCGATCGCGCCGCGCCAGTGTTCGCGCACCGCTTCGGGCACCTTGGCATAGCCGTAGCCGGGCAGGTCCACCAGCCGCCCGCCGCCGGGCAATTCGAACACCACGAGCTGCTGCGTGCGGCCGGGCGTCTTGCTGGTGCGCGCCAGCGCGGCCTGTCCGGCCAGCGCGTTCAGGGCGCTGGACTTGCCCGCATTGGATACGCCGGCGAAGGCGATTTCCGCGCCCGCATCGGCCGGCAACTGGCGCGGTTCGTGCGCGGCCAGCACGAAACGCGCGCCGCGCAAGGGATTGGCAGGTTCCGGCATGTTTGACCGTATTTTCGGGCGCGGCCATAATTTCGCGGTTGCGGCCGGCGCAATCCTGCCCGGCCATCGTCCCGCGGGAGAACCATTGTATGAGCTTCCGGCAACTGCTTGCCTCCGCCGCCGTGTTCGCCTTCGCTGGCGTGGCGCTTGCGCAGACCGCGAAAGCACCCGCATCGCAGTCCACCGCAGCCGCGCCGGCTGCCGCCACCAGTGCATCCGCCGCGCCCGCGGCCGATGCCGAAAAACAGCTGCTGGCGCTGCAGGCCACGCCGGTGAAGCCCGGCGACGCCGCCGCGGGACAGGGCAAGGCCGCGGCCTGCGGCGCCTGCCACGGCATGGACGGCAATTCGACCGATCCGCAATATCCGAAGCTTGCCGGCGAGAACGAGCAGTACATCGTCCGCCAGTTGATGAACTTCAAGAGCGGCGTGCGCGTCAATTCGATCATGCAGGGCATGGTCGCGCCACTGTCGCCGCAGGACATGCACGACATCGGCGCGTATTTCGCCAGCAAGCGGTCGCTGCCGGGCGTGTCCGACCAGACGCTGGCGGTCGCCGGCGGCAAGCTCTATCGCGAAGGCGATGCCGCCCGCGGCATTCCCGCGTGCATGGCCTGCCATGGTCCCGACGGACGCGGCAATCCCGGCGCGATGTATCCGCAGCTTGCCGGGGAACACGCCGACTACGTGCAGAAGACCTTGCAGGCGTGGCACGACGGCACGGTCTGGGGCGACGAGCCGCACGCGCAGATCATGCCGGCGATCGCGCAGCGCCTGGACAAATCCGACATCGAGGCGGTGGCGAGCTACGTCGAAGGCCTGCACACCGCGCAGCCGGGCGAATCGGTGAGCGGCCCGGAAGCGCCGGCACCCGCCGCCAGCGCCGCGAAGCCCGCGGCGGCCGGCACGGCGCCGGCCCCGGCGGCGAGCGCCGCCACGGCGGGCAGCAACGGCAAGCATTGATCCGGCATTCCGCCCGGCCTGCGTCGGCGCGTCGTTTTCCCTGCGAACGTTCCGGGAACGCCGCGGTCGCAGGAAGGACGCAACCACCGTTCAGCCGCGCCGCAGGAAACTGCGCGCTTCCAGATACCCGCCTTGGGAGGTAGCCCGCAATGATCCGACGCGCCGTCTTTTTCCTTGCTGCCGTTGCCCTGGCCGGCAGCGCGTTCGCGCAGGCGCCGGCCGGCGCCGCGCAATGGGTCGAAGGCAAGAACTATTTCCGCATCGACACGCCGCAACCCACCCCCAACCCGGGCAAGGTGGAAGTGACGGAAGTTTTTTCCTACGCCTGCCCGGTGTGCTTCCGCTTCCTGCCCTACGCCGACCGCATCGCCAAGGCGCTGCCGGCCGATGCCTACATGGATTACCTGCCGGTGTCGTTCAACCCGGTCGAGGATTTCCCGGTATTCCAGCGCGCGTATTACGCCGCGCAGGCGCTGGGCATCGAAGCCAAGACGCACGACGCCATGTTCAAGGCCATCCATTCGCCCGGCGGCGAACTCGCCACATACGACCCCGCCACGGCCCGCCTGAAGAATCCGTTGCCTGACATCAACGACATCGCCAAATTCTACGCGAAGTACGGCGTGAAGACTGCGGACTTCGTCGCCACCGCCAACTCGTTCGCGGTGAATACCAGGATGAAGCGCGCCGACGCGCTGGTGCAGGCCTATGGCGTCACCGGCACGCCCACCATGGTCGTCAACGGCAAGTGGCGGTATGACATGGCTTCCGCCGGTGGACCGGAACAGGTGATCGAACTCACCAAGTACCTGGTCGCGCGCGAAGCGGCGGCGAAGCCATGAAGGCGCATCGCGGCATTCCGGCCGCGTTGCTGGCGCTCGGCCTGCTGCTGACCGCAGCCTGCTCCGCGCACAACGAAACCAACGGCGCGTCGGTTTCGCCTGCGGCATCGTCCGCCGGCGCAATGAAACCGGCCGCGCCGGGCAGCTTCACCGAAGGCAAGCAATACGTCCGCATCGCACGCACCGCGCAGCAGCCGGCCGCAACCGGCCCCGTGGTGCTGGTCGAAGTGTTTTCCTACGGCTGCCCGCATTGCGCGGAATTCGCGCCGTTCTTCGACAAGCTGCGCGCGCAGTTGCCGAAGGACGTGCAGGTGCGTTACATGCCCGCGGTATTCAACGACGACTGGAAGCCCTACGCGCAGGCTTTCTACGCCGTGCGCCAGCTCGGTGCGCTGGACGCCACCCATGACGCGCTGTTCAAGGCGATGATGGAACACTATCCGCTGAACTCGCTGCAGGACCTGGCGGGCTTCTACGCCAACCACGGCGTGGACCAGCAGAAGTTCCTCGCTGCGGCCAATTCGCCGCAAACGCAGGCGCAGATCGATGCCGACACCAGGATCGAGCAAGGCTGGGGCATCGACGAAACGCCGACGCTGGTGGTCGGACGCCTGCAGGACGACACGGCCGATGCTCCGGTCGTGGCCGAATACCGCAGCGCCGAGATCCACAGCTACGAGGAACTCGCGCAGGTCGGAAACTGGCTGGTGCAGCAGGCGGAACGAAAGGGGGCCGGGCCGTAACGGCGCGGCACGCCATGCCCGGATGCGAACGGATTTCGCATTTGCCTTCACGTGCACGCTGTTAGGCTTGCCGGCGTGAGCACGCCCGTCGCCATCCCGACCGAAGCATCGCTGCGCCTGCTGAGCTGCAACATCCTCGCGGGCGCCAGCATCGGCCGTTACCACGAGTACGTCACCCGCAGCTGGAGCGCGGTGCTGCCCGCGCCGCACAAGCGCAACAACCTCAACAGGCTGGCGCGCGAGATCGCGCAGTTCGACGTGATCGGATTGCAGGAAGCGGATGCGGGCAGCATGCGCTCGGGTTTCCTCAACCAGACGCAATACCTTGCGGAAACTTCCGGCCTGCCGTTCTGGAGCCACCAGCCCAACCGGCGCGTGTCGAAGGTCGCACATTCGGCCAACGGATTGATCAGCCGGCTGCAGCCCACGGAGGTGCTGGACTATCCGTTGCCCGGGCGCATCGGCGGACGCGGCGTGCTGATCGCGCGCTACGGCGGCGACGCCGAAGCGCTGACCGTGGCGGTCGCGCACCTCTCGCTGGGCCCGCAGTCGCGCCTGCGGCAACTCGCCTTCATCGCCGAATTGCTCGCCGGCCATCCGAACACGGTGCTGATGGGCGATTTGAATTGCGACCCGGACAGCCTCGAACTGCGCGTGCTGTTTTCGCGCACGTCGTTGTCCGAACCGCTGGAAACCCGTCCGACGTTCCCGAGCTGGCGCCCGCAACGCGCGATCGACCACATCCTGGTGTCGCGCGGCATCGCCATCGAACGCATGTGGACCTTGTCGGACGCCTTCTCCGACCACCTGCCGCTGGCCGCCCAGATCCGCGTACCCGCGGCATCGGTGGCTGCGCTGCCCGTGTTGCGTGCCGCCAACGATTGACATTCCCGGGTTGTCGCGCGCAGCGTCCCGGTCCTTGGCAGGCCGCGGGAGCGCATCGACTACAATCGTGCCGATGAACGCGGTGTCGATGAACGTGGTGTCGATGAATGCGGCGCCGGCTTCCGGCAAGCTGCGCAGGATCGTGCAGCCGCTGCGCGGCCTGCTGGTATTGCTGGTGCTGGTGGCCTGCGGCGCTCCCGCGCAGACGATGGATCAGGCATCGCAGCGCGAAGCATTCCGTGCGGCGTATGCGGCCGCGAGCGCCGGCCGGGATTGGCAAGCGCTGGCGCGCGGACTGAACGACTATCCGCTGTATCCGTATCTGGAAGCCGCCGCGCTGCAAAGCGATCTCGCGCACGCCGATCGCGCGCAGGTGCAAGCGTATCTGACGCGTTATCCGGGCTTGATTCCCGCCGACGACCTGCGCCGCGCCGAGCTGCAGCTGCTCGCACGGCAGCGCGATTGGCAGGGATTCCTCGCGTTCTACCAGCCGGGCCTGGGCGATGCGCTCGATTGCGGTGCGCTGCAGGCGCGACTCGCGCAGGGCCGCGCGCTGGATTTCCAGCGCGACCTCGCCGCGCTGTGGCAGGAAGCCAGCCTGCCTTCGGCCTGCGCGCCGGTGCTGCAGGCGGCGGATGCACAGGGGCTGCTGACGCCGGAACGCGTGTGGGACCGCATCGAACGCGCCGCGGAAGCCAGGTCGGCATCGACCATCGACCAGTCCGCAGCATGGCTGCCGCAGGACCAGCAGGAAGCCGCGCGCAGGTTCGCGACGGCCCTGCGTTCCCCGTCCACGCTGCTGGCGCGCGCATCGCAATTGCCGGACAACACGCGCACGCGCGAAGCACTGGTGATCGCGCTGACGCGCTACGCCCGCCGCAACAGCCAGCCGGCGCAGGCCGCATGGCAGAAGCTGTCCACGCGTTTCGCATTCGACGAAGGCCAGCGCGATCGCGCACTCAACGCGCTGGCGCTGTACGCCGCCACCGATTTCAGCGCCGACGCGCTGGCGCGGCTTGCCGCACTGCCGTCCGCGGCGCAGACCGATGCCACGCGCGAGTGGCGCGTGCGCGTGGCGCTGGCCAACCGCGACTGGAACGCCGCGCAGGGCGCACTGGCCGCGCTGACGCCCGAGGAAATGCAGCACGACGAATGGCGTTACTGGACCGCGCGCGTGGCCGAAAAACTGGGCCGCGCCGCCGACGCGAGCCAGGGTTATGCGGCGCTGGCGCAACAGGCGACGTATTACGGATTTCTCGCCGCGGACCGCGCGAGCCTGCCTTACAGCATCTGCGCGGAACAACTGGTGGACGATCCCGCCGCGCAGCAGCGCCTGCTCGCCACGCCCGGCTTCGCGCGCGCCTTCGAATTCTTCGCGCTCGACATGCTGCCTGCGGCACGGCGGGAATGGGCGCGCGCGTTCGCGCCGCTGCCGCCGGCGGACCAGCGCGTCGTCGCCGGACTCGCCTCGCAGCGCGGCTGGTACGACCGCGCGGTGTTCGCGTTCGTCGGCGACGACAACCTGCACCTGTACGAGCAACGCTTTCCGCTGGCCGACAGGGACGACGTGCTCGCGGCATCGCGCACGGCCGGCATCGATCCGGCGTGGGCGTTCGCCATCATCCGCGCCGAGAGCGCATGGCAGACCGACGCGCATTCCGCCGCCGACGCCTATGGCCTGATGCAGCTGCTTCCGGGCACCGCGGCGGATCTCGCGCGCCGGAACGGATTGCCTTACGGCGGCGCCGGCGACCTGTACGATCCGGACGTGAACATCCCGCTGGGCACGCGCTATCTCGCCGGCATGGCACTGCGCTTCGACGGCAGCCCGTGGCTGGCGAGCGCGGCCTACAACGCCGGCCCGGCGCCGGTGCAGCGCTGGATCGACGCGCGCGGCGAGCTCGAACCGGATGCCTTCATCGCCACCATTCCCTATCAGGAAACCCGCGAATACGTCGCCCGCGTGCTGTCGTTCACCACGATGTACGACTGGCGCCTGCACGGCGATGCATCGCCGGTCACGACGCGCATGCCCGCGATCGGAAGCTCCTACGATTTCAACGGCGGCGCGGCACGCAAACCGGTGACGTGCCGCATGGACGCCACCGGCGCGCAGCGCAATGCCGCCGCGGCCACCACCGCAGCGCCCGCCGCCAGCGCCGGCAACCATCCCTGAGGCCCGTCCATGAAACCGCAGCGCATCGCGATCCTCGGCGGCACCGGTTTCATCGGCAGCCATCTGGTGCCGCGGCTCGCGGCCGAAGGCCACGCGATCACGCTGCTGTCGCGCAACCGCGAGCAACATCGCGCGCTGCGCGTGCTGCCGTCGGTGCGCATGGCCAGCGTCAACGTGTACGAGCGCGCGGCGCTGGCGCGCGCGTTCAACGGCCACGCGGCGGTGTTGAACCTGGTCGGCATCCTCAACGAAACCGGACGTGCGCGCTTCGCGCGCGCGCATGTCGACCTCACCGCCAGCGTGATCGCCGCCTGCCGCGAGGCCGGCGTCGGACGCCTGTTGCAGATGAGCTCGATCAACGCCGGCAGCGACGCCTCGAAATACCTGAAGACGCGCGGCGAAGCCGAAGCGCTGGTGCGGAACTCCGGGCTGGACTGGACGATTTTCCGCCCGACGATCGTCTACGGACGCGGCGACGGATTGATCTCGCGTTTCCACGGCTTGTTGAAATGGTTTCCGGTACTGCCGCTGGCGCGGCCGCACGCGCGGATCGCGCCGGTCCACGTTGGCGATGTCTGCACGGCCATCGTGCGAACCCTCGGCGGTCGCGAGGGCACGGCGCGCAGCTACGAATTGTACGGACCGGACGTCTATACGCTTATCCAGATCGTGCGCATGATCCGCGATGCCGCGCAACTGCGCCGCGTGGTGCTGCCACTGCCGGATGCGCTGGGGTGGCTGCAGGCGCGTGCGTGCGACTTCGTTCCCGGCAAGCCGTTTTCCTCCGACAACTTCAAGTCGCTGAAGCTGGATGCGGTGGGCACGCAGGACGGCCTGGCCGAACTCGGCATCGCCCCGCAGCGCTTCGCCGTCCTGCTGCCGGGCTTGCTGGCCGCGCCCGCGCGCGAACTTCGCCTGGACGCGGCGCGCGCCGGGCAGCGCGATGCCGCGCGACATTCGTACGAAACGCCCGGCCGGGGATGAGCGCCGCGCCCGTCGCGATCATCGCAACCTCTCCTGCAGCGGCGATCGACGGCGCCCCGGGGCGCGCATAACTGTCGGTCTGCGCATGGCAGAATGCGGCCATGCGAATCTATCTGGTCGGCGGCGCGGTGCGCGACGAATTGCTGGGCCGCGCGCACGGCGACCGCGACTTCGTGGTGGTTGGCGCCACGCCCGACGACATGCGCGCGCGCGGTTTCCAGCCGGTCGGCCGCGATTTCCCGGTGTTCCTGCACCCGCAGACGAAGGAAGAACACGCGCTGGCGCGCACCGAACGCAAGGCCGGACGCGGCTACCGCGGCTTCGTGGTGGACAGCGACCCCGCCGTGACGCTGGAGCAGGATCTGCTGCGGCGCGACCTCACCATCAACGCCATGGCGCGCGACGAACACGGCGCGCTGGTCGACCCGTTCCACGGCGCACGCGACATCGGGCAGCGCGTATTGCGGCACGTCTCGCCCGCGTTCGTGGAAGATCCCGTGCGCGTGCTGCGCGTGGCGCGCTTCATGGCGCGCTTTGCGCCGTTGGGCTTCACCGTGGCCGGAGAAACGATGGCGCTGATGCGCGAAATGGTGCGCAACGACGAAGTCGCGCACCTGGTGCCCGAACGCGTCTGGGCGGAGACGCGCAAGGCGCTGTCCGAACCGCAGCCGTCCGCTTTCCTGCGGACGCTGCACGAATGCGGCGCGTTGCACGTGCTGTTTCCGGAAATCGACGCACTGTACGGCGTGCCGCAATCGCCGCAGCATCATCCCGAAGTCGATTGCGGCGTGCACCTGGAACTGGTGCTGGACCAGGCGGCGGCGCTGGCGCCCGGCGACGACCTGGTCGGTTACTGCGCGCTGACGCACGACCTCGGCAAGGCGCTGACGCCCGCGGACGAATTGCCGCGTCACATCGCGCACGAGCACCGCGGGCTGGCGCCCCTGCGCGCCATGTCCGAACGCCTGCGGGTGCCGGCCGAACACGCGCAACTGGCGGAACTCACCTGCCGGCACCACCTCGATGCGCACCGCGCGCTGGAATTGAAGCCCTCCACCGTGCTCGAATTGCTGCTGGCGTTCGACGCGTTGCGCCGCCCGCAACGGCTCGAACCGTTCCTGCTGGCCTGCATGGCCGACAAGCGCGGGCGCCTGCACCACGAGCACGATGCCTACCGCCAAGCCGATTACCTGCGCGCCGCGCGCGATGCGGCCGCGGCGGTCACCTCGCAACCGTTCGTCGAACAGGGATTGCAGGGCACGCAGATCGGCGAGGCGATGCGGCGCGCGCAAATCGCGGCGATCGCGAAGGTGCCGCGGTAGCCGGAATCGTCACAGCCGCCCGCTGCGATCCGCGTCCACCAGCGGCGCGAACGACTCCGGCGCGTCCAACCCGCGCGCGAACAGCATCGCCTGGAAGCGTTCGCCCATCTCGCCCGGCAGGGTCAGGCGCTTCACTTCGTTGCCGAGCGCGTAACGCGCGACTTCGTCGTCCGATGCGGCGTAACCCTCGGCGAACACGGCTTCCAGGCCCGATGCGATCAGGAACGACGCCTGCGAAGCGTAGGCGACGCGTTCGAATCCGCAGGCTTCGCCCGCCTCCGCCAGCGCGGTGAAATCGACGAACGCGGTGATGTCCTGCAGGCCCGGATACCGCAACGGATCGCCGTGCGCGCGATGGCGGTAATGGCACACCAGCGTACCGTCGCGGCGCTCGGGCAGGTAGAACTCGCGGCGCGGATACCCGTAATCCACGAACAGCGCCGCGCCGCGTTGCAGGTTCTGCGTGAGGGCCTCGATCCACCACGGCAGTTGCGGCAGTGTTTCCGAACGATAGCCGTCCGCGAATGCGCCGAGCTGTGATTCGACGTGGCGCACGGCGCCGGCGACCAGCGCATCGGCGGGACGATCGACGCGCATGAAAGCCTGCCGCGGATCCCCCGCATGGTTCAGCGCCACGTGCTCCTCGAACACCCCGCCGTGCGCGATCGCGAAACGCGTGACCGGCAGCGCGTCCAGCACCTCGTTGGCGAACAGCACGCCCGTCCACGCCTGCTGCGGCGGACGATCCAGCCATTCCACCCGCGCGAACCGCTCCGGCGGCAGCGCATCGCGCAACCGCGCGCGCTGGCGCTCGCGCAGGTCGGCGCTCGGCTCCAGCAGCCAGTAGCGCGAAGGCGATGCGTCCAGCGCTTGCAGTTGCAGCAGGCAATCGCGCGCGAATGCCCCGCTGCCGCCGCCCAGCTCGAAGAACACCGCGCTTTCCCCGCAGGCCCGCAGCGCGGGCGCGACGGCACGCGCGACACAGCGCGCGAACAGCGCCCCCAGTTCCGGCGCGGTGACGAAATCGCCCGCAGCGCCGAGCTTCCATTTCCCCGCGCTGTAATACCCAAGGCCCGGCGCGTACAGGCAGCGCTCCATGAACCGCGAGAACGGCATCGGCCCGGCCGCCGCGATTTCCTCGCGGATCAGCGCGGACAGGCGCTCCGAATGCGCCAGTTCTTCGGGCGTCGGCTCGGGCAATTCGGTATTCAAGACGTTCGATGATTGCGGTGGGTGCGCGAATACCGCAGCATAGCGCGCACATGAACGCGCGGACGGAAAATCCCGTTGCCCTGGTCACCGGCGCCGCGCGGCGCGTGGGCGCGACGATCGCGCGCACGCTGCACGCGGCCGGCCACGACGTCGCCCTGCATTGCCGGCAATCGCGCGCCGAACTGGATCGGTTGATCACGGAACTGGAAGCCATGCGCGCAGGTTCCACGCTGGCGTTGCAGGCCGACCTCACCGACAGCGCGCAGTTGCCGCAACTCATCGAACAAACGATCGCTCGTTTCGGCAGACTCGACGCACTGGTCAACAACGCCGCGGCGTTTCATTCCACGCCCTTCGGCTCGATCACCGCGGAGCAATGCGACCGTCTTTTCGCCATCAATGCGCGCGCGCCGTTGCTGCTGTCGCAGGCCGCCGCGGGATCCCTGCGTGTTTCGCGCGGCGTGATCGTCAACATCGTCGACATCTACGCGCAACATCCGCTGCCGGATCACGGCGCGTATTGCATGAGCAAGGCCGCGCTGGCCATGGCGACGCTCGCGCTGGCGCAGGAACTCGCGCCGGACGTGCGCGTCAATGGCGTGGCGCCGGGCGACGTGCTGTGGCCGGAACGGCCGGTCGGGGACGAAACGATGGCGTCGCTGACGGCGCGTACGGCGTTGAAACGCCAGGGTTCGCCCGCGGATATCGCAGGCGCGGTGCTGTGGCTGTTGCGCGATGCGCCGTTCGTCACCGGCCAGATCCTGCGCGTGGACGGCGGGCGCGGTTTGGCGATTTGACGCAATTTTGATGTCGTCGCGAGAAACTTCCTGCAAGATTGCGCACTGGCTCGTGTCGAACATCCTCCCATGAACATCGTTTCCTCCGGTGGCGCCACCCAGGGCGACACGCGCGGGATTTCCCGCGCGATCCTCAACTTCCTCAGCGAGATTCCGCGCAGCGCCGAACCGCCTTCGGTATCGCCGCGCGTGCGCGCCGAAGCGATCGCCTCGTCCGCGCGCCGGCGCGCGTTCGTCGCCTCCGCTTCGCTGTCGCTGCCCCCCGGGCCGCTGGGCTGGGTCACCGTGCTGCCGGAGCTGGTGGCGATCTGGAAGATCCAGGCGAAGATGGTCGCCGACATCGCCGCCGCGTACGGGCAATCCTCCACGCTGACGCGCGAGCAGATGCTGTACTGCCTGTTCAAGCACACCGCCGCGCAGGCGGTGCGCGACATCGTGGTGCGCGCGGGGGAACGCTTCATCGTGCGGCGCGCCACCGGCAACGTGTTGCGCGGCATCGCCGACCGGGTCGGCATCAAATTGTCGCAACGCGCGCTCGGCGCCGGGCTGTCGCGGCTGCTGCCGCTGGTCGGCGCGGCCGGCGTCGGCACCTACGCGTGGTTCGATACCCGCCAGGTCGCGCGCACCGCGATCGCGATGTTCTCGCACGCGATCGATTTCGTGGAAGCACCCGCGCAATCCACGCAGGTGCCCGCGCGCCGCGCACGGCTCGATCAGGCGGCGCGCGAAGCCGGGTTGTAGTCAGTCCAGCAGGTCGACGTCGAGCCGACGCAGCATTGCGGCATCCCCGGAATCCTGCATGCGGCGCCAGCGGTCGCCCACGGTTTCGCCACCTTCCGGTACCGGCAACCGCGGTTCGATGTCCGCCAGCGGCGCCAGCAGGAAAGCCTGCCGCCACTCCGGACGATCCAGCGCCTGCATGCCGAAGACGACGACGTCGACGTCGAGCGTGCGATCCGCATAACGCGGGACATCGCGACGGCGGCCTTCGCGATCTTCCAGCCCATGCAGCCACAGGTTCAAGGCATCGACGCCGAGCTCGCTTTCCAGGCTCGCCGCGAGATTCCAGAATGGCGCGCCATCGAATCCGGCCGCCGGGCTTTCGTACACCGGCGATACGGCAAGCGCGCCGAACCGTTCGCGCAACGCGCGCACGGCCGCGCGCAGGTGCCGCTCCGGTTCGACGTTGGAGCCGAGGCTGAGGCAGGCGCGCGTCATGCCCGCGGCTTCTCGCCACGTTCAAGGCATACGCCCACGGCCTTCGCGCCGCGCACCGCGCCGGGCTTGGACAATTTCAGGCGCACCCACGCCACGCCGAATTCCTCGCGCAGCAGCTGCGCGCAGCGCTCGGCGAGCGTCTCCACCAGCTGGAATTGCGAAGATTCGACGAACGCGATCAAACGCTTCGACACGCGCTTGTAGTCCAGCGTGTCCTCGATGCGTTCGCTGGCCGCGGGCCGGGTGTTGTCGAACGCCAATTCGAGATCCAGCGTGACCGGCTGGCGCACGCGCCGTTCCCAGTCATAGATGCCGATGACCGTTTCGATCTGCAAACCTTCGATGAAAACGATATCCACGTTCAAACCACCGGCAGCGATTCCAGATCCCAGCGCGGGCGCACGCGGATTTCCGCGCTTTCGACTTGCCCCGCCGCCAGCCGCAGCGCGCCGGCCAGCGCGATCATCGCGCCGTTGTCGGTGCAGAACGCAAGGCGCGGGAAATACGTGCGGAAACCCTCGCGCTCGCCGGCTTCGGCGAGCGCCGCGCGCAGGCGCCTGTTGGCGCCGACGCCGCCCGCGATCACCAGTTTGCCGTAGCCGGTTTGCGCCAGTGCACGCCGGCATTTGATGCTGAGCGTCTCCACGATCGCGTCCTCGAAGCCGCGCGCGACATCGGCGCGCGTCGGTTCCGACTGATCCGAATCGCGCCACGCCAGCAACACCTGTGTCTTCAACCCGGAAAAACTGAAATCCAGCCCGGGCCGGTCGGTCATCGGCCGCGAAAACCTGAATGCGCCAGGCGTGCCGCTTTCGGCCAGTTTCGCCAATGCCGGGCCGCCCGGATACGGCAGGCCCATTAATTTCGCGGTCTTGTCGAAGGCCTCGCCCGCGGCATCGTCCAGCGTGTCGCCCAGGATTTCGTATTCGCCGATCGCCTTCACCCCGACCAGCATCGAATGGCCGCCCGAGACCAGCAGGGCCACGAATGGAGGCGCCAGCGGTTCGGTTCCGGGCGCCGGCTCTTCCAAGAGGGGTGCCAGCAGATGCCCTTCCATGTGGTGCACGCCGATCGCCGGGATCTCCAGCGCCCAGGCCAGGGCGCGCGCGACCGACGCCCCGACCAGCAACGCGCCGACCAGGCCCGGTCCGGAGGTATAGGCCACCCCGCCCAGGTCGCGCGCCGACAATCCGGCCTCGTCGAGGGTCTGGTGCAGCAACGGCAGCAGCTTGCGGACGTGGTCGCGGCTGGCCAGTTCCGGCACCACGCCGCCGTATTCCGCATGCAGGTCGACCTGCGAATACAGGGCATGGGCCAGCAGCCCGCGGCCGGGCTCGAAAACCGCCACCCCGGTCTCGTCGCAGGAGGATTCGATGCCCAGCACGGGCTTCGAGGCACCCCTCTTTGAAAATGCACTCTGGGACACGTTATACTTCGCGGCTCGCCCGGTTAATCCGGGCAGTCTACCCACTGTGGAGCCGATATGCCCAGCGTCAAGGTTCGCGAGAACGAGCCCTTCGAAATCGCCCTGCGCCGTTTCAAGCGCACCTGCGAAAAGGCCGGCGTGCTCGCCGAGACCCGCAAGCGCGAGTTCTACGAGAAGCCGACCCAGGAACGCAAGCGCAAGCGCGCCGCCGCGGTGAAGCGCCATCTGCGCCGCCTGTCGCGCGAAGTGACGCGCCGCGAACGCCTGTACTGAACCCCCGCGCCTCGCGCGCCGCATCGGCCGACTCGCTCGCGCGACGTCGGCCGTTCGTGTTTGTGGGGTTCCGATTTTCCCTCTTTCCCGGGCACACCACCATGAGTGATCTGAAGACCCGCCTCTCCGACGACATGAAAGCCGCGATGAAAGGCGGCGACAAGCAGCGGCTCGGAACGATCCGCCTGGTGCAGGCCGCGATCAAGCAGCGCGAGGTGGACGAGCGCATCCAGCTGGATGACGCGCAGGTGCTGCACGTGCTGGAAAAGATGCTGAAGCAGCGCCGCGATTCGGTGGCGCAATACGAAGCCGCTTCGCGCGAGGACCTGGCCGCGCAGGAGCGCTACGAGATCGGTGTGATCGAATCCTATCTGCCGGCGCAATTGTCGGATGCGGAAATCGACGCGCTGGTCGCGTCCGCCATCGCCGATTCCGGCGCGGCTTCGGCGCGCGACATGGGCAAGGTGATGGCGCTGCTGAAGGAACGGGCCGCCGGACGCGCGGATTTCGGTGCGCTGTCGCAGAAAGTGAAAGCCAGGCTGACCGGCTGATCCGGCGCCGCCCGCCGCGAAACCTGGTCGAAAGGCTCGCATCGCAAGCTTGTACGCTGGCGGCGACCGGTGTGGGCCGGGCGCACTGATGGCAGACGGATCGGGCACGCGGCATGACCCAATCGATGATCAAGCAGGCCGATTTCCTGTTGCGCGGCGGACGCGCGGGCGTGCTGTTGATCCACGGGCTCACCGGCACGCCGGCGGAGATGCGGTTCGTCGGCAAGGGCCTGCACCGCGCGGGCTACACGGTGTATGGCATGCAGCTTGCCGGGCATTGCGGCAGCGAGGACGACCTGCTGAAGACCGGCTGGCGCGACTGGCGGCGCAGCGTTGCCGATGCCGCCGACAAGTTGCAGCGCGAAGTCGATCATCTGTTCGTCGCCGGCCTGTCGATGGGTTCGGTGCTGGCGCTGCAACTGGCGATCGAGCGCCCGCAGGCGGTGCGCGGCCTCGCGTTGTACGGCAGCACGTTCTTCTACGACGGCTGGACGATCCCGAAACTGGCGCGGCTGTCCTTCCTGCTGCCGCTGGTTTGCGGCATGGGCCTGTTCAAGCGGCGCCGCTTCATGGAAAGCTTCCCCTACGGCATCAAGGACGAACGCGTGCGGTCGCGCATCGCCGGCGCGATGCTCGCGGGATCGAGCGAAGTCGCCGGGCTGCCCGGCAATCCGTGGCCGTCGCTGGCCGAATTCCACAAGCTGGCCTGGCGCGTGCGCCCGCGCCTGCGCCGCGTGCGCGCGCCCTGCCTGATCATGCACTCGGCCGACGACGACATCGCCAGCCTGCGCAACGCGCAACTGATCGAACGGCGCGTGCAGGCGCCGACCGAGACCGTGTGGTTGAACAACAGCTACCACATGATTACCGTGGACGGCGAGCGCGACCGGGTCAGCCTGCGCTCGGCCGAGTTTTTTGCGCGTATCCTGTCGATGCGGGGCGACGGGTGCGGTTTTCCGGCAAGCGCCGCCGCATCGGCCTGAGGCAAACCGCACACGGGAGCGACGCATGAGCGACGAGGTACAACAGACCGTATTCGGCATCATCGCGAAAGAGGCCAACATCGACGCCTCGAAGATCACGCCCGAGTCGACCCTGAAGAATCTCGAAATCCCGTCGCTGGATGCGATCCAGATCATTTTCGAGATCGAAGACCACTACCAGATCCAGATGCCCGACCGCGACCCCAACTTCGACACCGAATCGGTGCGCGGGCTGGTCGAAACGGTGCAGAAGCTGCTGGCGGAACAGCAGAACGCGCCGCCGGCAGCGCCACCTCCTTCAACGCCGCCGCCGGCTTGAATGCCAGCGATGGCGCCAGCCTTCATTTCCGTTCGTCCCCGGATCAGGTCCGGGGCAGGCCCTGAGCGCAGGCCCGCAGGGCCGAAGTCGAAGGACACAGGCGCTTCGACTCCGTTCGCTGACGCTCGCGCAGCCTGTCCTGAGCTTGCCGAAGGGCTCAGCGCGAACGGAAGGATTCAATTGGTTGCAGGATGAGATGAGCAGCGGCGGCCGCGTCGTGATTACCGGCATGGGCGCGATCTGCGCGCTCGGGCACGACGCGCGCGAAGTGTGGACCGGCATGCGCGAAGGGCAAAGCGCGATCGCACCGCTGGCGGGATTCGAAAACCAGGGACTGCGGGTCAAGGTCGCGGCGCAGGTGCGCGATTTCGATCCGCTGCGGCATTTCGACGAAAAGAAACTGCTGCTGCTGGATCGCGTGTCGCAATTCGTGTTGATCGCCGCACGCGAAGCGGTGTCGCAATCGGGCATCGATTTCGCCGCCGACGAATCGCTGCGTGCACGCACCGCCTGCGTGATCGGCACCGGCACCGGCGGCGAGCAGACCAACGACGAGTGTTCCCGCCGGTTGTACAAGGAAGGCAATCCGCGCCTGCATCCGCTTTCGATCGTGCGGCGCATGATGAGCGCGCCGGCCTCGCAGGTTTCGATCGAGTTCGGCATCACCGGCCCCGCTTTCGTCACTTCCAGCGCCTGTGCCTCGGCCAACCATGCATTCGCGCAGGCGTTCGCGCTGGTGCGCTCGGGCGTCGCCGACGTCGCGCTGGCCGGAGGCGCCGAGGCCTGCCTCACGCTGGGCGTGCTGCGCGCGTGGGAAGCGATGCGCGTGCTGGCCGACGACACCTGTCGGCCGTTCTGCAAACAGCGCCGCGGCCTGGTGCTGGCCGAAGGCGCAGGGCTGTTCGTGCTGGAGGATTTCGACCACGCGCGCGCACGCGGCGCGGAAATCCTCGCCGAATTCGCCGGTGCGGGCATGAGCGCGGATGCCGGCGACATCGTGCTGCCGTCGGATACCGGCGCGGCGAGCGCCATCCGCGCGGCACTGGACGATGCGCAATTGAACGCGGACGAAGTGGACTACATCAACGCGCACGGCACCGGCACGCCGGCCAACGACCCCACCGAAACCCGCGCGATCCGGAAGGTGTTCGGCGACTACGCGGATTCGCTCGCCGTATCCTCGACCAAATCCCTGCACGGCCACGCACTCGGCGCGGCCGGCGCGATCGAGCTGATCGCCGCGATCGGCGCCCTGCGCGAAGGCATCCTCCCGCCCACCGCCAACTTCCTCGACCGCGATCCCGAATGCGACCTGGATTACGTGCCCAACACCGCGCGCGAACGCGAGGTTCGCGCCGTGCTGTCGAATGCATTCGCGTTCGGAGGATTGAATGCCGTGGTGGCGTTGAGGCGGGCCGCATAGCGGTGGCGCTTCGTTCCCACTCTCGTCATTCCGGGGCTGCGCGCAGCGCAGAACCCGGAATCCAGCTCTTCGCGTTTTGTCGTTCGACATCCCTGTCTTTTTCCGCTCGCCTCCCAAGCGAGCGGGCTACTTTTGTTTCGGCAAAAGTCGCCAAAACCATTGCGCCGGCATGACGGTCGAACCAACATCTGGTTGGCTCGACTGCCTTGCGCTTCTCGCCGGGCGCACGACCGGCTGCGATGCTCGGGGCCATGTGGCGATACCGGAACCTTACCCATGGCGGCCATCCATGGCCTGCGCTTAGGCGATATATTGTCAAGTCCAATGATTCGCATCTCCGCAGCCATTTCTCTCTTTCTCCTTTGCTACGCAACTTGGGCAGCGGAAATAGTGCATTCCGCAAGCGAAGAAGAAGTGTTCGCACTCCAAAGTGCTGCGCAATCTGGAAACAGATCAGCAATCCGAGAGTTATTTGATATGCATGTCGACGGAGCGGTGGCAGAAGACATTGATGTCGTGCTCGGCAGAACAATTCGCCACCATCCA
>JAFEEJ010000263.1 GCA_018241145.1 Pseudomonadota bacterium | reverse complement strand
GCGTGGAAGCACGACGTGCAGACCATGATCGAAGGCCCCGGCCACGTGCCGATGCACCTCATCAAGGAAAACATGGATCGTCAGCTGGAGAAATGCGGCGAGGCGCCGTTCTACACGCTGGGCCCGCTCACCACCGACATCGCGCCGGGCTACGACCACATCACCAGCGCAATCGGCGCGGCGATGATCGGCTGGTACGGCACGGCGATGCTTTGCTACGTCACGCCCAAGGAACATCTCGGGCTGCCCGACAAGCAGGACGTGCGCGACGGCATCGTCACCTACAAGATCGCCGCGCACGCGGCCGACCTGGCCAAGGGCCATCCCGGCGCGCAGGCGCGCGACAACGCGCTGTCCAAGGCGCGTTTCGAGTTCCGCTGGGACGACCAGTTCCATCTCGGCCTCGATCCGGAAAAGGCGAAGGAATTCCACGACGAGACCTTGCCGAAGGACGCGCACAAGAGCGCGCACTTCTGTTCGATGTGCGGCCCGAAGTTCTGCTCGATGAAGATCACGCAGGACGTGCGCGACTACGCGCGCGAACACGGCATCGATGAAGCCGCGGCGCTCGCCGAAGGCATGGCCGGGAAGGCGAGGGAGTTCCGCGAGGAAGGCGGCGAGGTTTACCGGCCGGGCTGAAGTTCACCCCGCGGCCACGCGGCGGGCGTACACTGTCGTGACGCCATTCCCAATGACAAGGAGAAGCGCATGGCCGCCAGCAACAAGCCGTTCCTCACCGACATCCAGACCATCCGGCGGCGCGCGCGTGAGCACATCAAGCGCGGCGCGGTGACGGACAGCTACACGCTGGACCGCGACACGGTGCTCAAGCTGCTCAACGAGGCGCTGGCGACGGAACTCGTATGCGTGCTGCGTTACAAGGCGCATTATTACCTCGCTTCCGGCATCAACGCCAAGAGCGTGGCGGCGGAATTCCTGGAGCACGCCAACGAGGAACAGGCGCACGCGGACCAGATCGCCGAGCGCATCACGCAACTGGACGGCAAACCCAACTTCGCGCCCGACGGCCTGTCCAAGCGCAGCCACGCCGAGTTCGTGGTGCCGGACGACCTGTCTTCGATGATCGAGGAAAACCTGGTCGCCGAGCGCATCGCCATCGACAGCTATCGCGAAATCATCAACTACGTCGGCGATCGCGACACCACCACCAAGCGTCTGCTGGAGGGCGTGCTGGCACAGGAAGAGGAACACGCCGAAGACATGAAGACGCTGATGGAGCACTTCGGCAAGAAGGGCGAGCCCGCCCAACCGCAGCGCGGCAAGAAGCGCAAATAACCTGTCCGCCGCATGCACGTGCGAGTCGCCGGCCGTCGGGTGGGCGACTTCGTTTCGGCTATTCTTCGCGCGATGGACGATCCCGCCGTGAGCGCTTTTCCTGCCGCGCGTTCGGGCGAATGGCGCTGGCTGGCAGTGTGGTTCTTGTTCCTGCTGCTGCTGGCATTGCTGTTTCCGCCGATCCCGATCGACGAGACGCGTTATCTCACCGCTGCGTGGGAGATGTTCCATTCCGGCCAGTGGCTGGTGCCGACGGTCAACGGCGAGTGGTATTCGGACAAGTCGCCGCTGCTGTTCTGGCTGATCGCGGGGGGCTGGAAAATCTTCGGCGTGCACACTTGGGTGGCGCGCGTCGAGGCGCTGGCCATCGCGCTGGCGATGCTGGTGATGGTCCGCCGGCTGGCCGCCCGGCTGGGTTTCGATGCGCGCGGAGCGGATGCCGCGATGTGGTTGCTGGCCGGCTGCGCGGGGTTTGCGCTGTTCGCCGTCGCGATCATGTTCGACCTGCTGCTCGCGCTCACGGTGCTCGGTGCCCTGCATGCCCTGCTCGACCTGGAGGCGCGCCGCCACGGACGCGGCATCGCCTTGCTGGGCGCCTGGATCGGCTTGGGCATGCTGGCGAAAGGCCCGGTGGTGCTGTTGCACATCGCGGGTGCGGCGCTGCTGGCGCCGTTGTGGAGCCGGGACGTACGCGCGGCGAAAGGGCGCTGGTACCTGTCGTTGCTCGCGGCCGTGGTGATCGGCATCGCGATCATCGCCTGCTGGCTGATCCCGGCCGCGTTGCATGCGGGGCCGGATTACTGGCAACCGCTGCTCGGCAAGGTCACCGGGCGTTTGCACGCGAGCTTCGCGCACCGCCGGCCGTTCTGGTGGTACCTGCCGCTGATTCCGGTCCTGCTGTTGCCGTGGGTGCTCGCGTTGCGCGCGCCCATGCGTGCCTGGCGCGAATTGCCGCGCGGTCGCACGGGCGCGTTCCTGCTGTGCTGGTGGTTGCCGCCGTTCCTCGCGTTCTGCGCGATCAGCGGCAAGCAGATCCATTATCTCGCGCCGCTGCTGCCGGCCTGGGCGTTGAGCGGCGCGTATGTCCTGCGGAAGGACGGCGCGCGATTGCGTGGCGGCGTGTATGCCGGTTTCACGCTGCTGGTCGCGATCGGGCTGTGCATGCTGCCCGCATGGGCCGCGCGCACCTATGGGTATCCACCGCAGAAGCCGCTGATGCTGTTCGCGTTGGCCGCGCTGGCGATCGCGGCGGGCGCGTGGCGCGCGTGGGGCCGCGAGGTCCGGGCACTGGCGCTCGCCGCTTCCGCGTTGGCGTCGTTGTCACTGCTGGCCGGCGCGCTTGCCCTGCGGCCGGCGCTGGACGTGCGCCCGGAAGCGGCGTTCGCCGCATCCGCCTTGCGCGCGCATGTTCCGATCGTACACATCGAATGGCACAACGGCCTGTTCGGCTACACCGGGCGATTGCTGCAACCGTTGCCCGTGGTCGCGCGTGCGCAGGTGCTCGACTGGTGCCGCGCGCATCCCGATGGCTGGCTGCTTGCGAGCGATCGCAGCAATGAGCCGCCCGACGTGGCGCCCGCCCGCGCCTGGCCGTATTTCCTCAGCGGCAGCAAGCGCATCGGCGCGTGGCGCGCGGCGGATGTGCTCGCCGCAAAGCCCGAGTCGATGCGCAACTGAACTTGCGAGAACGCGAGCCGAGGTCGCTCTGGACAACCATGGTCCGCCGGCGCGGCGCCTCTTCTTCCCGTTGATTCCAACGAAACGAAGCTGCGGATCCGGCGCCGGCTCGGCGGTATTCCATGGTCGACTCTCCACGGCAAGGAGTCCCGACGCCTGCATTACCGCGCGGTTTCGCGGCGCGCTGCTGCCGTTCCACGGGCGGAATCGGGACGAAATGTGGCAAAACGCGGGCACGTGCCCCGACCGCCTTGCGAAGCGCCGGAATGCGATGCAGGCTGCGCACCGGATCCAGACGGAACCTTGCCGTGCCACGCGCCATCGCCATCGTCGAAGACGAACCCCTCATCCGCGCCAATTACGTGGAGGCGCTTTCCCGCTTCGGTTACGAGGTGCGCGGCTACCCTTCGCGCGGGGACGCCTCGTCGGCGTTCGCGCAGCGGCTGCCGGAACTGGTCATCATCGACATCGGTCTGGGCGACGAACCGGAAGGCGGGTTCGACCTGTGTCGCGAACTGCGCGCCAAATCCTCCACGCTGCCGATCATCTTCCTGACGGCGCGCGATTCGGATTTCGACGTGATTTCCGGGCTGCGGCTCGGCGCCGACGATTACCTGTCTAAGGACACCAGCCTGCACCAGCTCGCCGCGCGCATCGGCGCGCTGTTCCGTCGCATCGAATCGCTGAAGGCGCCGGCTTCCAGCGAAACCGTGATGGAGCACGGCCCGCTGAAGCTGGAATCCGAACGCATGCGCATCACCTGGAACGGCGCCGAAGTGCCGCTCACCGTCACCGAATTCTGGATGGTGCACACGCTGGTGCGCTTTCCCGGCCACGTGAAGAGCCGCGACCAGCTGATGCGCGAGGCGGAACTGGTGGTGGACGATGCGACCATCACCTCGCACATCAAGCGCATCCGCAAGAAATTCATCGCGGTCGACCCGTCGTTCGATTCCATCGAGACGGTGCACGGCGTCGGGTACCGCTGGAGCACTTGAAAGCCGGGATCGGTGGCGGGTAGCGGGGGTGTGCGAATCCGCATCATCGCATAATGTGCGCGCATGTTCCCGCGCGCATTCCTGACGCAGGCCGGTACCCGAGACGCTGCCAGAGGGCGTACCCGCAACCCGCTGCCCATCCCCCGATGACGTTACGCCGCAAACTCCTGGCTGTAGCCTTGTCCACGCTGGCGTTGCCGTTCGCCGGCTGGCTGTACGTGCGGCAGATGGAACAGTTGCTGCGGCGCTCGCAGGAACAGGCGTTGCTGGCGACCGCCTTCGCGCTCGGCCGCGGGCTGGTCGCCGTGGGCGTGACCATGCCGGCCGCGACGCGCGGCTGGTACGTGCAGAACGCGCGGCAGCCGATCGTGGTGGACGGCTACGGCGACGACTGGTCGACGCTTTCGCCGTGGGTGCAGCGGCCGTGGCCCGGCGTGCGCGTGCAACTGGCGCAGGACGCGGTGTGGTTGTACCTGTACATCGAGGTGGACGACGCCACGCGCACGCGCGCCGACGCGCAGGACAGCGAAGCGCAGGATGCGGACCACGTCGAGCTGACCATGGTGCGCGGTGCACAGCAGCGCGGGTTCCTGATCGCCAGCGCCGCGCCCGGCAGTTTCCAGGCGCAACCGATGGACCCGCCCGTGCGCGGGCTGCCGGATCTCATCACCGGGCAATGGCAGGAAGACGCAGGCAGTTATCGCATCGAACTGCGCGTGCCGCGCGCGCAGTCGCCCGATCGCCTCGGGATCGCCGTGCACGACGCCGATGCGCCCGCGCGTTTCGGCGGTGGCGAAACCGACCTGCGGCCGCTGTATTCGCTGTCGCCATCGTTGTCGAACGACCTTGCCCAGCTCGCGCCGACCGGCGTGCGCGTGCGCCTGCTGAGCGCCGACGGATGGGTGCTGGCGGTCGGCGGCACGCCGCTGGGCGAACCGCCGCAGGAAACCGGCAGGCTGGCATGGCTCGACAACCTGGCCTTCCGCGCGTTGATCGCGCCGGCGCTGGATCGGCGCGCGAACCTGCCGGTCGCCGCGCCGCGACTGGACGACGCCGAAGTGCAACGCGCGCTGCAGGGCCACGCCAGCGCGGACTGGCGCGCGGGCACCGATGCGGGCAACGTTTTGCTGACCGTGGCGGTGCCGCTGGATACCCGCGGCGTCAATCGCGGCGCGCTGGTGCTGGAACAGTCCAGCCGCGCGTTGCCGCTGCTGACCAATCGCGCGCTGCTGGGATTGATGCTGGCAAGCGTCGGCGGCTTGCTGGTTGCCGGCGCGCTGCTGTTCGCCTTCGCGACCTGGCTGTCGTTGCGCATCGGCCGCCTGCGCGACGCCGCGGAACGGGCGCAGCGGCGCGATGGCGCGCCCATCGTGGCGTTGCCGCTGGTGGACGACCGCGACGAGCTGGGCGACCTCGCGCGCAGTTTCTCGCGACTGCTGGATGCGATCGGCGCCTACACCGATTACCTGCGCACGCTCGCATCCAAACTTTCGCACGAACTCAACACCCCGCTCGCGATCGTGAAATCCTCGCTGGACAACCTCGAACACGCCGATCTTCCCGCCGACGCACAGCCCTACCTCGCGCGTGCGCGCGACGGCACCGCGCGCCTGGGCGCGATCGTGCGCGCGATGAGCGAGGCCAGCCGCATGGAACGCGCGATCGCCTCGACCGAAGGCGAGGATTTCGATCTGGCGCAGGTCGTGCGCGGCTGCGCGGAAGCCTACCGCCCGCTGGCCTTGCCGCGCGCGCTGTCCTGCATGATCGCGCAAGCGCGCGTCGACTTGCACGGCGCCCCGGAGCTGATCGCGCAGGCGCTCGACAAATTGTTCGACAACGCGCTGTCGTTCACGCCGGAACAGGGCTGGATCCGCATCGCGCTGGATTCGTCCGAGGACGACGAGGGCGCGCGGATTACCGTGGCCAACAGTGGCCCGCGGTTGCCGGAAGCGATGTCGGGCCGGCTGTTCGATTCGCTGGTCAGCGTGCGCGGCGGCGGCGCGCGCATCGGCGTGCCGCACCTGGGCCTCGGGTTGTACGTGGTGCGCCTGGTCGCCGAGTTGCACCAGGGCAAGGTCGAAGCGCACAACCTCGAGGACGGCGTGGCGTTCGTGATGCAGCTGCGCGGCATGCCCAGGCGCAGGCTGGCGCGTTGAGGTTCGATCCGGAGAGCGCAATCCATTTTCATGGTTATTCCGCGGCCGGCGCGCATGCAATCCGCGGCCGAACCGGGGGCCGCTTGAACGCCGGCTTGAGGAGCAGGTTCCGGGTCCGGCGCTGCCGCGCCGCTCCGGACCGACGATGTTGTTATGCTTGCGCGGCTCAGGCTCGCCAGTCACCGACCCACCATGCCCCATGATGCCCAGAAACGCGCGGCCGGCGAAGCCGCGATCGCCTACGTCGAGGACGGCATGGTCGTCGGCGTCGGCACCGGCTCGACCGTCGCGTATTTCATCGACGCGCTCGCGAAGATCAAGCACCGCATCGAAGGCGCGGTGTCGAGTTCGCAGGCATCGACCGAACTGCTGCAGGCACGCGGCATCCGCGTGTTCGACCTCAACGCGATCGGGCCGATCCCGCTCTATGTCGACGGCGCCGACGAATGCGACGGCGACAAATGCCTGATCAAGGGCGGCGGCGCGGCGCTGACGCGCGAGAAGATCGTCGCGTCCGCGGCCAACAAGTTCGTCTGCATCATCGACCCCAGCAAACGCGTGGACGTGCTCGGCAAGTTCCCGCTGCCTGTCGAGGTGATCCCGATGGCGCGCAGCCTGGTGGCGCGCGAACTGGTGCGGCGCGGCGGCGCCCCGGTGTGGCGGGACGGCTGCGTCACCGACAACGGCAACTGGATCCTGGACGTGCACGGATTGCGGATCACCGATCCGGTCGCGATGGAGCGCGAACTCAACCAGCTCGCCGGCGTGGTCACCGTGGGGTTGTTCGCCCAGCGGCGCGCGGATGTGGTGCTGGTGGGCGGTGCCGAGATGGCATGAGGTGTACCGAGGATAGGTGCAGCAAAAAGCCCGCATCGCTGCGGGCTTTTGTTTCCGGATTGGCAGCCCCGGATGGATTCGAACCACCGAATGTCTGAGTCAGAGTCAGGTGCCTTACCACTTGGCGACGGGGCTATTTTGATGCGCATCCTGCGCGGTGAAAGCGGCCGTCCATGGCCGCACTTTTCAAAGGAGCAGCAAACCAGGCGTCCTTCCGCGGCTTGCATTGCAAACGGTCGCTGCAAAGCCGCGCCACGTTTGCCTCGTCAGACATCCGTCTGACGTCGACACATCCATGTGCCGAATGTTCCTTGTCTGCGAGTTTAACGCTTCGAGAACTGCGTCGCTCGCCGTGCCTTGTGCAGGCCGACCTTCTTGCGCTCGACCTCGCGCGCGTCGCGGGTCATGAAGCCTGCCTTGCGCAGCGGCGATTTGAGGCTTTCGTCGTATTCGACCAGCGCGCGGGCGATCCCCAAACGGATGGCGCCGGCTTGCCCGGTGATGCCGCCGCCGTCGACATTGACGCTGATGTCGAACTTGTCCGACATCTGGGTCAGTTCCAGCGGCTGGCGCACGATCATGCGGGAAGTCACGCGGCCGAAGAATTCGTCCAGCGACTTGCCGTTGACCGTGATGCGTCCCTCGCCCTTGCGCAGGAACACGCGTGCGGCGGAGGTCTTGCGACGGCCGGTGCCGTAATTCTGTTGCGTGGTTGCCATTTTCAAACTTCCAGAACTTGGGGCTGTTGCGCGGTGTGCGGATGTTCGGCGCCGCCGTAGACCTTCAGCTTGCGGTACATCGCGCGGCCCAGCGGATTCTTCGGCAGCATGCCCTTCACGCCGATCTCGATGGCGCGCTCCGGATGCCTGGCCAGCAGGTCCTTGAGGTTGGTGGACTTCAGGTTGCCGACGTGGCCGGTGAAGCGGTGGTACATCTTGTCGTCGAGCTTGTTGCCCGTGACCGCCACCTTGCCGGCGTTGATCACCACGATGTAATCGCCGGTGTCCACGTGCGGGGTGAACACAGGCTTGTGCTTGCCGCGCAGGCGGCGGGCGACTTCCGTGCACAGGCGGCCCAGCGTCTTGCCGCTGGCGTCGACGAGGAACCAGTCGCGCTTGACCTCTTCGGCCTTGGCGCTGAACGTCTTCATGGGAACGATCCGTTGGTGGTGCCGAGCCCCGGCACGCGACCATGCAGCGATCGCGCACCTGACCCCGGCGAAAGACCGCAAAGGATAGCCGGCGTGCGAAAGAATCGCAAGCTCGATGCGGTTGTTGAGAAGTGTGGCCAAGGACGGCCGCTTTCTCGCGCAGGGACGCGCAATATGTCAGCATCCCGGCCATGGGTGCTTCCGATGCCGCGGCCCGCATCGCCGGGCTTGCCGACGAGTGCGTGAAATGCGGCCTGTGCCTGCCGCATTGCCCGACCTATGCGCTGGACGCGACCGAGACCGAATCGCCGCGCGGACGCATCGCGCTGGCCGCCGCCGCGGTGGCGGGGACGGTGCCCGCGAGCCCGGACTTGCGCCTGCACCTGGACCATTGCCTGGGTTGCATGGCTTGCGAGCGCGTCTGCCCGGTGCCGGTGCGCTACGCGGCGCTGCTGGTGGAAACGCGCGCGGCCCTTGCGCCCGCGAGGCCGCGTCCGCACGCGCTGCTGGGCGTATTGTCGCGGCCGCGCCTGTTGCGCGCGATGGCCGCAGGGGCGCGTTGGACGCTCGCGCGGCATTGGGCGCCGCCGCTGGCGCGCGCGTGGTTGCCGGAAGATTCCGCGCTGCGTGCGGCGGCGGGATTGTTGCCGGTATTGCCGTCCGCGAATCCCGGGCCGGCGTCGCCGTCGGCGCGCGCGGCGCGCGGGCGGGTCGCCCTGTTCGGCGGCTGCGTGCAGGGCGTGTTCGAACGCGATGCGCAGATTGCGGCGCAGCGGTTGTTGCAGGCCGCCGGTTTCGACGCGGTACGCATCGACGATCGGTGTTGCGGCGCATTGGCTGCGCACACCGGCGATGCGGATCGCGCCCGGCATCTTGGCGAACGCGTCCGCGCGGCATTCGAAGGCAGCGGCGCGCAAACGCTGGTCACCGCGACGCCGGGCTGTCTGGGCACGCTGCGCGCGGCGTTGCCGGGTGCGCGTGTCGAAGACGCCTCGGGCCTGGTCGCTGCTCACGCGGACGTGTTGTCGTTCCGGCCGCTGGAGGCGCGCGTGGCGTTGCACCTGCCCTGCACGCAGGTGAACGTGGCGCGCAGCGGCGATGCCTTGCAACGACTGCTCGCGCGCGTGCCGCAACTGAAGGTGCAGGTGCTGCCGACCCAGGCGCAGTGCTGCGGCGCCGCGGGCAGCCA
The DNA here is from genome assembly GCA_018241145.1 of Pseudomonadota bacterium. GTDB lineage: Bacteria > Pseudomonadota > Gammaproteobacteria > Xanthomonadales > Rhodanobacteraceae > 66-474. The sequence continues at coordinate 21,949 of JAFEEJ010000263.1, read as the reverse complement.
CATGCTGGAATTCCCGCAACGTGCCGCGGCCTGTCGCGGCAAGCTGCTGGCGACGCTGCCGAACCCGGCTCCCGACCTGTTGCTGACTTCCAACATCGGCTGTCGGCTGCATCTGGCCGCCGGCCTGCGCGAAAATGGATCGTCGCTCGCCGTCGAACATCCGCTCACATTGCTTGCGAAACAATTGGACGCATGAACACGTCAGGCAACGCCCGTCACTTGAGTCGGCTGGACCGATTGCTCGGCGGCGTCGAGCGCGCGCTCGGCGCCGTCGGCGGCGCGGCGTTGGAGGCGCGGCCTTCGCCTGCCTCGGGACGACGCGATGTGTCCATGGAAGAAGGCGAGCGCCGCCGTGTCGCCGGATTGATGCGCGTCAACCATACCGGCGAAGTCTGCGCGCAGGCGTTGTACGACGGACAGGCCGCGTTGGCGCGCGATGCCGGAACGCGCGCGCACCTGCTGGCCGCCGCAGCCGAAGAAACCGATCACCTCGCGTGGTGCGCGCAACGCCTGCGCGAGCTGGACGATCGCCCCAGCCTGCTGAATCCGTTGTGGTACGCGGGCAGTTTCGCGATCGGTGCGCTGGCCGCGGCGATCGGCGATCGCGTCAGCCTCGGCTTCGTGGTCGAAACCGAACGCCAGGTGGAGGCGCACCTGCACGAGCACCTGCAACGCCTGCCCGAAGGCGACGCGCGTTCGCGCGCCATCCTGGAAACCATGCAGGCCGAAGAGGCGCGCCATGCGGCGAACGCGCAGGCGCGCGGCGGCGTGGACCTGCCGCCGCCGATTCCGTCGCTGATGCGGTTTGCATCAGCGGTGATGAAGGCGGTCGCTTATCGCGTTTGAAGTGGAAGCGAATGGGAAACGGGGATGCTCCGCCGAATGCATTCCGCTGCAACGCGCGCCCGGCAAAAACACTCCTGCCTCGCGGGATCGACCGGTTCTTTCGCCCCCGCGACCCGTCCCCAATCCCGGATCGCGCGCGCCTTGGGCTCCCGGCGCGGGCGCCAGCTACATCAGATTGCGGCCGTGGAACAGCTCCTCGATCTCGCGCTTGACCAGCGACTCGATGCGCTTGCGGTCCTTGAACGATAGATCGTCGGCCTGCGCCTCGAACAGGTAGGTGTCCAGGTCGAAGTCCTTCACGTGCATCTTGGTGTGGAACATGTTTTCCTGATACACGTTGACGTCGAACATCTCGTATTTCTGCTGGATGTGCCGGGCGAGGTATTCCTGGATCGAGTTGATGCGATGGTCGATGTAGTGCTTGCGGCCCTTCACGTCGCGGGTGAAGCCGCGCACGCGGTAGTCCATCACCACGATGTCGGACTCGAAGCTGTCGATCAGGTAGTTCAACGCCTTCAGCGGCGAAATCACGCCGCAGGTGGCCACGTCGATGTCGGCGCGGAAGGTGGCGATGCCGTTGTGCGGGTGCGTTTCCGGATAGGTGTGCACGGTGATGTGCGACTTGTCCAGGTGCGCGACCACGGTGTCGGAAATCACGTCGCGGCCGAGCTTGTCCACCACCGGGTGTTCCGAAATCAGGATCGTCACCGAGGCGCCCTGCGGGTCATAGTCCTGGCGCGCGATGTTCAGGATGTTCGCGCCGATGATGTCGGCCACGTCCGTGAGGATCTGGGTGAGGCGATCCGAGTCGTAGGCTTCGTCGATGTAGTCGATGTAGCGGTCGCGCTGGCTGTCCGACACCGCGTAGCAGATGTCGTAGATGTTGAAGGACAGCGCCTTGGTGAGGTTGTTGAAGCCCTGCAGCTTCAGGCGGGGCAGCGGTTTGACCACGGCTCGTTCCGGAAAAGTGGGGAAGGGACGCCGCGCGGCCGGCGGCGGGTCGAAAGTATAGGCCGTTCCGTCCGGGCACGCAGGCCGGGCGGCGCGCCGGGCGCCATGCCTGCGCGCGCGAATGCTACACTCGCGCAGGGAAGCCGTTGCGGAGGGGCACGATGACCGAATTGCGTTATCTGCTGCAGCAGGTTTACGAACGCTCGCAGGCGCCGTCGATGCTGGCGCCCGATCCCGCCACCATGCAGCGCCTGCTGGACCACTGCCACCGCCGCCGCTATCCGGGCAAGACCGTGATCATGCGGCCGGGCGATCCGGCGGCCACGTTCTATTACGTGATCGATGGATCGGTGACGGTGTGTTCCGAGGACGAGGAAGGCCGCGAGCTGATCCTGGCGTACATCAATCGCGGCGAATTCATCGGCGAAATGGGCCTGTTCGTCGAGCAGGCGCAGCGCGAGGTGCTGATCCGCACGCGCGGCACCTGCGAGCTGGCCGAGATCAGCTACGAGCGGCTGTTCCACCTGTTCGCAGGTCCATTGCGCGAAGACTGCGCGCGCATCCTGTTCGCGATCGGCCTGCAATTGACGCACCGCCTGTTGCGCACGTCGCGCCAGGTCAGCCGCATGGCCTTCATGGACGTCACCAACCGCATCGCGCGCACGCTGCTGGACCTGTGCCAGGAGCCCGATGCGATGACGCATCCTGACGGCACCCAGATCCGCATCTCGCGGCAGGAACTGTCGCGCATCGTCGGTTGCTCGCGCGAGATGGCCGGCCGCGTGCTGAAGCAACTGGAAGACAGCGGCAGCATCGATGTTTCGGGCAAGACCATCGTGGTCAAGGGCACGCGTTAGAAGCCAGCCGCTTTCCGGTCACGCGACCATGCCGCCCGCCGGCGTCGTAACGCGCAGGGCAGCGGCATGCATCACGGTCGCCATGCGTCGCTTCGCGTGGCTGGCGCCGCTGTTGTTTTCCACCGGTTGCTCGACCCTGGGCTACTACTCGCATCTTGCCGCCGGCGAGATGGCGGTGCTGCACGCGCGCAGGCCGATCACGCAGGTCGTTGCCGATCCGCATACCGATCCGCGATTGCGCACGCGCCTGCAGATGGCGTTGCGGGCGCGCGCGTTCGCTTCCGACGTGCTGATGCTGCCGCGCAACCGCAGCTACACGACCTACGCCGACATCCATCGCCCGTTCGTGATGCTCGACGTGTTCGCCACGCCTGCGCTGTCGCTGCAGCCGGTGGAGCGTTGTTTCCCGATCTCCGGTTGCGTGGCGTACCAGGGCTTCTACGACCCGCAGCGCGCGCATGCCGAGGCCCGCAAACTGGAACAGGCGGGCAACGATGTCTGGATCGAAGGCGTGCCTGCGTATTCCACGCTGGGGCACTTCGCCGATCCGCTGCTTTCCACGATGGACGACTGGAGCGACGACGACATCGCCGGCACGATTTTCCACGAGCTTGCACACCAGCAGTTTTACGTCGAGGACGACACGGCTTTCAACGAATCCTTCGCCACCTTCGTGCAGGAACAAGGCTTGCGGCAATGGCACGCGGTGAACCACCTGCCGCCGTCCGATCCCGTGGCCGACCGGCGCGACGACCAGTTCACCGGACTGGTGCTGGCGACGCGCGCGCGCCTTGAAAAGTTGTATGCGAGCGAGCTTCCCGACGCGGTCAAATTGCAGCGCAAGCAGGCCGAGTTTGGCCGCCTGCGCGCCGAATACGAGCATGTTCGCGACACCGAATGGCACGGCCATGGCGATTACGACGCGTGGTTCGCCACGCCGCTCAACAATGCCAAGCTGCTGCCGTTCGGACTGTACGACCAGGGCGTGCCCGCCTTCGCCGCGCTGTTCCGGCGTTGCGGCGACGACTGGACGAAGTTCTACGCCGCGGTGCGCGCAATCGGCAAGCAATCGCCGCAACTACGCGCGGCGTTTCTGTCGGACACGAAGGACGAGGCGTCGACGCGCCGCGCACCTGCGGCTGCGTCGTCCTCAAGCGCGGAACAGCGTGTGGTTCCTGTCCAGGGCTTCGTCATTCCAGCGCAAGGATCGCTTCCCATTGCGCGGCGGTGACCGGCAAGACGGACAGGCGGTTGCCACGGCGGGTCAGCGCGAAATCGCCCAGGCCCCGCAGCGCCTTGATCTCGTCCAGCGTGATCACGCGTTTCAGCTTGCGCCGGTAGCGTACGTCCACCAGCGACCAGCGCGGGGTGGCGCGATCGCTGCCGGCGTCGAAGTATTCGCTGTCCGGGTCGAACTGCGTCGGGTCGGGGCAGGGCGGGCCCGCCACCTCGCCGAGGCCCGCCACGCCCGGCACCGCGCAACTGGAGTGATAGATCATCACCGCATCGCCTTTCCGCATCTGGCGGATGTGGTTGCGCGCCTGATAGTTGCGCACGCCGTTCCACGGTTCGACCTTGACGCGTTTCAGGTCGTCGATCGAAAACGTGTCCGGCTCGGTCTTCATCAGCCAGTGGTTCATGCGGAACGCTCCGCCCGGCAATCGATCAGCTGCTGTTCGGTGGCGACGTAATCCAGCGCCACGTCCCAGTCTTGCGCGTGCAGTGCTTCCACCTGCTGGAACGCGTAGCCGACGCCGACCAGCAGCGGGCCGTCCGTCCGTTTGCTTTCGCGCAGGAACGAAAACGTGGTGTCGTAGAAACCGCCGCCGGTGCCGAGGCGATTGCCGCGCGCATCGAACGCCAGTAACGGCACCAGCACCAGGTCCAGCTCCTGCGGGTCCACGAGAACGGCATTGCGGGGCTCCGGAATGCCGAAGCGATTGGCCTTCAGGGGATCGCCGGTACGGTATTCGGCGAAGCGCAACGCGCGCGGCGCGCTTTCATCGAGCACGGGCAGGTGGTAATGCTGGCCGCGGCCGTGCAGGCTGGCGACCACGAGGTTCAAGGGCAATTCGCCGCGCACCGCCCAGTAACCGGCGACGTGCGCATCGACCAGGAAATCCGGCAGGCGTTCGAGCGATCGTGCGACGTCGTCGGCGGCGGCGATGCGCTCGGCCGCGCCCAGTGCCACGCGCCGCGCGGCCATGTCGGTGCGCAGCCGGGTACGAATTTCCGTATTCATGCAAGGAATTTCCGAAAACGTCGCGAGCGAAGGCAGGTTGGGCGACGCCGGAGCGCCGGAGCGCAGGAACCGGAGTGTACACGACAGTACATGAGGATTTCGAGCACCGCCGGCGGCCGAGATGCCGAGCGCAGCAGCTTTCAGAACTCCCGAAAAAGCGCGCCCTCCGCGATGCCGGTGTGCACCGAGCGACCCTGATCCCGAGGATCAAGTGGGCTGGCTCGCCGGTTGGTCAGGCTTTCCGCTCGCGGCGGACTTGCACACTCAACCGGTATACGCCTGCCCGAGGTCGTGCATTAGGAACAAGGCAATTGCTGAAGATGCACTGCCGAACACCGCAGGGGACGCCGCGGTCATTTTACTTGCGTCGCGAGCGCGTCTTCAAGCTTGCGCCGCAGCATGCTTATTCCTTCGCCAACGCCGTGCATTTGTTCGTTCTGGTGGTTGCGCAGTTGCAACAATTCGTGCGCGATCGACAGCGCGGCCAGCACCGCCACGCGATCGTAGCCGACGCTGCGCGACGAACCACGCAGTTCGCGCATCTTGCCGTCCAGGTACGTGGCCGCGGCCATCAGGCCTTCGCGTTCCTCCGGCGCGCAGCCGACCAGGAATTCGCGATCGAGCAGGCGGACGGTGGCGGTGATGGATTCTCTCGTTGCACTCATGGTGCTCGCGCCTTCGTAACTTCGATCAACTCATGTTGCCAAGCTCGATCGTCCATGATCTCGTCAGGCAACCCTGCCAAAGGCGTCCTGCCTTTAGCCTTCGCGCACGCACGCGATGCCATTCAAGGCATCGCGCAAGCGCGCGCGCTCAGCCCGCGTTTTCGAGTGCCTTGAGACGCTCGATCATCGCTTCCACGCGCGAGCGCGCCTGTTCGTTGCGCGACAGCAGTTGCGCGCGTTCGGCCGCGAGCTGTTCGCGGTTGTGGCGCAGGCTTTCGTTTTCCTCGCGCAGCGTGCGCAGCGCTTCGAGCGCGCGATCCATCGCCGCGGACAGCGCGTCCAGTTCGGTCTTCAAGTCGGATTCGCCCATGGGCGGACTATAAGGGAAATTCCACGTGCGAGCACGTGATGCACTTGGCGCAAGACCGGCAGCTTTGGTTCACCCGATGGTGAAGGCGATCGCTGCGCCGCGGCAGCGCAAGGCGACGGTACGCCTGCCACGACCGGGTCCAGGCAACCCTGCGAAGACGCGCGCCGCGGTCGGCGCGTCAGGTGCGACGGATGGCGCGATCGAGGCTGACCGGCCCGCCGCCCGCCGCCGACAGGTACAGGAACACGAAGCAGAACAGCACGGCTTCGTTGCCGTGGTTGAGGATCGGCCAGACATGATTGGCGGGGAAATGCGCCATGAAATACGCGAACGCCATCTCGCCCGAGAGGATGAACGCGATCGGCCGCGTGAACAAACCCAGCAACAGCAATCCGCCGCCGAACACCTCCAGCACGCCGGCGAGGCCGAACAGGGAGAGCAGTTGCACGGTTCCGCCATGGCCGTCGACGCCGCCGAGCAGTCCGAACAGTTTCTGCAGGCCATGCTGCAGGAAGAGGAACCCGGCCACGATACGCAGCAGGCTCAGCAGGAACGGCGACCACCTGATCCAGAAAGACCCCGCGTTGGCCATGATCGTCTCCTTTCGTTTGTCCCGGTGTTGCCGAACCGTAGCAGGTTTGGTCGCGTGTGGCGCGTTGGGGACGGAACGTGCATGAACGGAAAGTCGCCACGTTTCGGATCCGCGAGCCCGCTCATTCCCACCGATTCGCGTGCGGCCCGACCTTGCCGTTGCGCTGCGGGCGGATCACGCAGAAGCGCTGGCCGGTCGGCGCTTCCATCACCACCCAGGTCCGGATCGCCTCGACGCGCTTGGCGCCCAGCGACTCCAGCCGCCGCACTTCGGCCTCGATGTCGTCGCTCTCGATGTCCAGGTGCACGCGGCTGTCGTGGGTGACTTTCTGCACATCGATCACCGGTTCGTCGTCGTGCGTGACGAGGCCGATGTAGTTGCTGCCGGGATTGGCATCGGGCTGGATCGGGCGCCCGAGCGCCCGCGACCAGAATTCCGCGGCGCGTTCGAGGTCGTCCGTCCTGCAATCGATGATGATGCTGCACAAACGGCTGTGGTGCATGGAGGTTCTCCTCAGGTTTCCGGCAAGCCGGCGTGTCGATGATCGCCGTAGCGGCATTCTCGCGAGGCCGAAACCATCATCGGCACAGCGCTTCCAGTTCCGCCGCCAGTTTCGGCACTTTCGCGGTCAGAACTTCGGGCCCTCGTTCGGTGACGACCACGTCGTCCTCGATGCGCACGCCGATGCCGCGCCAGCGCGCGGGTACGCCGGTGTCTTCCGGCGCGATGTAGATGCCGGGCTCCACCGTCAGTGCCATGCCCGGTTCCAGCAGGCGCGCCTGACCGTCGACCTGGTAGTCGCCGACGTCGTGCACGTCCAGGCCGATCCAGTGGCCGGTGCGGTGCGGGAAGAAGCGCTGATAACTCCCGGATTGCCACGCCTTGCGCGCCGGTCCGCGCAGCAGTTTCAGCGCGCACAATCCTTCGTTGATCACCAGCGTGGCGGCGTGGTGCGCGGCATCGTAGGGAGAACCCGCGCGCACCGCGTCGATCGCGGCGAACTGCGCTTCCAGCACGATTTCGTACAACGCCCGCTGTTCGCGCGAGAAACGGCCGCCCACCGGCCAGGTGCGGGTGATGTCGGAGGCATAGCACTCCACCTCGGCGCCGGCATCCACCAGCACCAGATCGCCCGAACACAAGCGCGCGCGATTGTGCACGTAGTGCATCACGCAGGCGTTGGCGCCTCCCGCCACGATCGGCGGGTACGATGGCACCGCGCCGCGTGCGCGCATGGCGTGCAGCAGGGCGGCTTCCACTTCGTATTCGCCGCGGCCCGGGCGCGCGGCGTCCATGGCCGCGAGTTGCGCCTCGGCGGCGATGTCGGCGGCGCGCCGCATCAATTTCAATTCCGCGGCCGATTTGTACAACCGCAGGTCGTGCAGCAGATGGCCCAGCGAAGTGAATTCGCGCGGCACCACGCCGCCGCCGCGCGCGGAACGCAGCCGCCGCATCCAGCGCAGCAGGCGTGCATCGAATTCGGGCTCGGCGCCGAAATGGCAGTACAGCCGTTCGCGGCCTTCCAGCATGCCGGGCAGGATGTCGTCGATGTCCTCCACCGGAAACGCATCCTGCATGCCGTAGTCGCGCACCGCGCCCTCCGGGCCGATGCGGCGCCCGAGCAGGCGTTCGGAGCGCGGATCGCGTTCGCGGCAGAACATCACCGCTTCGCTGCGGCGTCCGGGCAGCAGCGCCAGCACGGCGTCGGGTTCCGGGAATCCGGACAGGTAATGGAAATCCGAATCCTGGCGGTAGGGCCATGCCGAATCGGCGTTGCGCATGCGCTCCGGCGCCGCCGCCACGATGATCGCGGCGGACTCGCCGGCCATGCGCATGAGGTTGCGCCGGCGTTGCGCGAATTCGGCGGGCGTGATCATCCGGTGCTGCAATCCGATTCAATGCCCGGTGCGTGAAGCCGGCGCGGGGCCTGCCTCCGCGTGCAGCAGGAGCACGCCGATCCGCACGAATTCGGACACCTCGGTCAGCGAGGCCTCGTCGTCGTCTTCGCAGGACAGTTCCGACGACGCGATCGCTTCGAAATCGTGCAGGATTTCCGCGCCTTCCCCCGACACCGCGTTGCGCGCGCCGAACCCGCCGAGGCCCAGTCCGCCGAGGAAACCGCGGCACCATTCGACCAGCGCGTCGCAGCGCTCGGGCAACGGCCGCGAGGCGGGCGGCAGCAAGGGTTCGAAACCGTACTCCGGATCGGCCAGTTGCAGTCGGCATTGCGAATACAGTTCGGCCAGCAGCGCGTGGCCGGGATCGTCCGGATGCGCGTCGTCGCTTTCCAGCTCCAGCGCGGTGAGGAACGCGCGCGCACCGGCATCGCCGCCCGCGCACAGGTAGCCGGCCAGCGAGCCGTGCAGTTCCGAGGCGCCGACACCCAGCCGCAGCGAGGCCAGCGCGGCGGCGAGTTCCGGTTGGGTGACTGGGTTCGAAGCCATGCGGACACCGGCCGTACCCGAAGGGGGCAAACGTGCCTTCCGGAAATTCTAGCAGCCGGTACGATCCGCGCGCCGGGGTTTTGGATACACTCGGCGCGGGGGTTCCCCATGCACCCGATCGCCCGACCAGTGCCGTGCCGGGAAGTACGCCCGGAATGGCGGGAGGCGGCACGCTTGTGCCTGGGATTCGCCGGGCTGTCGTGCGCGTGCATCGCGCATGCATTGCCGCTCGGCCATGCGCTGGTGCCGGCGGCACACGCCGCGTGGTGGTGGGTGCCCGCCATGCGCGTGCTCTACGCCGCGCTGGGAGGATTGGCCCTGCTGGCCGTGCTGCTGGGCTGGCGCCACCGGCGCCTGGAGGAATTGCACCTCCAGCGGCAATTGCAATTGCGCGAGGATCGCCTGCGGCTGGCCTTGTGGGGCTCGGGCGACGAATTCTGGGACTGGGACCTGCGGGCCGGCATGATGTATCGCATGGGCGCGGGCGCGCTGCGCAGCGGCCATCGCGAAGAAAGCATGCCGATCGACGACTGGCGCAATCTCGCCGTGCATCCGGAAGACCTGGAGCGCGTCGAACAGGCGCTGGCGCAACACGTCGCGGGCCAGACCGACCATTTCGAGTCGGAACATCGCCTGTTGAACGCGCGCGGCGACTGGATCTGGGTGGTCTCGCGCGGCAAGATCGTCGAGCGCGACGGCAACGGCACGCCGTTGCGCATCTGCGGCACGGCACGCGACATCGGCGAGCTGCGCGCGGCCGAACGCGACCGCCGCATCGCCGCCGAGGTGATCCGCAGCATGAGCGAGGCGGTGTCCGTCACCGACCTCAATTTCCAGTTCGTGTCGGTGAACAGCGCCTTCAGCCGCATCACCGGCTACCGCGAGGAGGAAGTGCTCGGGCGCGATGCGGCGTTGCTGAACTGCCGCCAGCACGCGCCGGAAACGTACGCGCAGGTGCGCCATGCGCTCTCGGAGAACGGGCATTGGCGCGGCGAGTTGTGGCAGCGCCGCAAGGACGGCGAGGAGTTCCTCAGCTGGGTGGAATTGAACGAAGTGCGCGACGAACGCGGCGAGCGCACGCACCTGATCGGCGTGTTGACCGACATCACCGATCGCAAGCGCGTCGAACAGGAACTGCGCTACCTCGCCAACTACGACACCCTGACCGGCCTGCCCAACCGCGCCCTGCTGGGCGAGCGGCTGGGCCAGGCGATCGTCGACGCGCGCCGCGGCAGCCACAAGGTGGGCGTGCTGTTCCTCGACCTCGACCGCTTCAAGCACGTCAACGATTCGATGGGCCACGCCGCCGGCGACCGCATGCTCAAGGCCGCCGGCGCGCGCCTGCGGCAGTCGGTGCGCGAACGCGACACGGTGGCGCGGCTGGGCGGCGACGAATTCACGGTGATCCTCGAGGACATCCTCGACGCGCGCGAGGCCGAAGACATGGCCGAACGCCTGATCGAGGCCTTCCAGGCGCCGTTGATCCTCGGCGGCACGCAGGAAGTGGTGATCTCGCCTTCGATCGGCATTTCGCTGTATCCCGACCACGGGCAGGTGCCGACCGATCTGCTGAAGTACGCCGACACCGCGATGTACCAGGCCAAGGAACGCGGCCGCAACACCTGGACGACGTACCACGCGGGCATGGATGCGCTGGCGCGCGATCGCGCGCGCATGATGAACGAGCTGCGCCGCGCGCAGGAGCGCGGCGAATTCGCGCTGGTGTATCAGCCCAAGATGGCGATCAACACCGGGCGCATCACCGGCGTCGAGGCGCTGTTGCGCTGGCGCAGCGAGGAACTGGGCGAAGTGCCGCCGGTGGTGTTCATCCCGCTGGCGGAGGAGATCGGCCTGATCAACGACATCGGCGAATTCGTCCTGACGACCGCCTGCAGGGATCTTCGCGGCTTCCGCGAAGCCGGCCTGCGCGGACTCTCGATGGCGGTCAATCTGTCCGCCGCGCAACTGGAGAGGCCGGAACTCACCCGCCGCATCTGCGAAATCCTGGCCGAGCACGACATCGCGCCGGACCACCTCGAACTGGAACTGACCGAGAGCATGGTCATGACCAACGCGGAACAGTCGGTGCGCATCCTCGGCGAACTGAAATCGATCGGCGTCAAGCTGGCGATCGACGATTTCGGCACCGGCTATTCCTCGCTCGCGTACCTGAAACGCCTGCCCATCGACACGCTGAAGATCGACAAGGAATTCGTCGGCGACATCACCGTCGATCCGGACGACGCGGCGATCACCGCCACCATCATCACCATGGCGCATTCGCTGCAATTGAACGTGGTGGCGGAAGGCGTGCAGACCGCCGAACAGCTGGCGTTCCTGCACGTGCAGCATTGCGACGAGATCCAGGGGTACTGGTTGTCCACGCCGATGCCGGCGGACGTCTGCCGCCGCTTCATCGCCGAACGCTGGGGGCCGGTGGATACGACCGCGGGCGCATGATCGCGGCCGTTCGTGCGCTCAGCGCCTGCGGCAAACCAGCAGCACCTCGTCCACGCCCCGCGGGTCGATCATGCCGTCCGTCCAGCGCAACGGCTTTTGCAGGCGCAGTCCGATCGGCATGAACACGCGGTTGTACCAGCGCATCGCCAGCGACCGATGGCGTTGCAGGAACCACAGCCCCAGGTCGAGCAGGCGCGAGGACTTCGGCTGCATGCCGTAGGCCGCGCTGCGCTCGATGGCGAAACCGTGCCTTGCGAGTTTCGCGGGCAGTGCGTCGGGTTCGTAACGGCGGCAGTGGCCGACGCATTCGTCGAACGCGTTCCACGCCCGTGGATGCAGCGGCAGGGACAACAGCACTATCGCCCCGGTTGCGGCCACGCGTGAAAGTTCCGCGAAGGCCGCATCGTCGTCGGCCACGTGCTCGACGATGTCGAACGCGCACACCAGGTCGAACGAACGATCCGCGAACGGCAGCGTGCCGATCACTCCGTTCGCGGCGTTCGCGCCGGACGCGCGCAGCGCGCGCAGGGCCGGCGCGCTCAGGTCCAGGAATACCGTGCCGCCCAGCGGCAGGCGTGGACGCAGGCCCGGCGCGATTTCCAGCCGGTGCGCGGCACGTTCGCACAATTGCGACACCAGCGGCCAGGTGTTGAAACGCTGCGGCGCGACCAGTTTCGCGCCCGACCACAGGTTGTCGTAGAAACGCCGGTTGGTTTCAACCATGCCACTGTCGCTGCGCGCCTGCGCAACCGCGCCCATGTCAGGCGACGAAGATCCGCGCGTTGCGGAACATCCGCATCCACGGCGAATCCTCGCCCCAGCCTTGCGGGCGCCAGCTCATCTGCACGCTGCGGAACACGCGCTCCGGATGCGGCATCATGATGGTGACGCGCCCGTCGGCATTGGTGAAGCCGGCCAGCCCGTCGGCCGAACCGTTGGGGTTGAGCGGGAAGGCTAGGGCGGGCTTGCCGCGGTTGTCGACGAAACGCAGGCAGGGGTTGGCCTTGCCGGGTTTCGCATCGCGCGCGAATACCGTGCGCCCTTCGCCGTGCGCGGTGACGATGGGCATGCGCGAGCCGGCCATGCCGCGCAGGAAGATCGACGGCGAATCCATCGCCTCGACCGTGACGAAACGCGCTTCGTACTGTTCGGAAGTGTTGCGCTCGAAGGTTGGCCACTGCTCCGCGCCGGGGATGATGTCCTTCAGGTGCGACAGCATCTGGCAGCCGTTGCAAAGTCCCAGCGCGAAAGTGGACGCATCCGCGAAGAACGCCGCGAACTGTTGGCGCAGGGCCTCGTGATAAAGGATGGACGATGCCCAGCCGCGCCCCGCGCCGAGCACGTCGCCGTAGGAAAACCCGCCGCAGGCCGCCAGGCCGCGGAAGTCCGACAGCTTGTGCCGCCCCGCGCCGAGATCGGTCATGTGCACATCCACCGCTTCGAAGCCCGCGCGCGTGAAGGCTGCGGCCATCTCGACCTGGCCGTTGACGCCCTGCTCGCGCAGGATGGCGATTTTCGGGCGCGCGCCCTTCGCGATGTACGGCGCCGCGATATCCTCGCCCGGATCGAAGGTCAGTTTCGGCGAGATGCCCGGGTCGTCGTCGTCGAGGCGCCACTCGCGTTCAGCATCCGCACTCGCGGGGTTGTCGCGCAGGCGCTGCATCGCGTGGCTGGTTTCGTGCCACGCGCCGAACAGCTGCGTCCAGTTCCATTTCGCCAGCGTCTCGTCGCCGAGCAGCAGCTTGATGCCGAGCTTCGCCTTCGGCCGGCCGAGCGCGTGGCACATGCGGGCCAGCCCGTGCCTGGCGACCAGCGCCATGAAGGCGTCGCGATCGGCGCCGCGCACCTGCACGATCGCGCCGGGTTCTTCGTTGAACAGGGCGCGCAGGGTGTTTTCGGCCCAGCCGTCCAGCCGGATTTCCAGGCCGCAATGGCCGGCGAACGCCATCTCCAGCAGCGTCACGATCGCGCCGCCGTCGGAACGATCGTGATAGGCGAGCAGCAATCCCGTGTTGCGGGCTTCCTGCACCAGCGCGTGCAAATGCTTCAGGCGCTGCGCGTCGTCCAGGTCCGGCGGCACGCCGCCGCCGCGGTTGAACGCCTGGGTCAGCGCGCTGCCTGCAAGGCGGTCGCGGCCGCCGCCCAGGTCGACCAGCCACAGTTCCGTTTCGCCGCGGTCGAGTTGCAGTTGCGGGGTGAGCGTGCGGCGGGCATCGTCCACCCGCGCGAAGGCGGTGACAACCAGCGATACCGGCGAGACCACGCGCTGTTCCTCGCCGCCGTCGCGCCAGACCGTCTGCATCGACAGCGAATCCTTGCCGACCGGGATCGAGATGCCGAGCGCGGGGCACAATTGTTCGCCCACCGCGCGCACCGCGTCGAACAACGCGGCGTCTTCGCCAGGGTGCGCGGCAGCCGCCATCCAGTTGGCGGAAAGCCGGATTTCCTCCAGCGCGACCGGCGCCGCGATCAGGTTGGTGATCGCCTCGGCCACCGCGATCCGCGCGCTGGCGGCGGCGTCCAGCAGCGCCAGCGGTGCGCGTTCGGCCATCGCCATGGCCTCGCCCGCGTAACCCTCGAAATCGGCCAGCGTGACCGCGCAATCGGCGACCGGTACCTGCCACGGCCCGACCATCGGGTCGCGCGAACACAGGCCGCCCACGCTGCGGTCGCCGATGGTGATCAGGAAACTTTTCGAACCCACGCCCGGCGTGCGCAGCACGCGCTGCACCGCGTCGTCCAGCCCGATGCCGGCAAGATCGGGCACCAGTTCGACGCGCGGCTTGATGCGCACGGGGTCGCGCTGCATGCGCGGCGGTTTGCCCAGCAGCATGTCCAGCGGCAAATCGATCACACGGGAACGGGAAGCCGCAGACGGGGGGCGGGAATGCCCGGATCCGGATTGTTCGCCGTTCCCTGTTCCCTGTTCCGGCGGTTCAACCGTTACCACCAGCCGCTGCTCTTCCGTCGCTTGTCCCACGATTGCAAGCGGACAGCGTTCGCGCCGGCAGATTTTTTCGAATGCGGGCAGGTCGCCGGGGCGCACCCCCAGCACGTAGCGCTCCTGCGATTCGTTGCACCACAACTGCATCGGCGAGAGGTGCGGGTCGTCGCGCGGCACCTTGTCCAGGTCGATGGTGCCGCCGACGCCCGAATCGTGCAGCAATTCCGGGATCGCATTGGACAACCCGCCCGCGCCGACGTCATGGATCGCGACGATCGGGCTGGCTTCGCCCAGCGCGCTGCAGGCGTCGATCACTTCCTGGCAGCGCCGCTGCATTTCGGGGTTGTCGCGCTGCACCGAAGCGAAGTCCAGTTGCTCGGAACTGGCGCCGCCTGCCATCGACGAGGCCGCGCCGCCGCCGAGGCCGATCAGCATGGCCGGGCCGCCCAGCACGATCACGCAATCGCCCGGCGCCAGCCGGTTCTTCTTCACGTGCATCGGCCGCACGTTGGCCACGCCGCCGGCGATCATGATCGGCTTGTCGTAGCCGCGCCGCACGCCATCGGCATCCTGTTCGAAGCTGCGGAAATAGCCGCCGAGGCACGGGCGGCCGAATTCGTTGTTGAACGCGGCGGCGCCCAGCGGCCCGTCGCGCATGATCTCGAACGCGCTGGCGAAGCGCGCGGGCAGCGCGCGCGGGCTTTCCCACGGCCGCGGCAGGCCGGGGATGCGCAGGTGCGAAACGGAAAACCCGGTAAGGCCGGCCTTGGGTTTGCCGCCGCGCCCGACCGCGCCTTCATCGCGGATCTCGCCGCCGGAGCCGGTCGCCGCGCCCGGCCACGGCGCGATCGCGGTCGGGTGGTTGTGGGTTTCCACCTTGATCGCGTAGGGAATCGGCTCGACGTGCGCGCGCCACACGCCGTCGGCGTCGGCGAAGAACCGCGCGCCTTGCGAGCCTTCGATCACCGCCGCGTTGTCGCTGTAGGCGCTCAAGGTGTGCGCCGGCGACACCTTGTGGGTGTGGCGGATCATGTCGAACAGCGTGGCGGACTGCGGCGTGCCGTCGAGCGTGAACCGCGCGTTGAAGATCTTGTGCCGGCAGTGCTCGGAATTGGCCTGCGCGAACATCACCAGCTCGGCATCGGTGGGATCGCGCTGCATGGCCGCGTAGTGTTCGACCAGGTAATCGAGCTCGTCGGGCGCCAGCGCCAGCCCGAGCTGCCGGTTGGCCGCGTCCAGCGCGGCGCGCGCATCGTTGTCCAGCACGATGCGGCGCAACGGCTCCGGTTGGCCGGCAAGGAAGAGGTCGTTCGCCCGATCGAGCGCGGTCAGCACCGATTGCGTCATCGGATCGTGCAGCGCGGCCGCCGCCGCATCGAAGGCGCCGCCGGTCGCGCCGGTTCCTTCGATCAGGAAGGCGATGCCGCGTTCCACGCGCCGCACGGGCAGCCCGATGCCGCGCAGGATGTCGCTGGCCTTGGACGACCACGGCGAAACCGTACCCAGGCGCGGCACGACCCACAGCGTCGCGTCCGCCGGCGCGCCTTCGCCCGCGTCGAGCACCCGGGCCAGGCGCTGGTGTTGCGCGGGATCCAGCGGTGCCGCGAGGTCGATGAAATAGACGAAGCGCGCGCCGCGCACGCGCGCAGCCGGCGCCTGCGACGCGAGGCGATCGTTGAGGCGATCAAGGCGGAACGGCGACAGGGCGGAGCGCCCGTCGAGGACGATCATGGGATGGCAGGAGGGGAACCCGACAAGCGCCCATTGTACCAGCGCCGTCCGCGGCGCCTGTCACGCCGCGCGCCGGCGTCAGATGCCGGACGGATCCGTGTCCTGCGGACCGCCGCGCTGATCCAGCCACTGCAGCAACTTGGAGGGAGCGGCATAGCCGTTCAGGACGGCGCCATCGGCGGCGATGATGGTCGGCGTGCCGTCCACGCCCAGGTCGAGACCCAGTTCGAAATCGTGCTTCACCGGATTGTCGCAGCGCGCGGGTTTCGGATCGACGCCGGCCTTGGCCTGGGTGAATGCGCGCTTGCGGTCGGACGCGCACCACACCGATACGGCCTTGTAGTACGAAGGCGTATCCAGGCCGGTGCGCGGCCAGAACAGGTAATCCACCGCGATCCCCGCCTTGTTGTACTCGTCGATGTGCGCGTGGAACATCCGGCAATACGGACAATCCACGTCGGTGAACACCGTCACCGTGTACTTCGGTCTGGCCGGCGCGAAGCGGATCAGGCGGTTCGGCGGGATCTTCGCCAGCGCATCGCGGCGCAACTGGTCCATGCGCGCATCCGACAGCGCCGCGCCGGTATCGAGGTCGAACGCGTCGCCCTGGAACATGTAGCGCCCGTCGGCGCTGACGTACACCACCTGGCCGCCCGCGACCACCTGCCAGAGATCCGGCAGCGGCGTCTTGTCCACCGCCTGGATGTTGACGTGCGGCGCCAGCTTGCGGATCGCGTCGATCACGGCAGGCGGCGTGGCCGCGACGTTCTTTGGTGCGGATTGCGCGACGGGAAGCGAAGGCTTCGCATCCGGCGAATGCGCCACGCCTGCGGACGTTGCCGCTTTCGCGTGCGACGCGGCCGGTGCGTTTTCATTCGCCGAGCAGGCGCTGGTGATCAGGGCGGAGGCGAGGAGGAGGAGAAACAGCTTGGACATATCAGGCGCATAAAGAGAAAAAGCGTGGATGACGAATCGTAGCACTCTCACCTACCGCTCTATACTCATAACTCACCTGGCTACGCGAGCTAATGGACCAAATTGAACGACGAACTCTTGCCAGATGGTCCGCCGACGCCGAAGCAGCAAAGGAGAATTGAGGCGCTCAGTCAACTGCAACTCGATCTTATCGACAAGACATTGCTCGCCAACAGTTTGCCTCGTTGGCGCAAAGTGGCAATGGTTGTCGCTCTCAGTATGGAGTTGCTTGAATCGACATTGCCAGAGATTCCAGATGTTTTCTTTTCCCAACGTGTTCAAAGATTGGTATCACTTGGGTTACTGGAGGCACAAGGCGATCTTTCGCGAATGCGATTCAGCGAGATCCGCTTGCCGGACAAATAAAGCAGAGGCTAGCAAGCAGCCATCCATGGCGCGTGGCGCCGGTGCGGCCATCCCTGGCCGCCCGTTCGGAGCGCCGCGACATGCCATTCAAGGCATGTCGCAAACGCCGCTCCTCACCCACGCGGGTGGTGCTCCGCGTGCAGGCGCTTCAGGTTTTCCTTCGCGATCAGCGTGTAGATCTGCGTGGTCGACAGGGTGCTGTGGCCCAGCAGCATCTGCAGCGCGCGCAGGTCGGCGCCGTGGTTGAGCAGGTGCGTGGCGAAGGAATGCCGCAGCACGTGCGGCGAGATTTTCTTCACTGGAATGCCGGCGGCGAGCGCGTGCTTGCGCACCATCGTCCAGGCCATCTGCCGGGTCATGCCGGCGGCGCGGTTGGACAGGAACAGCACGTCGGGCGTGCGGCCCTTCGCCAACGCGGGCCGCGCGTCTTTCAGATAACGCGCGATCCAGTCCAGTGCGTTCTCGCCGACCGGCACCAGCCGGTCCTTGCCGCCCTTGCCGGTGACGCGCAGCACGCCCTGGCGCAGGTTCAGCGCGGCGACCGGCAGCGTGGTCAATTCGGAAACGCGCAGGCCGGAGGCGTACATCAGTTCCAGCATCGCGCGGTCGCGCAGGCCGAGCGGCGCTTCGACGTTCGGCGCATTGATCAACGCCTCGATGTCGCGTTCGGACAACGCCTTCGGCAGGCTGCGCGGCAATTTCGGCGCATCCAGCAGCAGGGTCGGGTCCTCGAAACCCGCGCGCACGCGCGCGTAGTCGGCGTAGAAGCGGCGCAGTACCGTCAGCAGGCGCGCGTTGCTGCGCGCGGTGATCCTGCGCGCGCCGCGTTCGCCGAGGTAGCGCGACAGCCGCTCCAGGTCGGCACGCACGAGCCCGCTGCCGCGTGCGCGCAGCCAGGCGGCGGCATGTTCGAGGTCGCTGCGGTATGCCGCGAGGGTCAGGTCCGCGAGTCCGTCGTGCGACCACACGCGTTCGATGAAGGCATCGATGGCGGCGCGGTCGGCATCGGCGATTTCGTCGGCGGCGGACATCGTGCGATGCTTGCGCGGTTGCCGCAGGCACGCAAGTGGGGTCCATGGATACTGTCAACGACTCGATGATCGCCGCGCCGCTGTGGCGCCGGCTGGCCGCGCTGGTGTACGACGTGTTCCCGCTGATCGCGCTGTGGATGATCGCCGCGTTGCTCTACCTGTTGCCGATGGGCGAACACTACAACCCGCAGCATCCGCACTGGGCGGCGCGCCTGGGCTTGCAGTCGGCGCTGTTCACGGTGACGGCCGCCTATTTCGTGGTCTCGTGGACGCGGGTCGGCGCGACCATCGGCATGCGCGCGTGGAGGTTGAAACTGGTCGGCGAGGACGGTGCGAAGCCCGGCACGATGCAATCGCTGGCGCGTTTTTTCCTGGCGCTGGTTTCGTTCGCCATCGTGGGCGTCGGGTTCTGGTGGGCGTTGTTCGACGCGCGCAAGCGCACGCTGCACGATCGTGTGTGCGGGACGGTGATGGTGCGCATGAGATGAGCGGGAACCACGAGCCGGAATGGAAGCGGCGGATTCCGCGTTCGGCCCTCGGGTCGCCCCGGAATGACGAGGTTGTTCATGCCCTCCCGGGTTCCGGATCCCGGCTTCACGCCCGCCGGAAATACCACACCGCCGCGCAGGTCAGCAGCAGCGCCGGAGCCAGATTGGCCGCAAGCGGCGGCACGCCGAAAACCGTGCCCAGTCCGATGATCGCGCGCTGCAGGAAGTACCACGAGATCGCCAGCAGCAGCCCGATGAACAACCGTCGCCCGAGGCCGCCGGAACGCAGCGCACCGAACGCGAACGGCAGCGCGCACAGCACCAGCACCAGCGTGTTGAGCGGATACAGCGCGCGTTCCCAGAAGGCGTTGGCGTAGGTACCGGGATTCTGCTTGTTGCCGCGCAGGTAATCGATGTTTCGCTGCAGGTCGGCGAGCGAAAGATATTCCGGGTGCACCACGGACAATTGCAGCACTTCCGGATCGAGGCTGGATTTCCAGGTGCGGCTGGCCTGCGTGACGCTGTGCGCGCCGCCGGTGGAAATCCGCGTGCTGCGCACGTCCTGCATGATCCACTGGCCGCGTTGCTGGGTGGCGGTCTTCGCCCAGTCGAACGAAATCAGCTCGCCGGCGTCGTTGAAGCCGAACACGCGCACATCCGCCAGCTCGACCGCGGGCCGGCCGTCCACCACGTGCGCCAGCGCCGCCTTGGCATTGATGATGTTGTCGCCGTCCTTGGCCCACAGGCCGCTGCGCTGGGTCACGCCGAGATTGCCGGAATTCAGCGCGAGCTGGATGTTCTGCGCACGCTGTTCGCCGACCGGTGCCGCGGTTTCGCCGAGCACGAACACGCACGCCATCAGCACCGCGACCGTGCCGGCGGCGGACAGGCTGATGCGCAGCTTGGACATGCCGGCCGCGCGCAAGGCCGTCAGTTCGTTGCTGGCGGCCAGCCCGCCGAGGCCGAGCAGGCTGCCGATCAGCGCGGCGAACACGAACCAGTCGTAGATGCGGCGCGGCACCGTCAGCAGGATGTATGCGACCGCCTGTCCCAGCGTGTAGCCGTTGCGGCCGATGTTGCCGATCTGGCGCGCGAATTCCTGGAAGGTATCGAGCCCGACGATCACCAGCCACGCCAGCAACAGGCTGATCAGGACCGAGACCGCGATCAGCCAGTCGGCGCGCTTGATCCGCAGGGGGCGCAACCAGGAAGGCATCAGCGCGATTTCCCGTCGTGCGCGGGGTCGCGCGCCGCCCGCGGTTTGCGGATCGCGTACTGGCGCGAGAACAGCCACGCCGCCAGCGCGAACACCGGCAGTTGCACCCACCACATGCCGAGCAGCGCGGGCTGCTTGCCCTCCGCGATGAAAGTACGCGCCAGGATCATCAGGTTGGCGAAGACCAGATAGGCCAGCACCGCGATCAGCAGCTTGCCCATGGTCGAGCTGCGCGCGTTCTGGCGCGCCATCGGCAGCGCCAGCAGGGCCAGCACCAGCGCGGCGAACGGCGTGCCGATGCGCCACTGCAATTCCGCGCGCGCGGCCGGGTCCTTGTCGCCGACCAGGGCCAGCGTCGAACGCGAATGCTCCGGGTCGTCCTGGTCTTCGTCGTCGTCCGGGCTGGAAAGCGCGAGGTCGTTGCGGCGGAATTGCATCAGCCGCCAATTGTCGTGGCCGAGCTTGCCGTCGAAACGATGGCCGTCGAACAGCGCGATGAAGCGGTTGTCGGCCGCGCCTTCGTGATACAGCTCGCCACGCGCGGCGGTGATCACGTCGACCTGCGTCACCGGCTTGCCTTCGTCGGTGCCGGGGCGTTCGCTTTCCGCGAACAGCCTGCCGAGGTGGGTGCCGTCCGGGCTCATGGTGTCGACGAACAGGATGCCGCCCTTGCCGGACAATTCGGTGAAGCGCCCGGGTTCCAGTCCTGCCGCGATCACCGAGCGGTTGGCGCGTTCCACTTCCGCATTGGCGATGCGCGTGGCCATCGGGCCCAGCCACAGCGCGATCAACGCGATCACCAGCGCCGAGCCGATCGCGAGCATGGAGGCCGGCCGCAGGATGCCGCGCGGACCGAAGCCGGAAGTGAACAGCACGTGCATTTCGCTGTCGCGGTACATCCGTCCCAGCGCCAGCAGCATGCCGAGGAACATCGCCATCGGCAGCAGCGCCGAGAGCGTGTCCACCATGTGCAATCCCAGCACCTTGAACATGATCTCGCCGGGCAGCCGCCCGGACGCGACCTTGTTGAGGATGTCGGCGAAGGTGCCGCCGGTGAAGATCACCAGCAGCACCGCGGTGGCCGCCAGCGTACCGGCCAGCAGTTCGCGCAACAGGTAGCGGTCGAGGATGGACAGGCGCGGCATCGGCTAGAATCAACGGCTTTGCAGCCGGCGGGTCGGGAAGTTTAGCGGCTCGCACCTTTCTCCATCTTTCCAGCGGAAAACCGTCATGCTCGAGTTCAGTTCCAGCCATGCCAGCCCCGAAACCGCCGATGTGCCATGCGTCGTGGTCGGCCTGTTCGATGCGCAGCCTTCCGGCGCGGCGGCCGCGATCGATCGTGCCGGCGGCGGCGTGTTGGCGCGCCTGCGCGAGGGCAGCGACTTCACCGGCAAGCCCGGGTCCACGCTGGTGTTGCATGGCGTACCCGGCGTGCGTGCCGGCCGCGTGTTGCTGGTGGGCCTGGGCGGCAAGACCGATTTCGATGCGTTGGGCTACCAGCGTGCGTGCCACGAAGCCGGCAAGGCGCTGAAGAATCTTCCGCTCGAAAGCGCGCTGGTGTTCCTGCCGGAATGCGAAGTGCGCAGCCGCGACGTCGCGTGGCGCGTGCGCACTTGCGCGCTGGCGATCGACCACGCGAATTTCCGCTACACCGCGACGGTCAAACCCAATGGTGCGCGCCCGCAGCTCAAGCGCATCGAACTCGCCGGCGCGGGCGAGGCGGCGGAAGCCCTGGCGCAGGCGCGGGCGATCGGCCGCGGCGTGGAATTCG
>JAFEEJ010000262.1 GCA_018241145.1 Pseudomonadota bacterium | reverse complement strand
GCCATCGAACCATCGCCCGAACTCGACATGCAGGAACTGCAGCGGCACATGGTCGTGACGCGCAGGAAGGTCAAGGCCGGTCAGTACCTGTACCGGAATGGGCAGCCGTTCCACGCGTTGTACCTGGTGCACGCGGGTTTCCTGAAAACCTGCGAGCTGTCGGAAGACGGCCGCGAACAGGTGACCGGCTTCCGGATGCGCGGCGACCTGCTGGGCGTCGAATCCATCGGCCTTGCGGCCCACACGTGCGATGCCGTGGCATTGGAGGATTCGCAGGTCTGGGAATTGCCTTATCCACCCGTGTTGACCGCCTGCCTGCACATCCCCGAGTTGCAGGTGCGGTTGTCCTGGGCGCTTGCCGAAGAAATCCGCCGCAACCGCTCCTGGATGCTGACCATCGGCACCCTGCCTGCCGAGCAACGCGTGGCGGCGTTCCTGCTCGACCTTGCCGCGCGCCTCGCACATCTCGGGTTCAGCGCCCGGCACTTCATCCTGCGCATGGGCCGCGCCGACATCGCGAGTTTCCTCGCACTGAAGCACGAGACCGTGAGCCGGGCGCTGTCGCATCTCGAACAGCTTGAATACATTTCGGTACTGCGGCGCGAAGTGAGACTGCTGGACATCCCGAAGCTGAGCGCTTGCGCGGGCATGCCACGCACGCTTCAGTGACAAGCATCAGGCGTCGTCGAGCAGCCGCCGGATCGCGCCGGTGAGCTGTTCGCGCCGGTACGGCTTGCGCAACAACTCGAAAGCCTCGGTCGATCCTTCGTTGCGCCGCCTGTCGCCAGGGCCCTGGTAGCCGGAGGCGAGCAGGATCGCGAGTTCCGGCCTGATGCGCCGCGCCGCGCGCGCAAGCTCGACCCCATCCATGCCGCTGCCCAGCACCACGTCCGAGAAAAGCAGGTCCACGCCGGGATTCGCGACAAGCAGGTCCAGCGCTTCGCGCGCATCGGCCGCCGCAATGACGCGATAACCGATCGCACTGAGGAACCTGGATGCAATGGCGCGAACGTCGGCTTCATCCTCGACCACCAGTATCGTTTCGTGGGCTTTTGCCTGCCTGGCGTGCCTGGACCGCACCTCCTGGGCCAATCCGGGCGACGATGCCGCTGCGGGCAGCACGAGTTCCACGCGGGTTCCGTAACCGAGGCGACCGTCGATCGAGACGGTTCCGCCGGACTGGGTGGCAAATCCGTAGACCATGCTGAGGCCCAGCCCGCTGCCCTTGCCGGATTCCTTGGTGGTGAAAAACGGTTCGAACGCGCGTGCCTGCACGTCGGGCGGCATGCCCGTTCCGGTGTCGCTCACGGCAACCGCAATATAACGACCGGGCGGCAGCTTCCACGGGTTGTCGGGGTTGTCCAGGGTGAGTTCGCGCGCGCCTATGTCGAGACGGCCGCCACGCGGCATGGCATCGCGTGCATTCAACGCAAGATTGACCAGCGCCGTATCCAGTTCGTTCGGATCGGCATACAGGTCGGGGACCTCGGCGGCGCACTCGACCTGCACCTGAATCGTTTCGCCCAGGGTGCGCCTGAGCATGGCACCCAATTCCCGCATCAGTGGCTGGGGCACGACCGCACGTGGGCGCAGGGGTTGCCGGCGCGCGAAGCTGAGCAGCCGGCGGGTGAGGTCCGAGCCCCGGTCCACGGCGCGCAGGGCACTGTCGATGGCCTCCTGCATATCGGGCCGGCCGGAAAGTTCGGCCTCCAGCAGTTGCAGGTTCCCCGAGATCACGGTCAACAGATTGTTGAAATCGTGTGCAACGCCGCCGGTGAGCTGGCCGACCGCGTCCAGCCGTTGCGCGTGCGCCAGTTGTTCCTCGGTTCGGCTGCGTTGCACCGCAGAAGTCAGCAGGCCTGCGACCGACTGCAGGAAATTCAGCTTGTCCTCGTCGAAACTTTTGGGCGTGGCAGCCAGCGCAAGCAGGAAACCCAGCGTCTCGTGGCGCACGGAAAGCGGAACCAGAGCGACATCCCGAAAGCCGGCTCTGGAGAGGTCCTCGCAGACCGCTTCGCAAGGCCCGTCCCGCAACATTCCGGACGTGATCACGGCGTGCTCGCGCGTGTCGACGGCGCCGAGGATGGAATCGGCGTTGCCAAAGCTGGACGTGACCGTCCGGGAGGCCTGTTCGGAAAGTCCGGCGGAGGCGCGGATGTGGAACGTGTGCCGGCGCCAATCGGTTGCACGGAGGGCTGCGGCCGGCAATTCCAATGCGGCCGCCATCAGCTCGAGAATCCGCCGGATCGCAAGCTCGTAATCGGGTGATTCCAGCGCCAGCCGGCTTATCAACGCGGCGTAACTGTCGCGTTGTGCGCGTTCGAGCGCCTGGCGCACGCGCCGCGTCTCGGAAATGTCGCGTACCGACGCGATGGCGATGAAGCCTTTCTCGATGGTTGTCGAGCTCAGGCCGATTTCAAGGGGGAACGTCCGGCCGTCGCGCCTCACGCCCATCAATTCGTAGCCTATTCCCATCGGGCGAATGCGCGGCCTGCCCATGTAGTCGTTTCGATGCGTGCGGTGCGCGTGGCGCAGCGATTCCGGCACCAGTGCTTCCAATGCCAGGCCCTGCAGCGCGCCTTGCCCGTATCCGAACATGCGTTCGGCCTGCGCGTTGGCGAGCACGATGCTGCCTTCCCGATCCACCGCGATCATCGCGTCGGGGGCGATGTCGAACCACGTGCCCAGCGTGGCGAGGCTGGCTGCGGGGATGTCCGGCGGATTCATTCACCGCTCCGTCTGGACACGCGCGGCGAACAGGTATCCCGCGCCACGCACGGATTTGATCAATTCGGGGGTGGCCGGGTCGGACTCGATCTTGCGGCGCAGACGCGCCACCTGCACGTCGATGGCTCGATCGTATGGACCGGCGGCGCGGCCATGGATGTGTTCCATCAGTTCGTCGCGCGACAGCACGCGGTTGGGGTGTTCGACGAGCACGCGCAGCAGGTCGTATTCGCCGGTGGTGAGCGCAATCGCCTCGCCGCTTGCGGCATGCACGGTGCGCGTCGACGGATCCAGGAGAAAGCCCGCGAAGCGCAATGTTGTCCTGTCGGTGGCTGCGACCGGAGACGCCGGGCTGCGCCGCAACACACTGCGGACGCGCGCCAGCAACTCGCGCAAATCGAACGGCTTGGTCACATAGTCGTCCGCGCCGAGTTCCAGCCCGACTACGCGGTCCACCGAATCGCCGCGGCCGGTGATGATGATGAGCGCGCCGTTCCAGCTTTTGCGAAGCTGGCGCGTCAGTTCGAAGCCATCCTCGCCCGGCAGGCCAAGGTCGAGCAACACCAGGTCGATGCTGTCGCGCTCGAGCACGCTGCGCATCCCGGCACCGCTCGATGCGGTACTGACCTGGAATCCCTGGCCGGCGAAATAACGGCGGAGCAAATCCAGAACGCCGATATCGTCGTCCACGACCAGCAAATGCGTAGGGTCCCGCATGAGGCCTGCACTGGATGCTGTAAACAGGATTGAATCTTATATCAGGGCCGTCCTTGCGTTCGCGTGGGCGGATCCATCCGGTGTCGAACCGCGTAATGTGCCTCCATGGCCGGGCCGAACACGCGGCCGGTCGAAGCAGCGCGCGCGATCACGTGCGCACATGTGCCCGCGGGTTGACTAAGGTCAATATCGACGCGGCTCCGGGCGATAGCGTGCAAGCATCGACAGCCGTCGTGATCCATCGGAGGCAACATGGCCACCTTGACGCAGGCACAGATCAGGCACCTGTCGAACCTGATGGACGAGCGCTATGCGCGCGAGAGGAGCGAGATCGCCATTGTCACGCAGCGGGTGCGGGAGCAACTGGATGAAGGCGTTCCTGCCGACTGGACCGATGCGGCACTGGTCGAATCCGCCCTCGCGTCGGACAACGCGGTGATCAACCAGGACACTGCGGACATGCGCGATATCCGCGCCGCGCGTGAACGCCTGTCGGCAGGCACTTATGGCATCTGCACGGACTGCGGCGAAGCGATTGCCTACCAGCGCCTGCTGGCTTACCCCACGGCCAAACGTTGCATCCACTGCCAGCACTTGCACGAACAGGGCAGGGCCGTGCGCGGGTTCCCGCGTACCTGATGGAACGCGCGGGTGATGCGCCAATGGAGCGCAGTGCAACGTTTTGGCCAGTCCACCGGGAGCGCAACCAGGGAAGCCGCCGGACATGTTCAACCACATCCTGATTCCGATCGATGACGATCCCGGTTCGCGCCGCGCGATCGAACTTGGCGTTGCGCTCGCGCAAAAACTCGGTGCCCGGGTGACGGGCTTTCACGCGATGATGGAATTCAATCGTGCCGGCATCGTCGAGGAATTGCTGGAGGCGCCGCCGGCGGAATTGCAGGTGCATGCGCTGGCCCACGCCGACCGGCTGTTCGCGCCGTTGCGGCATGAGGCGCAACTCGCGGGCGTCCCTTGCGACACCATCGCGAAGCGTGGTGATCAGCCGCACGCAGCAATCGTCGCGGCGGCGCAAAAAATCCGTTGCGACTTGATCGTGATGGCGTCGCATGGGCGGCGCGGTATCGCGCGACTGGTGCTCGGCAGCCAGACGCAACAGGTCCTGAACCGCGCGAGCACATCGGTGCTGGTGGTGCGTTGACCACGCCATGCACAGCAACCAACCAGCAAGCCGAGGCTAGCGCCGTGACCGTCTCCCTCGGGTTCCACGTTTCGGCCTTGTGGCCGCAGCTCGTGGCGTTGTACTGCGCGACCCTGCTGCCACTGGCGGCGGGATTGCCGCCGATCATCGCGGTCATCGAGAGCGTGTACGTGATGACGGGGCGCGAAATCTGGAAACAGATCGCCCGCTTCTGGGGCAAGCTGTTCGGGGTCGTCCTGCTGATGTGGGCAATCGGTTCGACCGTGCTGGCGATCCTGTACGCCGTGGATCCCGGCCGGTTCACCCACCACATCCACGGCATGCCCGGGCCGTGGCTGATCGTGTCCTTCATGCCGTTCGCGCTCGCCTTCGGCTTGCTGGTCTGGAACTGGTTCCGCGATTGGTGGAGCCTCGGCAGGGTGCGGCACCTGTTCGTGACCTGGCTGTGGGTGCCGTTGTCCGGACTCGCGGTTTTGAAAGTCGCGATCGGGTTCGGGCTGCTGGACAACCCGGCGGGCGTCGAACTCGACCCCGGCAGCCTGCAAGCCCGGGTTTACGACGTGCCGGCAATGCTGTTGAACGCCGCCGCACAATCAAGGTTCGTGCACCTGATCGGCGCGTGCTATCTCACCGCGGCGGCTTTCGTGCTTTCGATTTCGGCATGGTACCTGTTGCGTGGCCGCAACGTGCAGATCGCGCGCCGGTCGCTGACGGTGGCCGCAAGCTTCGGGTTGGCGGCCGCGCTCTCGCTCGCCATCCTTGGCGACCACCGTGGCTACGCCGCATCCCCCGGCCAGCAGATGCGGATCGCCGCGATCGCCGCCGAGTGGCATACGCAGGCCGCACCGGCCGCGTTCGCGATTTTCGGGATCCCGGACAGTCGCCAGCGCATCACGCACGCGGCGGTGAAGGTTCCGTGGATGCTGGGGCTGGGCGCCACCCATTCGTGGAGGAAGGCAGTCCCGGGCATGGATGAACTCGAGGCGGCGAACGTGGCGCGCATCCGCGACGGCGTTGCGGCATTCACCGTGCTGGACACGCCTTGGGCCAATCCCGGCGGGACGGGCGGCGCCGTTTCCGATTCCGGGAGGCCGCCCAACCTCGGCTATGGCATGTTGCTGTTGCGGCACACCGCGCAGCCCGCGCGTGCGGGCGAAGCGCTGATGGCTGACGCGGCGCGGGACACCGTTCCAGACGTGCCCCTGCTGTTCTGGACCTTCCGCGGAATGGCGTTGCTGGGCGCGTATGCCATCGTGCTGTTCGGTTGCGCGTTCTGGCTGGCATCGAAGCGCAGGCTGGACAGGCGCTGGTTCCTGCGCATGGCGGCATGGAGCCTGCCGGTGCCGTGGATCGCAGGCGCGCTGGGCTGGATCGTGAGCGAAGCCGGGCGCGGTCCATGGATCATCGACGGCGTGTTGCCCGTGACACAGGTCCATGCCAGCCGCCCGGACATGATCATCGGCGCCCTCGCATGCACCACCATCGCAGCCCTCTTCACGGTGGGCGCGATCCTGCTGGTGCGGCTAGTCCGCCTTGGCCCCGAAGGATTGAAGTTCTGGCCGGTGGATCCGGGCAAGGCCGGAAAATATTGAACGGTCGGCGAACGGAACGGGAGGTTGCACGATGTGGTACTTCGTATGGTTGCTCGGCGTTGGCCTTGCGTGCAGCTTCGGCATCCTCAACGCGATGTGGCTGGAAGTACACGCCGACGACGAACGTGACTGGGCGGCTGTCGTCAATGACTACTGACGGCACACACCGCATGGCGGCCAGGTTGACTTCCATCAAATGCCGTCATCCATCGTCGTGCAGACTGGCGGCATGGACACCGTTGCGCAGGCCGTCGAATTCGATCCCTTGCTGATGGCGCGTTACGACGTGCCGGCGCCGCGCTACACCAGTTATCCGACCGCGCCGCAGTTCCATGCCGGCTTCGGCGAAGCGCAATTGCGCGAGGCCGCCGTCGCATCGAACCAGGCCAACACGCCGCTGTCGCTGTACGTGCACGTGCCGTTCTGCTGGAGCCCATGCTTCTATTGCGGCTGCACGCGCGTGATCACACGCGACGTGCGCAAGGCCGACCAGTACCTCGAATACCTGCAGCGCGAAATCGCGATGACGGCGCCGTTGTTCGATGCCGGGCGCACGGTGCGGCAACTGCACCTTGGGGGCGGCACGCCGAACTTCCTCGACATTCCGCGCCTGGAGGCGCTGATGCACCACCTTGCGGCGCACTTCCATTTCGCGATGGACAGCGAAGGCGTGGAGGCGGGCATCGAGGTGGATCCGCGCTTCGCCGATTTCGATTACGTGTGCGAGCTCGGCGCACTGGGCTTCAACCGCATTTCGATCGGCGTGCAGGATTTCGATCCCGCCGTGCAGGCGGCGATCAATCGCGTGCAGACGGTGGCGCAGACCTTCGAGGTGCTCGAGGCCGCGCGTGCGGCCGATTTCGATTCGGTCAACCTCGACTTGATTTATGGTTTGCCCAGGCAAACCCTGGCCGGGTTTAGCCAGACGCTTGACCACGTGATCGGCCTCGCGCCGGATCGCGTGGCCGTGTACGGCTACGCGCACCTGCCGCGCCTGTTCAAGGCGCAGCGGCAGATCGATGCCGCCGATTTGCCGGATGCCGCCATGCGGCTGCGCCTGTTCGGGCTTGCGCTGGAAAAGCTTTGCGGCGCGGGCTACGTGTACGTGGGCATGGATCACTTCGCGCGGCCCGATGACGAGCTGGTGCAGGCGCAAAGGCAGGGCACGCTGCAGCGGAATTTCCAGGGTTATTCCACCCGTGGCGACTGCGACATCATGGGATTGGGCATGAGCGCGATCGGCCGCATCGGCAACAGCTACAGCCAGAACGCGCGCGACCTGCCCGGCTATTACCTGGCGCTGGACAATGGCCGCCTGCCGGTGGTGCGCGGCATCGCGCTCGATGCCGACGACGTGGTCCGGCGTGCCGCGATCAACCAATTGATGTGCCACGGCATGCTGGACATGGGCGCGTTCGGCGAGCGCCACGGGATCGTGTTCGTCGATTATTTCGCTGCTGAACTAGAGCGCCTGCGGCAACTCGAGGCTGACGGGCTGGTGGAACTTGATCCGGAAACGCTGCGCGTCACTTCGCACGGTCGGCTTTTGCTCCGGAACGTGGCGGTGTGTTTCGATGCGTATCTGTCGCGCGAGACGCAACCGCTGCAGCCGCGCTACGCGCGAAGCGTGTGAGGAGAAGCCCGTGACGGTGTGGCTTGCCTTGAGGGCGTTGGCCGTCTGGATGCTCATCCTGGGATTGGCCTTCTCCAACGCAGCGCTGCGCGAACTCGTGCTGATTCCGAGGCTGGGCAAGGTACAGGGCCTGACCCTGAGCGGCGTGATCCTGGCGTTGCTGGTGTTGCTGGTTGCCTACGGCAGCGTGCCGTGGCTGGGCGCGCGGCGGGCGTCGGAATGGATCGCGATCGGGCTGGGCTGGTTTGTCCTGACCCTGGCCTTCGACCTGGTGCTTGGCTTGCTTCAACACAAGCCGGCGCGGTTGCTTTTCGAAGCGTACTTGTTCAAGCAAGGCAACCTCTGGCCCGTGGTGCTGCTGGTCACGGCGATCGCTCCCTACCTGGCTGCAAGGCTGCGCGGTTGGGTGTAGCCGACACGCCGCGAAGCGGCGAAGTCCGTTCGAGTTGACGGGGATCAACCTGCACCGGTCACCCCCGCGGTGAAATCAGGCTGCCGTCCGGATACCGCGTGCGGACGCAGCAGGTCGTCGCAAGCATGATTGCAGGTCACCCAATCGAGCGTTCCGATACCGGATACGTGGCTGGCGCCAGTCCGTCACCCGCGCGATGTGCGCCGCACGGATTTTCGTGGCGCGCAATAGATGCCGTGCAGGGTGGCGATGATCGCCTGCGCCGGGCCTTCGGGCAGCGAATACCACACGCTTTGCGCTTCGCGCCGGGTGAACACCATGTTTTCGTCGCGCAGCCTGGCGAGGTGCTGGGACAACGCCGATTGACTGAGTTCGGGCAATCGGTCGTTGATCTGGCCGACGGTGAGATCGCCGACGACGAGCAGGCACAGGATGCGCAAGCGCTGTTCGTTGGCCAGCACCCTCAGCAGACGCGCGGCGTCGTCCGCGTTGGCCTGCATTGCGTCGGGATCGAAGTTGGCCTTGCGGTTCATGGTTGGGCACGTCTTCAGTTCTCGGGAAACGGTTGACATTATACAGTTTGCTAATTAACATTTATCTAAATTAGATAAAACTAATATTTGTAGAAACCGGTGCGACCGGGCAATCGGGCACGTCGCATACCGGACAACGCGGAGGATCGATCATGGCTTCCATCGTGATACTGGGCGCAGGGATAGGCGGCATGAGCGCCGCCTACGAAATCCGGTCGCTGCTGGGCAAGCAGCATTCGGTCACGGTGGTGGGCGAAGGGTCGATGTTCAACTTCACGCCTTCCAACCCGTGGGTAGCGGTGGGCTGGCGCAGGCCCGAGGACATCCGGCTGGACGTCACCCGGCCGCTCGTGGACCACGGCATCCGGCTGGTGCCGGTCGCCGCGAAAAAAGTGGCGCCCGACGCCAGGCGCATCGACCTCGTCGACGGCACCAGCCTGGACTACGACTACCTGGTCGTCGCGACCGGTCCACGCCTGGCCTTCGAACGCGTGCCGGGCAGCGGCCCGGAGGGTTTCACCCAGTCGATATGCACCGGCCCGCACGCGGAGAAAGCGTGGCAGGCGTACCAGCAGTTCCTCGAACATCCCGGCCCCATCGTGGTGGGCGCGCTGCAGGGCGCGAGCTGCTTCGGCCCGGCGTACGAGTTCGCGATGATCCTGGACACCGACCTGCGCCGGCGCAAGCTGCGCGACCGCGTGCCGATGACCTTCATCACGTCCGAACCGTACATCGGCCACATGGGACTCGGCGGCATCGGCGATTCCGAGGGTTTGCTGGAGTCCGAAATGCGCCAACGCCACATCAAGTGGATCACCAACAGCCGCGTGACATCGGTCGAAGCCGGCAAGGTGAATCTGGAAGAACTCGATCGCGAGGGCAGGGTCGCGCGGACGCACGGGCTGCCGTTCGCATATTCGATGCTGATCCCGCCCTTTGCCGGCGTCGATGCGGTGCAGGGAGTCGAAGGGCTGGTGAATCCCGGCGGCTTCGTCTTCATCGACGAGCACCAACGCAACACGAAATATCCCGAGATCTTCGCCGCGGGCGTGTGCGTGGCGATCCCGCCGTTGGAAGCGACGCCCGTGCCGACCGGCGTGCCCAAGACCGGGCTGATGATCGAGTCGATGGTCGAGGCCATCGCCGAAAACCTGCGCGACGAGCTGGCCGGCAAACCCGCCAGGGCCACCGCGACCTGGAACGCGCTGTGCCTGGCCGACATGGGCGACCGTGGTTTTGCATTCGTGGCGCTCCCGCAGATTCCGCCGCGCAACGTGACCAGGACGATGACCGGAAAATGGGTGCATCTGGCGAAGATGGGATACGAAAAATATTTCCTGCGCAAGATGCGCAAGG
>JAFEEJ010000261.1 GCA_018241145.1 Pseudomonadota bacterium | reverse complement strand
GGCCACGCCGGCCGCACTGCGAATTCGAAATGGCGATCGACCTTGTAGTCGTTCAATTCCGCGTGGATGTCCAGCTTCGCCACCGCCGCGCCGGCTTGCGCGGTCACCGGCATCGCAAGCGTGGCGCCCGCGCCGTCCTTCAGCGGCATCGCGCGGTCGGCGTCGGCGATCGAAATCGGCCCGGCGGTTTTCACCGAGACCTTGGCCGTGCCGTCCTTGCCGGAGAGGTTTTTCAGGTCGAGGCTGACCTGCGCGGTATCGCCCGCCGCCATCACGCGCGGCGTGCTCGGTTCCACCACCAGCGGCGCGCGCACGGTGATCGAGCCGTCGGCATTGCCGAACCTGTCCGCGCTCCAGGCGAGCGCGCTCAATCTCAACGAACCGTTGAAATCCGGCACGTCCACGCGCAGGGTCGCCTTGCCCTGCGCATCGAATTGCACCGGCTCGGCGAACAGATCCACGATCTTCACTTCCGGGTTCAATCGCGCCGCGTGCGGCAACGGCTTGGCGGCCATGTCGCCGCCGTAGCGCAGCTTCGCTTCGGATCCGTCCATCGCCTCGATGATGCGGCTGTAGAGATCATAGGCGTCCACGCTCAACGCGCGTTGCGCGAACATCCACGTCCACGCATCCGGCACCGGATAATCGGTGATGTTGATCACCCCCTGATCCACCGCCGACAGCGTCACGAACGCCTGCGTGCCGGCGAGTCCTTTCGCCTGCACGGTCACGTCCAGAGGATTGCCCGGCCGCATCATCGCCGGCGCGCCCAGCGCCAGCGGGATGCGGCGGTCGTCGCGCTGCATCGCCACGTGTTCGATGCCCAGCGCGCGCGCGGGCGTGCTGTGCTCGTCGGCGGCGCCGCCGCGGAACACCAGCGCGGAGACATAGACATCGTGGCGTTCCCAGTCCTTCGTCACCGGGATCTCGAACGTGCTTCCGGCCCCGGCATCGATGTCCTTCAAATACAACAGGTGGTCGGATTCGACCAGCAGCACGCCCGGGCCGTCGTGCGGCGGCGTCACCGTCACCTTCATGGTGTCGCCCGCGCGGTAACGCGGCTTGTCCAGTTTCAGCTTCACCTTGTCGGGCCGCGCCTCCTTGCCGAGGTTCTCGTCGTCCCAGCTCCAGCCGGCGAAGAACGGAAACACCGTGGTGAGTTTCGTCGCCGGGTCGTACACCTCCAGTCGATAGCCGCCCCACTGCACCGGGAACTCCACGCGCGCGCGGCCGCCGGCGGCGACGTCGATGTCCTTTTCCTCGATCAACTGCAATTGCTGGTGCGCGTCGGATTTCCAGCCGCCGTCGCCGTGTTCGTACAACCAGTAGAAATCACGCAGCTCGCGCTGCAGGCGCACCTTCAGGTGCGAGCCTGCGACCAGCCTGCCGTCCACGTCGGCGCGCACGATCTCGAATCCGGCCTGCCCTTCGCTCTCGGCGCCCTGCTTCGGATCGAACTCCGGCCGCACGCCGACCAGTTGCGGCGCCGGCCAGTAGACGCGTTTCATGGTGCGCGTGACCGCGCGGCCACCGCTTTCGTACACGCTGCCGGAAACCGTCACCGCCAGCGGCGCGACGGGTTTGACGTCGTCGGGAAGATTCACGTCCTGCTGCAGCGCGCCCTGTGCATCGAGTCTGGTGTCGATGACGTCGTTGGCGGCTTTGGGCAGGTCGAGCGTCGGATCGCCGAAGAACGTGTCCTGCAGGTTGTCCAGCGGATGCACTTCCGGTGCGACCAGCAGTTTCGCGGTGAAGCGGTTGCCATCGGCCGGCGCGCCGTAGAGGTAACTCGCGGCGACCTGCAGCTTCAGGGGTTCGTCGGGAACCAGCCGCGCCTGTTGTGAATCCAACGCAAGTTTCAACCGTTCCGGCAGGAATTCCTCGACGTGGAACGGAAAGGCCTGCACCGACTCCTTCGACGCCGGATCGAGGCGGAATTCCAGTTGCCACAGGCCGGTCGGCGCATCGGCGGGAATCGCCTGCGTCATTTCGAAGTAACCGAGTTTCGCCGGCTCCAGGCGCTGGTCCGGCAAGGCGCGGCCATCCGGCTGCTTCAGGCGCACGAACAGCGACTGCGGCTTCATCGGCTTGCCGTCGTAATCGCGCAGCAAGGCCGACACGCGCAGCGTTTCGCCGGGCCGATACAGGTCGCGGCCGGACCACGCGAACACCTCGAACGGCGCCTGCCTGCGGCCGGTGACGTCGAAGTTGGAAATGTCCAGTGCCGGGCGATTGAACGGCAGCACCGATACGTCGCCGCCGTGGCGCGCGATCAGCACGTCATCGGGTTTGACCGTGTAGGCGAGCAGCGCGTTGCCGCCCGCGTCCGTCGCAGCCTTCAATTTCGCCGCGCCATTCGCGCCGTCGATTTCGACGGCCACGTTCGCGACCGGCGAGCCGTCGCGCAGGGACGCCACGTGCAACAGCGAATTGTCGCGGTACACGCGCAGGTGCAGGCCAAGGTCGCTGACGAAGAACACCGCGGTGTCGTAGCTGCCCTTGAACGTGCCGCCGGCTTTCACCACCGCCATGTACACGCCCGGCGCGGACAATTCCCTGACGTTCTGCACCGGGATGTAGGTGACGGTGCGCTCGTTGTCGGCGCCGCCCAGCGTGTAGTGGTTGGCGTACACCGAGTCCGCCATCTCGGTGATCGGCCGCTTGACGCGATCGTTTTCGCAGGTATCCCAGACGTTGTCTTCGTGGTCGAGTTCGTAATTGTCGCGGTGCTTGTTCTGCGGATACGCGCAATAGAGGTCGGACAGCGCGTCGTCGTGCACCTTGAAGAATTCGATGTCGGCGTCGTGCACGTTCACCGAAACCAGCGGCAGTCCGCGCGTGCCGCGCGCGGGCAGCACGCTGCCGTGCGAAGCGAAGCCGATCGCCGGCGGCACGCTGCCCGAATACACGTCGCGCTTCTCGTCGCGCCCGAGCGTGTGGCCATCGGCCGCCAGCAATTTCGCGCGCAGCGTCACCGCGTAGTGCCGGTCCGGCTGCACGAACGGAAAACGCAGCGTCTCGTTGTCGTCGTCCAGGCTCCAG
The DNA here is from genome assembly GCA_018241145.1 of Pseudomonadota bacterium. Classification (GTDB taxonomy): domain Bacteria; phylum Pseudomonadota; class Gammaproteobacteria; order Xanthomonadales; family Rhodanobacteraceae; genus 66-474. The sequence goes on along the minus strand of JAFEEJ010000261.1, from coordinate 13,068 downwards.
CTGCCGCTGACGGTTTCTCCATTCGGACCGGCCACCGCGATCTGCGAATCGAACGCCTGCGCCGCGGCCAGCGGCGCGTTGAAGCGCAGCACCAGTTCGGTGCGCTGGTCGCGGGTATCCGAACCCGCGGAAGCCAGCCCGAAGGCGGCCTTGTGCGGTTTGCCGGTAGAGCTCGCCGTGGCCGGCGGGCCCTGCAATTTCGGCGGGGCGGATTCGGGTTTGCCGCAGGCTGCCAGCAGCAGCGCGCAGGCAAGCGCGACCAGGCCGCCGCGCCACGCGCGGGCCGGATACAACAGCGTCATGGAGCTTCCCCTTCTCCGGTCGTGACGACGAAAGTATTACCGCAAATCGTGGCGAATGTCAGGCGCGCGGGTGGCCCTGTCGTGGTCGTCGGCCCTGCAAGCAACCGTCCGTGGCGCGGCTTCCATCCGGCATTCCTGCCCCACCCTCAACCGCCGTCGGCGATTTCGGCCACGACACGCACCGGCACCGATTTCGCCGCGGGCGTCTTGCTGAATTTCGCGTGGTGCGAAAGCGGGATCAACGGATTGCATTCCGGGTAATACCCGCCGATGCAGCCGCGCGGAACGTCGAACGCCACCACGCGCAGGCCATGCACTTCGCGGCGCACGCCGTCGCCCGCATCCGAAACCAGCGTCACCGGCTGCCCGTCGCGCAGGCCCAGGCGCGCGATGTCGTCCGCATTCATCAGCACCACGTCGCGCGTGCCGTGGATGCCGCGGAAGCGGTCGTCGTAGCCGTACACGGTGGTGTTGAACTGGTCGTTGGAGCGCATCGTCATCAGGCGAAAGCGGTCCGGCGCGTCCTCGAATCCCGTGGCCGTCAGCGACGGCGGCACGATGAAGTTGGCCTTGCCGGTATCGGTTTTCCAGACGCGTTCGCGCGCGGAGTTCGGGCGATGGAAACCGCCGGGTTGCCACATCCGCCTGTTGAAATCCCTGAACTGCTCCGGATACGTCGCCTCGATCGCATCGCGGATGGTCGCGTAGTCGTCCACCCACGCGTCCCACGGCACCTTGGGATTGGCGGCGAGCGTGCGTCTGGCCAGCTCGACGACGATCCGCGTTTCCGATTTCAGATCCGGATTCGCCGGCGCCGCCTTGCCCACCGAGGCATGGATGCAACTGGTGGAATCCTCGGTGCTCAACACCTGCGGCTTGCCGTTCTCGATCACGCGTTCGATGCGGCCGAGGCACGGCAGCAGGTACGCGACTTCGCCGTTGATCAGATGCGAATGGTTGAGCTTGGTCGCGATTTGTACGGTGAGCCGCAGGCCACGCCACGCCGCGTGCACGCGCTCCTGCTCGGGAATCGCGCGCAGGAAATTGCCGCCCAGCCCGATGAAACCGCGCACGCTTCCGTCCAGCACGCCCTCGCAGGTCTCGACGGTGTTCAGGCCCTTTTCGCGCGGCGGTTCGAAGCCGTATTGTTCGGCAAGGCGGTCCAGCGGCACCAGCGCCGGATCGTCCGCGATGCCGACCGTGCGCTGGCCCTGCACGTTGGAATGCCCGCGCACCGGGCACAGCCCCGCGCCCGGTTTGCCGAGGTTGCCGCGCATCAGCAACAGGTTCGCGACCATGTGGATGTTGTATTCGCCCAGCACGTGCTGGGTCAGGCCCATGCCGTAAATGCCGATCACGGCATTCGCATTCGCATACACCGCCGCCGCGCCTTCCAGCGCGGCGCGCGTCAAACCCGATGCGGCTTCGATGTCGTCCCAGGATTGCGCGCGCACGAACGCGGCGAATTCCTCGAAGCCATGGCCGTGCTGCGCGATGAATTCCCCATCCAGCACGCGCGGCGCGGCGCGTTGCCGCGCTTCGTCGTCCAGCGCCAGCAGCCCCTTGCACAAACCGGTGATCGCGGCGATGTCGCCGCCGGCCTTGACCTGGTGGTATTGCGTGGCGAGCGGCGTCTCCTGCCCGCTCAACATTTCGACGGGGCTTTGCGGATTGGTGAACCGCTCCAGTCCGCGTTCGCGCAACGGATTGAACACGAGGATCGGCACGCCGCGCTTCGCGGCCTTCTGCAGGTCGTGCAGCATGCGCGGGCTGTTGACGCCGGCGTTCTGGCCGAAGAACAGGATGCAGTCGGTCTTCGTGAAATCATCCAGCACCACCGTGCCGACCGGCGAACCGACGCTCTTGCGCAACGCCACGCCGGTCGCCTCGTGGCACATGTTGGAGGAATCCGGCAGGTTGTTGTTGCCGTACAGCCGCGCGAACAGCGCGTAGAGATAACTCGTCTCCAGCGAGGCACGACCCGAGGCGTAGAACACCACCGACCTGGGGTCATGTTCGTGCAGCGCCTTCAATTCCGCGGCGATCGCATCGAACGCTTCGTCCCATTCGCAAGGCACGTACTTGTCGGATGCACGGTCGTAACGCAGCGGATGCGTCAGCCGGCCCTGTTGTTCCAGGTCGTGGTCGCTCCACGCCGACAATTGCGCGATCGTGTGCCGCGCGAAGAATTCCGGCGTGACGCGCAGCGAAGTCAGTTCCCACGCGCTGGCCTTGGCGCCGTTCTCGCAGAATTCGAAAGCGAGCGGATGTTCCGGCTGCGGCCACGCGCAGGACACGCAGGTGAATCCGGCCGGCTTGTTCTGCCGCCACAATTCCTTCACCGTGGAGGGAATCGGCACCTTCTCGCGCTTCAGGATCCTCGCGACCGACTTCACCGAACCCCAGCCGCCGGCCGGGCCTTCGTAGGGTTCGATCTTCGGCTTGCGTTCGTCGTCCACGGTGCACCTCGCCTGCCGATTATGGCCCCGCAGCGTGACGCGATCAAAACCCGGGTCTAGACTGCACCCCAACGCGCCACGGGAGATCGCCATGAGCTGGGGACATCGGCCAAGACCGAAAGACTGGCTGGTCAACAACGGCCTGCTCGACGAGGCCGCGGACGCGATGATGAAAGCCGTCCGCGTGATCCGCGATTACGACGTGCCCTACGTCGGCTCGTGCAGCAGGGACGGCAGGAAGATCTACATCGACCATCGATTGCCGCCGCACCTGGAGCATCGCGGCAAACGCTACGACATCGACCGCTACATCACCATGCATGAAGTGGTGGAAATGCTGTTCGAACACGTGCTTCACTTCCAGTATCGCGACGCGCACCAGATCGCGCTGCGCGCCGAACGCGCACTGGTGGAATCCGACGGCCTGCCATGGGCGGTCTACGGCAAGTTCTGCGCGAAGTGGATCAAGGCCATCGGCGAGCGCAGGCATTACCCCAACCCGCCGCCGGACATCGACCTGCAACCGGAAATCGACGAAGACGACAAGGCCACCCTGCGCCGCATGGGCGCCACGCGCGCGGCGAAGACGGGAAAGAATACGATGCGGTGACCGGCGGAGAGTGCGGGAGGGTTCGGCGCATCCATGCGTCGCCCCTCGCTGCGCTCGGGGCCGCCTTCGGCGTCCAATTTTGTTCCAGACAAAATTGTCGAACCCGATCTGGCGGAGAGGAAGGGATTCGAACCCTTGAAAGGCTCTCGCCTTTGCCGGTTTTCAAGACCGGTGCCTTAAACCACTCGGCCACCTCTCCGATTCAACATCCGTCCTTCCGGACGCCGCGAAGCGGCGATCAGGAATCTGCTCTTCATGGATCCCGGAACAGCAGATTCCGGGTTCCACCGCAACGACGCCGCGGCGGCCCAAGTATGACGATTCTAGGTTGTCCAACGTGAATGCGTGGGCGTTCGACGCGAACTCAGGCAATCTGCACCGCATCGCCCATGTAGGGACGCAGCGCTTCCGGCACGCCGATCGAGCCATCGGCATTCTGGTAGTTCTCCATCACCGCGATCAGGGTGCGGCCGACGGCGAGGCCGGAACCGTTCAACGTGTGTACCAGTTCGGGCTTGCCGGTGGCGGGATTGCGCCAGCGCGCCTGCATGCGTCGCGCCTGGAAATCCGTGCAATTGGAGCACGAGGAAATTTCGCGGTACGTGTTCTGCGAAGGCAGCCAGACTTCCAGATCGTAGGTTTTCGCGGCTGCGAATCCCATGTCGCCCGTGCAAAGCTGCACCTTGCGATACGGCAAATCCAGTAGTTGCAGCACGCGCTCGGCATGACCAACGAGTTCCTCCAACGCCTCGTACGATGTCGCCGGTTCCACGACCTGCACCAGCTCCACCTTTTCGAACTGGTGCTGGCGGATCATGCCGCGCACGTCCTTGCCGTAGGAACCGGCTTCGGCACGAAAACACGGCGTGTGCGCGGTGACCTTCATCGGCAGTGCGTCGGCTTCGACGATGGAATCGCGCACCAGGTTGGTCAACGAAATTTCGGCCGTGGAAATCAGATAGCGGCGCGACTCGCCGACCATGGTCGAGAACATGTCTTCTTCGAACTTCGGCAACTGCGACGTGCCGAGCATCGTTTCGGGATTCACGATCAGCGGCACGTTGCATTCGGTGTAACCGTGCTCGCGTGTGTGCAGATCCAGCATGAACTGCGAGAGCGCGCGATGCAGCCGCGCGAGCTGGCCGCGCAGCACGGTGAAGCGCGCACCGGACAATTTCGCGCCGGCCTCGCCGTCCAGCCAGCCGTGGCGCGCGCCGAGTTCGACGTGATCCTTCACGGCGAAATCGAACATGCGCGGTTCGCCCCAACGCGATACTTCGACGTTTCCGGTTTCGTCCTTGCCCGCCGGCACGGATTCGTGCGGCAGGTTGGGAATGCGCAACGCGATGTCGGAAAGCTTGCCCTGCACCTCGGCGAGCGCGGCCTCGTTGGCCTTCAGCTTGTCGCCGATGCCGGCGACCTCGGCCATGATCGCGGACACGTCCTCGCCTTTCGCCTTCGCCTTCGCCTGCCCGATCGCCTTGGAACGCGCGTTGCGCACCGCCTGCAATTCCTGCGTTTCGGTCGCAAGCTTCTTGCGTTCGGCTTCCAGCGATTCGATTTCGGCCACGGGCAAATCGAAACCGCGCGCCTTCAGACGCGCGGCGGTATCGGCGAGCTGCGCGCGCAACAGAACCGGATCCAGCATGGACGATCCTTGTGAATCATCGGGAAACGCGAATTATCGCGGCGCGAGGCCGCGGCGCGCAATGCAACCATCGCCCGATGGAGGCGGCACCAGCCGTCCGCAATCCCTGCCCTACTTGCGAGCACGTGCGCGGGCCCCGCGCAGCGCATCCAGCTTCTGCTTGATCTTCGCCTCGATGCCGTTTTCGGTCGGCGAATAGAATTCCGCGCCGGCGAGGGCATCGGGCAGGCATTGCTGGTCCAGCGCCACGCCGCCTTCGACGTCGGGATCGTACTGATAGCCCTTGCCGTAGCCGAGGCCCTTCATCAGTTTCGTCGGCGCATTGCGCAGGTGCATGGGCACTTCCAGCGTGCCGGTTTCGCGCACGGCCGAACGCGCGCCGCCGTAGGCGACGTAGGCCGCGTTGCTCTTGGGCGCCATCGCCAGGTACAACGCGGCTTCGGCCAAGGCAAGTTCGCCTTCGGGAGAACCGAGCCGCTCGTACGTATCCCACGCGTGCAGCGTGACCGTCCACGCGCGCGGGTCGGCGAGGCCGATGTCTTCGGTCGCCATCCGCACCATCCGCCGCGCGAGGTACAGCGGCTCGCAGCCGCCGTCGAGCATGCGCACCAGCCAGTACAGCGCCGCGTCCGGATCGGACGAGCGCACCGACTTGTGCAGCGCCGAAATCTGGTCGTAGAACTGCTCGCCGCCCTTGTCGAAACGGCGCGTGCGATCGGCCAGCACCTGCTGCAGCGTGTCCCCGTCGATGCGTCCGTCGACCGCGAGTTCGGAGGCGATTTCCAGGAACGTCAGCGCGCGGCGCACATCGCCGTCGGCGGCTTGCGCCATCAGCGCGAGCGCTTCGTCATCGACTTGCAGATGCAATGAACCGAGGCCCCGTTCCCCGTCGCCCAGCGCGCGCCTCAGCGCCAGCACGATGTCGTCGGAGCCGATCGCATCCATCACGTGCACGCGGCAGCGCGACAGCAGCGCCGAATTCAGCTCGAACGAGGGATTCTCGGTGGTGGCGCCGACGAAGACGATGATGCCGCGTTCGATGTGCGGCAGGAACGCATCCTGCTGCGCCTTGTTGAAGCGGTGCACCTCGTCCACGAACAGCACGCTGCGCCGGCCCTGCGCGAAGTTCACTTCCGCCTCCGACAGCGCGGCGCGCACTTCCGCAAGGCCCGACAGCACCGCCGAGATCGCGCGGAAATGCGCATCGGCGTATTTCGCCACCAGCAGCGCCAGCGTGGTCTTGCCGCAGCCGGGCGGCCCCCACAGCACCATCGAATACAGGTGACCGCTTTCGACCGCGCGACGCAGCGGGGTGCCGGGACCGAGCAGGCGTCGTTGGCCGACGATCTCGTCCAGCGTGCGCGGCCGCATGCGCTCGGCCAGCGGTTTCAAGTCGTTCGACTCTGGAAACAACGCGGATGGTGTTGAAAAGTCCGACAGGGATGCCGGTTTATTCTTTGCCGTCACGGATGACGGCTGAAAAACTGGTTTGCGGCGCGGCATCGCGACATCATAGCCAAACGATGCCGCGCACGCGGTCGGGCACGGGCTTGCGCATCGGGATGCACGCGTCAATGCCCGGCCGGAACGGTCCCCGCATCGCCCACCACGTCGGTGCCCTTCGGCGGCACGAAACGGAAGGCATCCGAGGACAGCACCGGATTGCGCTGCCAGTCGGTGAACGCGATTTCGGTGCGGTTGCCGAGCGTGTCCATGAACACCATGCGCCGCGGGGTATTGCCGTCGAAGCCGATTTCCGCGTATTCGAATTGCGGATCCTTGCCGCGCGATTTCAGGCGCAGCCACTGCAGGCCGTCGCGTTCGCCTTCCTCGCTCGATCGGAAGTCGTGGTCGAGCCGGGAGAGATCGGTCAGGACGGTCAGCGGACTGTGCGCTTCCTGCGTGCCCTGGTCGCGCACGGTGACCTGTTCGAGTTCCGGATCGTAGATCCACACCTTGCTGCCGTCGGCGACGATCAGCTGCCGGTAGGGCGTGGTGGTTTCCCAGCGGAATTGCCGGGGCGCCTTCAGGGCCAGCGTGCCCTGCGAGGTGTCGCCGCGCCGGCCATTGGCGTCGAACACCGTCTGGCTGAACGATCCGCTGAGCGACTGCAGGTTGCGGGCGAACACGTCCAGTTGCGCTCGGGCGTTCGTGGCGGCCTGCACGGCTGCGCCCGAAAAGCCTGCGGCCAACGCGATCACGGCGAGCAGGAATGGGTGGCGCATGGCGATCTCGCAGGGCGGCGACCCGCGCATGATGCGCAGGATGGATGAACGCAATGTTATGCACGGCCGGCGCTCCGCGCGGAAGCGCGGCCATGCGATCAGCGCGGCATCGGCGCCGGCGCGGCCAGCACTTCGCGGTTGCCGTTGTGCTGCGGCGGGCTGACGATGCCCTGCTGTTCCATCATTTCGATCAGCCGCGCCGCGCGGTTGTAGCCGATGCGCAGGTGCCGCTGCACGCCGGAGATCGACGCGCGCCGCGTGGTGGTGACCAGGTGCACCGCCTTGTCGTACAGCTCGTCGAAGTCGCCCTCGCCTTCGCCGGCGTCTTCCGGCAGGCCCGATTCGTTGATCACCTTGCCGTCGCCCAGCGACTGTACTTCCTCCAGTACGCCGTCGATGTATTTCGGCTCGCCCTGCGTCCGCAGCCATTCGACCACCTTGTGCACTTCGTGATCGTCGACGAAGGCGCCGTGCACGCGTTCGGGCGTGGCGGTGCCGGGCGGCAGGTAGAGCATGTCGCCGTGGCCGAGCAGGGTTTCCGCGCCGTTCTGGTCGAGGATGGTGCGCGAATCGATCTTGCTGGAAACCTGGAAGGCGATGCGCGTGGGGATATTCGCCTTGATCAGCCCGGTGATCACGTCCACCGACGGGCGCTGCGTCGCCAGCACCAGGTGCACGCCGGCGGCGCGCGCCTTCTGCGCCAGCCGCGCGATCAGTTCCTCGACCTTCTTGCCGACGATCATCATCATGTCGGCAAATTCGTCGATGATCACCACGATGTACGGCAACGGCTCCAGCGGCTGCGCGATGTCCATCGGCAGGTCGGGATTGGGCTTGAACAGCGGATCCAGCATCGGCTGGCCCGCCGCCTCGGCGTCCCTGACCTTCTTGTTGAAGCCCGCGAGGTTGCGCACGCCGACCGCGGCCATCAGCTTGTAGCGCCGCTCCATCTCGGCCACGCACCAGCGCAGCGCGTTGGCGGCTTCCTTCATGTCGGTGACGACCGGCGCGAGCAGGTGCGGGATCTTTTCGTAGACCGAAAGCTCCAGCATCTTCGGATCGATCATGATCGCGCGCACTTCCTGCGGCGAGGCCTTGAACAGCAGCGACAGCACCATCGCGTTCAGCGCCACCGACTTGCCCGAACCGGTGGTGCCGGCGACCAGCAGGTGCGGCATCTTCTGCAGATCCACCACCACCGGCCGCCCGGCGATGTCCTTGCCCAGCGCCAGCGACAGCGGCGAGCGCGCGTCGCCGTATTCCCTGGAATTGAGGATCTCCGACAGGAACACCGTCTCGCGCTGCGCGTTCGGGATCTCCAGGCCGATGACGTTCTTGCCGGGGATCACGTCGACCACGCGCACGCTGAACACCGACAGGCCGCGCGCGATGTCCTTGTCGAGCGAGCTGATCTGGCTGCCGCGCACGCCGGCCGCGGGTTCCAGTTCGAAGCGCGTGATCACCGGGCCCGGGAACGCGCTGACCACGCGCGCGTCGATGCGGAAATCCTTCAGCTTCATTTCCAGCTGGCGCGAGAGCACTTCGAGGGTTTCCCCGGAATAGCCCTTGCCCTGCGGCGGCGGTTCGTCCAGCAGCGACAACGGCGGCAGTTCGCCCGCCGCCGCCGCGCCGGCGAACATCGGGATCTGGTTCTCGCGGCGCGCGCGTTCGCTTTTCACGATCGGCGCGACGGTCGGCTCGATCTTGATCGGTTCGCGCGTGGCCTGTTTCGCGAATTCGATCTTGCGCACTTCCTCGCGCTCGCTGCGCGCGGCGCGCGCGGCCAGCGCATCCGGCGCGCGCCGGATGCGTCCGCGCAGCCACGCAAGCGCCGCCAGCAACGCGCGCCCGATCGCGTCCATCAGCTTGAACCAGGACAGGCCGGTCGCGAGCGTCACCGCGATCAGGAACAGCGCGAGCAGGAACAGGGTTGCGCCCAGCGCGGCGAAACCGTGGGTCAAGCCGCTGCCGACCAGTTGCCCCAGGATGCCGCCGCTGCCGGCGGGAAGATCGTTCGCACCGGAATCCTGCTGCCACGCCAGTCCGCAACCGGCGACGAAGAACGCGACGAAACCGATCAGCCGCAGCGTCGGTTCCAGCGCGCTGCGATCGGCCGAGCGCCAGCCGCGCAGGACCCCGAACGACAACACGCCCAGCAGGATCGGGAAGGCATAGGCGATATCGCCGAACAGGTACAGCAGCAGGTCGGCCAGATACGCGCCCACGGTGCCGCCGAAATTGCGCACGGCGCCCGGTTCGGCGGTGTGCGACCAGCCGGGGTCGGCCGGGTTGTGGCTGAGCAGGCACACCAGCAGGTACAGCGCCACGGGAATCAGCAGCAGCACCGCCGCCTCGCGCAACATGCGCCCGGTGCGTTCGCCACTGTCGCGGACGGTGGATGGGGCCTTGGCGCGCGCCACGTATTGCGACCTCAAACTTGCATCGGGTTGCGCCGCACTATACCCGCTTCGGTCAGGACAGCTTCATGCTCTTGAGCGCCGGGTGCACGATCGCGCCGTTGGCGATGTTGATGCCCTTCGCCAGCGGCTGGTACGCATGCCAGTCGCCGCCGGCGGCCAGCCGCAGCACGTACGGCAGCAACGCGGCCGAAATCGCCTGCGAGGAGGTCTGCGGCACCGCGCCCGGCATGTTGGTCACGCAGAAGTGCGTGACGCCGTCGACCACGTAGGTGGGTTCCTTCCAGGTCGTCGGCTTGGAGGTTTCGAAGCAGCCGCCCTGGTCGATCGAGATGTCGACCATCACGCTGCCCTTCTCCATCGATTGCACCATCGCGCGGCTGACCACGTGCGGCGCCTTCGCCGACGGAATCAGCACAGCGCCGACCACCAGGTCCGCGCTCGCGACTTCCTGCGCGACCACCGAATCGTAGGCGTACAGCGCGGTGACGTTGGCGCCGAGATTCATCATCTGCGCGAGGCGATCCGGCCGCTTGTCGAACACCACCACGTTGGCCCCGCCGGCCGCGGCGAGCGCCGCCGAATTGCCGCCGGCCGCGCCCGCGCCCAGCACCACCACCTTGCCGCGTTCGGTGGTCGGCATGCCGCCCAGCAGCTTGCCCTTGCCGCCTTCGGGCTGGTGCAACAGATGCGTGCCGACCTGCACGCCGATGCGCCCGGCGATCACCGACATCGGCGCCAGCAACGGCAGGTTGCCTTCCTCGTCCTCGACCGATTCGAACGCCACGCCGGTCAGCCCGATGTCGAGCAGGCGCTTGGTCAGTTCCGGCTCCGGCGCCAGATGCAGATAGCAGAACAACAGGTGGTGCTTCTTCAGCAATGCGAGGTCGCCGGCGATCGGTTCCTTGACCTTGACGATCAGTTCGCCCTTTTCGTACAGCGCCGCGGCATCCGGGACGATCTTCACGCCGACCTTCTCGAAATCCGCGTCCGCGAAACCGCTCTTCGCGCCCGCGCCGGATTGCAGGAACACTTCGTGGCCGTGGCGCACCAGATCGGCGCAGGCGGCGGGCACCAGGGCAACGCGGCCCTCGAGCGTCTTGGTTTCGGAAGGAATGCCGATGCGCATGTGTGATCCCTTTGGGCTGTGCGAGAATGGGAGTTCCGTCGAGCTTGAAACCCGCTCCGCGCTCCCCATCTTGCAGGCGTTGTTCGATGCGCGTGCAGGCCGGAAAAGCGGATCGGAAACCCGGAAATTATACATGAGCGCTCCTCGCCACAGCCGCCTGCTGATCCTCGGTTCCGGCCCCGCCGGCTACACCGCCGCGGTGTATGCCGCGCGCGCGAACCTGAAACCGATGCTGATCACGGGGTTGGCGCAAGGCGGCCAGTTGATGACCACCACCGATGTCGACAACTGGCCCGGCGACGACGCCGGCGTGCAGGGGCCGGACCTGATGGCGCGCCTGCTGAAACATGCCGAGCGCTTCGACACCGAGATCGTGTTCGACCACATCCACACCGCCGACCTGTCGCAGCGGCCGTTCCGGCTGAAGGGCGACAACGGCGAATACAGTTGCGACGCGCTGATCCTCGCCACCGGCGCGGACGCCAAATACCTCGGCATCGAATCCGAGGAGAAATTCAAGGGCCGCGGCGTGTCGGCCTGCGCGACCTGCGACGGCTTCTTCTTCCGCGACCAGGACGTCGCGGTGATCGGCGGCGGCAATACCGCGGTCGAGGAAGCGCTGTACCTCGCCAACATCTGCCGCAAGGTCACGCTGGTGCACCGCCGCGACAAATTGCGCGCGGAAAAAATCCTGCAGGACAAGCTGTTCGAGAAGGCGCGCGCGGGCAAGATCGAACTGGTCTGGAACCACAGCGTCGACGAAGTGCTGGGCGACGATTCCGGCGTGACCGGCGTGCGCCTGGCTTCCACCGACGGCAAGGGCAAGCGCGAGATCGCGGTCAACGGCATGTTCGTGGCGATCGGACACACGCCCAACAGCAGCATCTTCGAAGGCCAGCTCGACATGCGCAACGGCTACGTCGTGACCCGCACCGGGCTGGAAGGCGGCGCCACCGCGACGTCCGTGCGCGGCGTGTTCGCTGCCGGCGACGTCGCCGACCAGGTCTATCGCCAGGCCGTCACCTCCGCAGGCTTCGGCTGCATGGCCGCGCTGGACGCGGAGAAGTTCCTGGATTCGGTGGGACTGGCGGGCTGAAACAACGCGCCTCGATACATGCGATGGCGAATGCCATTGCGCGGTTTTCGTTCTTCGCATTTCGCGTGATGCTTTTTTGCCCGGGCCGATCGCGGGCCATAGGAAGCATTACCTGATTTTCACGTCGCGCTCAGCTCCCTCGTGGACAAGCCGTATCCCGTGGCGCAAGATGCGCGACGCAGGGGCTGATCACGGGGAGATCGATCATGAACGGAACTTGGCGATATGCATTCATGTGCGCGCTGACGACGCTGGCGTTGATGTTCGCGGCGGGCCACGCTGATGCGGGAACGCCGCTCAAGAATTCGCGAATATTGTATTCGTTCTGTCCGAGCGGTGACCCCTGCCATGGGGGCAGCTACCCCACGGATCTAGTGCGCGGTCCCGATGGCGCTTATTACGGCGTTGCATTAGAAGGCGGCATCCGTGATGCTGGCGTGGTATTCCGATCCGATCCTGTCACGCTTGCCGTCAGCGTTGTGCATCGCTTCAATCCTCTAAGCGAAGGGTCACATCCTCTATGGCTCACCGTTGGCTCGGATGGCAACCTCTACGGCACATTGACGTCTGACGGGCCAACTGGATTCGGCAATATTTTTCGCCTCACCCTCTCTGGTGAATTCACGGAGCTGCACCCTTTCGATCAATATGACTGGGCGAATAGTGCCATGGTGGAAGACGGTGAAGGAAATTGGTTTGGACTTCTGCATACAGATACGCTGGATGGCGATGTAATCTACAAAATAACACCGGATGGAATTTTTAGCATCTTGCATACCTTCGAATCCGTAGGCGGAGTTGCAGCAGGAGTTGTGCTCGCCTCCGACAACAATCTTTACGGTGTCACTCCCTACAAAGGCAAGTACAACAACGGCATGGCGTATCGTCTGACGGGCGACGGCGATTTCATCGATCTGCATGATTTCACTGATGTCGAAGGTGAGCCAGGATCTGCCGCCCCCGCTATCGGCCCGGACGGCGCCTTGTATGGCATGATGGTGACCAAACTCGGATATTCCATGTACCGCATCGGCCTGGATGGACAATTTATGGTATTAGGGTCACCCACTGGCGACGGTATCCAGTTTGCTATCAAAGAACCTCTTACCCTGATGCCGGATGGTTTTTTTTATGGCGTAGGCGAGGGAATTTACCCTCATGGGAATTCGATTTTCCGTGTCT
>JAFEEJ010000260.1 GCA_018241145.1 Pseudomonadota bacterium | reverse complement strand
CTTTCGTTTGCTCACGAAACGGCTAGACTCTACCTGCCGCCGGTTGTGAAACCAGCCGGAGTATGGAGTGAATTCATGGCTGCCGTTTTCAAACAGGAAGCCCACAAGCTGATCGACACCTTGCCCGACGACGCGGGATGGGAAGACTTGGCCGAGCAGGCGGGCCATCTTGCCGCCATCGAGCATGGAATCGAAGCCGCCGATCGTGGCGATTTCGCCAGCCCCGAGCGCATCAAGGCGATGTTCGCGAAATGGGGCGTGGATGTTGAGGCTTGAGTGGACCACGCCAGCGGCGGATCAACTCGAAGCTGCGCAAGCCTATTACTTCGAACTGAATCCCGCGGCGACGCGGTTGCTGGCCGGGCGCATCGTGGAAGCCGGAAAGCGTTTGCGTGAGCATCCGGAAATCGGTCGGTTCGGGTTGCGCGCCGGAACCCGCGAATGGGTGGTTTCGCGCACGCCGTACTTGCTTGTGTATCGCGTGCAGGGCGATGCCGTGCAGATTCTGCATGTCTGGCACGCGGCGCAGGATCGCGCAGAACGCTGATTCGGTCCGGAAGCAATCCTCTTTCGTTTGGCGCCGAAACGGCTAGACTCGACGTGTCGCCGGCAGCAGACCGGCCGGGACCAGGCGATGCAGCCGACCGATATCCGCAATCCGCAGTACTTCCACAAGGTGGTGGATTGCCAGTGGGCCTGCCCGGCGCACACGCCGGTGCCGGAATACATCCGCCTGATCGCGGCGGGTCGTTACGACGACGCGTTCCTGGTCAACTGGGATTCCAACGTCTTTCCCGGCATCCTCGGCCGCACCTGCGATCGCCCGTGCGAACCGGCATGCCGGCGCGGCCGCGTCGAGGAGAGCAACGGAGAGAAACCCGAACCTGTCGCCATCTGCCGCCTGAAACGCGTCTGCGCGGACCACAAGAGCGCGGACATCGGCGAACGTTTGCGCGCAAGACTGCCCGAACGCATTCCCGGCGCGGAACGTTTCCGCATCGCCTGCGTCGGCGCGGGCCCGGCTTCGCTCACCGTCGCGCGCGACCTCGCGCCGCTCGGTTACAAGGTGACGATTTTCGAAGCCGATGCCAGGGGCGGCGGCTTCATGCGCACGCAGGTGCCGCGATTCCGGTTGCCCGAAGCGGTGATCGACGAAGAAGTCGGGTACATCCTCGATCTGGGCGTCGAGTTCGTCGGCAACCGTCGCATCGATTCGCTGCGTCCCCTGCTCGACGACTTCGACGCGGTGTTCATCGGCTGCGGCGCGCCGCGCGGGCGCGACCTGAAACTCCCGGGGCGCGAGGAAGTCGCGGCGAAGGCGCACCTCGGCATCGACTGGCTCGCTTCGGTCTATTTCGGCCACGTCACCAGCGTCGGCAAGCGCACCATCGTGCTGGGCGGCGGCAACACCGCGATGGACTGCTGCCGTTCCTCGCGCCGGCTGGGCGGCGAGGACGTGAAAGTCATCGTGCGCTCCGGCTACGAGGAAATGAAGGCCAGCCCGTGGGAAAAGGAAGACGCCGAGCACGAGGGCGTGCAGATCCTCAACTGGCTCAACCCGAAGGCATTCCTGCACGACAACGGTAGGCTGACCGGCATGCGGTTCGAGAAGACGCGCGCGGAAACCGACGCTCGCGGCAAGAGAAAACTGGTGGCGACCGGCGAACCGGACGTCATCTTCGATTGCGACGAAGTGCTGATCGCGGTCGGGCAGGAGAACGCCTTCCCGTGGATCGAGCGCGACCTCGGCCTGGAGTTCGGCGAATGGGAGATGCCCGTGGTCGACAAGACCACGATGCAGTCGTCGTTGCGACAAGTCTTCTTCGGTGGCGACGCGGCGTTCGGGCCGAAGAACATCATCTGGGCGGTGGAACACGGCCATCAGGCCGCCATCTCGGTCCATCGTTTCCTGCAAGGCGAGGACGTGCAGATGCGTCCGGCGCCGATGACGAACCTGGTTTCGCAGAAGATGGGCATCCACGAGTGGAGCTACGACAACGCGATCAGCAACGACGAACGTTTCGTGGTGCCCTGGGCGCCGAAGGAAAAGACGCTCACCAACATCAAGCAGGAAGTCGAACTGGGTTTCGATGCGGAAACCGCGTGGAAGGAAACCCAGCGATGCCTCAATTGCGACGTGCAGACGGTGTTCACCGAGAACGTCTGCATCGAGTGCGACGCGTGCGTCGACATCTGCCCGATGGATTGCATCAGCTTCACCGCGAACGGCGACGAGGCCGATTTGCGCACGCGCCTGAGCGCGCCGGCGCAGAACGCGCAGCAGGATTTGTACGTTTCCGATGCGCTGAAAACCGGCCGCGTGATGGTCAAGGACGAGGACGTCTGCCTGCACTGTGGACTGTGCGCGGAACGCTGCCCCACCGGCGCCTGGGACATGCGCAAGTTCCTGCTGCTGGAAACGCACGCGGGCTGCGGCGAACGCGAAGCGGCGCCCGCGAAGGTGGCGGCATGAAGATGGAGTTGCGTCGAGACTTGGTGTCGAGCCCCTCTCCCTTCGGGATAGTGTGGCGCGAAGCGCCGGGTGAGGGTGCGTACCCGCTGGAAAATTACGGCGATGCCGAACCCTCACCCCTGACCCTCTCCCGGTGGGAGAGGGGTTCTGTTTCCAGGCGGGGACGCGCATGAAGCGGATCGAAGCCACCAACGATTTCGTCGTCAAGTTCGCCAACGTCAACGGCTCGGGTTCGGCGTCGGCGAACGAGCTGTTCGCCAAATCGATCCTGCGCATGGGCGTGCCGGTCAGCCCGCGCAACATCTTTCCATCCAACATCCAGGGCCTGCCGACCTGGTACGAAGTGCGCGTCAGCGAAGCCGGCTGGCTCGGCCGGCGCGGCGGCGTGGACCTCGCGGTGATGATGAATCCGCAGACATGGGACGCGGACCTCGCCGAGATCGAACCGGGCGGTTACCTGTTCCACGACAACAGCAAGCCGCTGCCGAAATCGAAGTTCCGCGACGACGTCACCGCGATCGGCCTGCCGCTGACGGAAATCTGCAACGCGACCTATACCGATCCGCGCCAGCGCCAGCTGTTCAAGAACATCATGTACCTCGGCGCGCTGTCGGTGCTGTTGCAGATCGACCGCGAGGTCATCGTCAAGCTGATCGGCGAGCAGTACAAGGGCAAGGAAAAGTTGCTGGAGCCCAACATCCACGCGCTCGACCTCGGCCGCGACCATGCGCGGGAAAACCTGCCACCGATCGGCCTGCGCGTCGAGCACCGCGATGCGGTGGGGGGCCGCATCTTCGCCGAAGGCAACGCGGCGGCGGCGCTGGGGCTGGTGTACGGCGGCGCCACGGTGTGCGCGTGGTATCCGATCACGCCGTCCTCGTCGCTGGCGGAAGCCTTCCAGAAATATTGTTCGAAGCTGCGCGTCGATCCTGAAACGAAGCAACACCGCTACGCGGTCGTGCAGGCCGAGGACGAGATCGCCTCGATCGGCATCGTCACAGGCGCGGGCTGGAACGGCGCGCGCGCGTTCACCGCCACGTCCGGCCCCGGCATCTCGCTGATGAACGAGTTCATCGGACTG
>JAFEEJ010000259.1 GCA_018241145.1 Pseudomonadota bacterium | reverse complement strand
ACGTGCAATTGGTGTCGGGCAAGTCTAGTCTAAGGCCTCATAATTCATTCAAGCCGACGCCGCTACGCGGCGCAGCTTAATTCAGGCGTTGGTACTCGACCCGCGAGACATTCTCAACGCAGGCCATGGATGGCCGTCAACGAAACGAGCTTTCCAGCGCCGTGCATGACGCCGAGCATCGCAGCCGGTCGCGCGGGAAAGGCGCGCATGTCTGAGCACATGGACGTGCGAGTTCGCGCCGGCGCGCGATCGGCGAGAAGCGCAGGGAAGTCGAGCCGACAGGAAGTCGGCGAGATCGTCATGTTCGCGCGCAATGGTTTTGGCGACTTTTGCCGAACAAAAGTCGCACGCTCGCGGCAGCGAGCGGAACCCAGATTTCTTGCGATGTGGTCGTCACTGGATTACAAAGTCCATCCTTGGACTTTGCCCTTCGGGCCGACCTTCGGTCGTTCAAATTCGTTCCAGACGAATTTGTCCGGCCTTCGCCGGAATGACGAACAAGAACAATCATCGCGCGGCAGCGAGCGGAACCCAGATTTCTTGCGATGTGGTCGTCACTGGACGCCGGCCTGCGCCGGCATGACGAGCTAAAGGCCGAGTGCTCTGCGCTGGTGTAATGAGCATGGAAAGCGACTCGCTCGCGACAGCAGGCGGAACCCGTCAAACGCGCCCCACCACCGGAATCAGCGCGCCGGTGATCGCGCTCGCCCGGTCGGACAGCAGGAACAGGATCACGTCGGCGAGTTGTTGTGGTGTCACCCATTTGCCGAAGTCGGCTTTGGGCATGTCGGCGCGGTTGGGCGGTGTGTCGATGATCGAGGGCAGCACGGCGTTGACGGTGATGTCGCGTTCCTTCAGTTCTTCGGCCAGGGATTCGGTGAAGCGCATCACGCCGGACTTGGACGCGGTGTAGGCGCCGACGCCGGCGCCGGCCTTCAACGCGGAATTCGCGCCGATGTTGACGATGCGTCCGCCGGCATGCAGGTGCGCCAGCGCGGCCTGCGTGGCGGCGACCGCGGTGCGCAGGTTGATGCGGTAGAGCAGGTCCCAGGTTTCGGGCTTGCCGTCGGCCAGCGTTTCCCAGCGGAACATGCCGGCGATGTTGACCAGCGCATCGAGGCCGCCCAGGGATTTCGCCGCGGCGTCGATCGCGGTTTTCGCCTGCGCGGCATCGGACAGGTCCACGCCGCCGAAGCGGTGCGCCTTGCCGAGATCGATGCCGGAAGGCGGCGCGTCGGCGCGATCGATGGCGGCGACCCTGGCGCCGGCTTCCAGCGCGGCCTGCGCCACCGCGGCGCCGAGCGTGCCGAAGGCGCCGGTGACGGCGATGCGCTTGTTTTCCAGTCGCACGGGCGTTCTCCTCGATGGCGGATACGCGAGCATAGCCCCGCGGGCGCGAAGCGCGAAATGACACGCGCGTCGGCCCGGTCAGGTTCGGGAGTATGCTCATCCCGTCACGCGTGCAGGAGCCCCCGCGCATGGCCAGTATTCCGCAGGACGCCGTTCCGCCGCAGCAGGGCCTGCGCCCGCCGCCGCGCGCGGTCGCGCGCGTGATCTACCGGCACAAGCTGCCGGTGCGGATCATGCACTGGATCAACGCGATCTGCCTGCTGGTGCTGCTGGGCAGCGGCTTGCAGATTTTCAACGCGCATCCGGCGTTGTACTGGGGCCAGCAATCCACCTTCGACCGACCGTGGCTGGCGATGGGCGCGCGGCGCGGCGCCGACGGCAAGCTGACCGGCGTCACCAGCGTCGGCTCGCACGTCTTCCGCACCACCGGCGTGTTCGGCGTTTCCAGCATGGAAGGCCGTCCGACGGTGCGCGGTTTTCCCGCGTGGATGACGATTCCCGGCCCGCAATGGCTTTCGATGGGGCGGCGCTGGCATTTCTTCTTCGCCTGGATCTTCGTGATCAACGGCATCTGCTTCGCGGCCTACGCGCTGGTCGGCCCGCACTTCCGCCGCGACCTGGCACCGACCAAGGCGGACTGGCGCGGCATCGGCCGCTCGATCGTCGATCACGCGCTGCTGCGGCATCCGAAAGGCGAAGCGGCGGCGCGTTACAACGTGTTGCAGAAACTGACCTATTTGATCGTGATCTTCGGATTCGGCCCGCTGATCGTGCTGATGGGTCTGGCGATGTCGCCGCGCATGGACTCGGTGCTGGGCTGGCTGGTGGACCTGGTCGGCGGCCGGCAATCCGCGCGCAGCATCCATTTCCTGCTGGCGTGGGGTTTCGTCGCGTTCTTCCTGATCCACATTTTCGAAGCGGTGGTCAGCGGCTTCGGCAACGAATTGCGGTCGATCGTCACCGGTCGCTTCGCCATCGACGACACGGAGCGCGCGCATGAAACTGATGAATAGGCGCCGCCGCTTCCTGCGCAACGCGCTGACCGCCGCGGGCGCGGGCGTGCTGGCCGGTTGCGACCGGCTTTCGCAGACCGATTGGGCGCCGCGCGTGCTCGAAAGCGCCGAACACCTGACCCACGCCGTCCAGCGCGTGGTCGCGCCGCCTTCCGCCATGGCGCGCGAATTCGGCGAAGCCGACATCTCGCCGGTGTTCCGCCCGAACGGCAGCACCAATCCGCAGACGCGCGAATACCGCGCGCTGGCCGCCGACGATTTCCGCGGCTACGCGCTGCGCGTCGGCGGGCTGGTCGCACGTCCGCTGTCGCTGTCGCTGGAACGGCTGCGCGCGTTGCCGTCGCGCACCCAGATCACGCGCCACGACTGCGTGGAAGGCTGGAGCGTGATCGGCAAATGGACCGGCGTGCAACTTTCGCGCGTCCTCGACCTTGCGAAACCGGCGCAACGCGCGCGCTACGTGGTGTTCCGCTGCTTCGACGTGATGGACGACGGCCATCCCTACTACGAAAGCATCGGCATGGACGATGCCCGCCATCCGCAGACCTTGCTGGCTTACGGGCTGAACGACAAGCCGCTGCCCACGCCCAACGGCGCGCCGTTGCGTTTGCGCGTCGAGCGCCAGCTCGGTTACAAGCAGGCCAAGTACCTCTCCGCGATCGAGGTCGTCGATTCGCTCGCCGGCATCGGCGACGGCAACGGCGGTTACTGGGAAGACCAGGGCTACGAGTGGTACGCGGGCATCTAGCGCGCCCGCAACGGATCGCAGCGACTCCGCCTCGTCACGCACCCGCCCACGTTCCCGCCGCGCGGTCACGCGCGGCCGGTGGCCTGCGTCCTTGCCACGGGACGAAGCCATGGCCGGCCGGCGACCCGCCACCGCCATGGCCATTTTCCCGGCAAATAATTGCCTTGACAACTATTGCTTGGGCTATATAATCCCACGATGAAAACCGCCGGCCAACCCGCCTCGACCCCGTTCCAGCTGTGCGGCCTGATCGGCCGCATCCGCGGCGAACTGGTCGCGCGCATCGAGGAAGCGCTCGTCGCGCAGGGGTTCGAACTCTCCTTCAGCCAGTACCTCGCCCTGAAAAAACTCGAGCACGTCGGCCCGATGTCCGCCGGCGAACTCGCGCGCGCGATGCACCACAACGCCGGCGCATTGACGCGCGTGCTGGACAAGCTGGAAAAACACGGATATGTCCGGCGCGCCCCGGTGCCGAACGACCGTCGCGCGCTGCGCATCGAACTGACCGCTTCGGGCAACAAGCTCTGGAAGCGCATCAACGCCTGCGGCGAGCGCATCGCCGAACACGCGCTGGACGGCACCAGCCTGAAGGAGCGCGCGCAGCTGGAAACTTCGCTCAACCGCATCCTCGACAACTTGCGCCAATCGGCCTGAGCGCCCATCCATGACCCGATCTTCCCCACCGCGCATGCGCGCAGCCTTCACCGTCCTCGCCGCCGGCCTGCTTGCCGGATGCGCCAGCATGCACGGCCTGAAACCGCAAGCGCATGCGCTGGACGAATCGTCCCTGCAATCGCAGCGCAGCCTCGCCGGCGTGACGCTCGATCCCGCCGCGTGGCCGGCGCAGGACTGGTGGAAGGCGTACCACGACGCCCAACTGGATGCGCTGGTCGAGGAAGCACTGGCCGGCAATCCCGACCTCGCCATCGCCGATGCGCGCGCGAACGAAGCGCTCGCCGCGGCAGGCGTGGCGGATTCCGCGCGCAAGCCGAGCCTCGGCGCCACCGCCAGCGTGGCCGGCGCCAAGCTGCCGACCACGCTCTTGCCCGAACCGTTCGGCGGCAGCTTCGGCGTGGCGAAATACGGCATCCTCGATTTCAAGTGGGATCTCGATCTGTGGGGCGGCAAGCGCGCGGCGTGGGAAGCCGCGGTCGGCAACGCGCGCGCCGCGCAGGTCGAATCGCAGGCCGCGCGCCTGATGTTGTCGGCGGAAGTGGTCGCCGCCTACGCGGCGCTGGCCGACGCCTGGGCGCAACGCGACCTCGCGCGGGAGGAACTGCAACGCGCGCAAACCTTCGGCCGCCTGACCGAACAGCGCGTGCGCGCGGGCATCGACAGCAAGTTCCAGCAAACCCAGATCGACGCGGAAATCGCCGACGCGCAGGCGCAACTCGCCGCCGCGGACAACGGCGTGCGTTCCTCCGGGATCTCGCTGGCGGTGCTGCTCGGGCGCGGCCCGGATCGCGCGCTCGACATCGCGCGTCCGCAGCCGCTGCCGGCGAAAGCGATCGCGCTGCCTTCCGATCTCCCCGCCGAACTGCTCGGCCGCCGGCCGGACGTGGTGGCCGCGCGCTGGAAAGTCGAAGGCAGCGCGCAGGACATCCGATCGGCCAAGGCCGCGTTCCTGCCGAACGTCAACATCACCGCGCTGGCCGGGCTGATCGCCGGTCCGGGCAGCAACGTGTTGCAGGCGGCCGCGTCGGTGTACAGCGTGGCGCCGGCGGTCAGCCTGCCGATTTTCGATGGCGGCAAGCTGCGCGCCAACCTCGCGGGCAAGGACGCCGCCTACGATCTCGCGGTCGCGCAGTACAACCAGACGGTGATCGCCGCGATCAACCAGGTCGCGCAGCGCGTGGACACGTTGCGCACGGTCGACCGCCAGATCGACCGCGAACACGCGGCCGTGCAGAGCGCGACCACCGCCTACGACCTCGCGATGCAGCGCTACCGCGGCGGCGTGGGCAATTATCTGGAAGCGCTGACGGTGCGCCAGCAACTGATCGGCGCCGAGCGCACGCTGGTGGCGTTGCAGACGCAACGCGCCGGCGCCGCGATACAACTGGTCGAGGCGCTGGGCGGCGGCTTCGCGCCCGCGAACGACACCCCTTCCCTGCAGCAAGCCGCGGCCGTGGCCACGGCGCGCGCGCATGACGACAAGGCAAACACGCAATGACTTCCCAGGAAAAACCGCCCGTCGATCCGGAACAGGCCGCGCGCGAACAGAAACAATTGAAGCGCGACGATCGCCGGCGCTGGATGTTGCGCGGACTGGTGGCCGTGGTGCTGGTCGCCGGCATCGGCTGGGCGCTGTACTACTTCCTCGTCGGCCGCTGGTACGAAAGCACCGACGACGCCTACGTCAACGGCAACGTGGTGCAGATCACGCCGCAGGTGCCGGGCACGGTGGTCAGCATCGGCGCCGACGACAACGACTACGTGCGCGAAGGACAGCCGCTGGTGAAGCTCGATCCGTCCACCGCGCAGGTCGCGCTGGATGCGGCCGAAGCCAATCTCGCCGCCACCGTGCGCAAGGTGCGCGGACTGTACAGCGGCGTCGGCAGCTCGCGCGCGGAAGTCGCGGTGCGGCAAGCCGCGGTGGCGCAGGCGAGCGCGGACTACCGCCGCCGCGAAGGGCTGGCCAGGACCGGCGCGATTTCCGCGGAGGAACTCTCGCACGCACGCGATGCCCTGACCGCCGCGCAAAGCGCGCTCGACGCCGTGCAGCAGCAACTGGCCACCAGCAACGCGCTGGTCGAGGACACGCAGGTCGCCTCGCATCCGGACGTGAAGGCCGCCGCCGCGCAGGTGCGCTCCACCTACCTCGACGTGCAACGCGACACATTGCTGGCGCCGGTGTCGGGCCACGTCGCCAAGCGCTCGGTGCAGGTGGGCCAGCGCGTGCAGCCGGGTACCCCGCTGATGGCCGTGGTGCCGCTGGCGCAGGCGTGGGTGGATGCCAACTTCAAGGAAACCCAGCTGCAATACATGCGCATCGGACAACCGGTGACGCTGGAATCCGACCTCTACGGCAGCGACGTGACCTACCACGGCAAGGTCGCGGGCCTGGGCGTGGGCACGGGCAGCGCGTTCTCGCTGCTGCCGGCGCAGAACGCCACCGGCAACTGGATCAAGATCGTGCAGCGCCTGCCGGTTCGCATCGCGCTCGATCCGGCGGAACTGGAGAAGCATCCGCTGCGGATCGGGTTGTCGATGGACGTCAAGGTCAACCTGCACGATCGTTCCGGCCCGACGCTCTCGGAGAACTCCGCCGGCAATCCGGTGCTCAGCACGGACGTCTACGCGCGCGGAAACCGCGACGCCGACGCGCTGATCGCGAAGATCATCGCCGACAACAGCGGCGCGAAGCGGAACGTCGCGCAGGACAGCGCGCCGCACGAAGCGGCTTCCGAATAACAACGCCGCGATGCGTTGCAAGCAACCATCCATGGTGCGCTTTCCGATCGGCATCCATGCCTCACCCTCAACCATGGCACGCGATGCCATTCAAGGCATCGCGTAGACGCCATGGCTTCGACCAGCACGACCGCCAATCCATCCAGCTTCGGCGAATTCCGTCCCGCCAGCCTGCCGCTGGCGACGATGGGCCTGTCGCTGGGCACCTTCATGCAGGTGCTGGACCTCACCATCGCCAACGTTTCGCTGCCGACCATCGCCGGCAACCTCGGTGCCAGCCAGAACCAGTCGGTGTGGGTGATCACCTCGTTCACCGTCGCCAACGCGATCGCGCTTCCGCTCACCGGTTTCCTGTCGCGCCGCTTCGGCGAGGTGAAGACCTTCGTGTGGGCGACGATGCTGTTCTCGATCGCCTCGCTGGCGTGCGGGCTGGCCACCAGCCTGATGATGCTGGTGCTGTTCCGCGCGATCCAGGGCGCGATGGCGGGCCCGATGTATCCGCTGACGCAGAGCCTGCTGGTGTCGATCTATCCGCCGCAGAAACGCGGCATGGCGCTGGCGATCCTGGCGATGGTGACGGTGGTGGCGCCGATCGCGGGCCCCGTGCTGGGCGGCTGGATCACCGACAATTATTCGTGGGAATGGATCTTCTTCATCAACGTGCCGATCGGCTTCGCCGTCGCCGCGGTGATCGCCTCGCAACTCGGCGCGCGGCCCGAACAACTCGAACGGCCGCGCATGGACTACGTCGGCCTGGTCACCCTGATCCTCGGCGTGGGTTCGCTGCAGATCCTGCTGGACAAGGGCAACGAACTCGACTGGTTCCAGTCGAACTTCATCGTGGTGCTGGCGATCGTCTCGGCGATTTCGCTCAGCATCTTCCTGATCTGGGAATTGACCGACCGCGATCCGATCGTGAACCTGCGATTGTTCCGGCATCGCAACTTCGCCGCCGGCACCCTGACGCTGGTGCTGGCCTACGCGGTGTTCTTCGCGATCGCGCTGCTGGTGCCGCTGTGGTTGCAGACCACGCTGGGTTACACCGCGATCTGGTCGGGCCTCGCCACCGCGCCGATCGGCATCGCGCCGGTGCTGCTGACCTTCTTCGTCGGCAAGTACGGCACGAAATTCGACCTGCGCTGGCTGGCCTCGTTCGCGTTCGTGATGATGGGCCTCACCTGCTTCATGCGCGCCGAGTTCACCACGCAGGTGGATTTCTACCATGTGGCGATGGCGCAATTCCTCCAGGGCATCGGCGTGGCGTTCTTCTTCATGCCGATCCTGACGATCCTGTTGTCGGATTTGTCCGGACGGGAAATCGCGGCGGGCTCGGGGCTCGCGACCTTCCTGCGTTCGCTGGGAGGCAGTTTCTCGGCGTCCATCACCACCTATTTCTGGGAACGCGGCGGCGCGACGCAACACGCCACGCTCGCCACCCACATCAGCGCCTACAACCCGCAGACGCAGATGGCGCTCGCGAACAACGGCGGCGACGTGCAGCAATTCGCCGCCGGCATCAACGGCGCGATCACGCAACAAGGCGTGCAGATTTCCTTCAACAACATTTTCTACCTGATGGGCTGGATCATCCTCGGCCTGATCGCGGTGATCTGGCTGGCCAGACCGCCGTTCGTGCCCAAGGCCGGGCCGGCCGCGAGCGGCGGGCATTAGTTCCTCTCGTGATCGTTCGTGCGCGCCGACCCGGTCGACGAACGGCCAGTGGGCATTCCGCACACCGAGCCCGATAGAGCCGGTTCCCGGTCAAAACCCCACGCCGCCCAGCAACATGGTTTCGCCATGATTGGGTTCGTGGAAGTCGCCGTTGGAGATGTGACGCGCCATGACTTGCCAGTGCCGCCCTTGCCAGCCGAGCGTGCTGACGAATTCATAAGGCGTGCTGAGCGCATCGGTCTTGCCGTTGGTGGCGGCGGCCTGGAAGCCGAAAAACGCGTCGCGCCACAGGTACAACCGCACGCCGGCCGCACCGACCCAAACGTCGTTGTCCAGGCGTTCGCCCGGCTGATCCGGCCGCGCATCGAAATGGCCGAGCGACACCGCGGGCGCCCACGCCAGTTTCCACCACGGCCGCGGGTCGCCGATCCACTCGGCGAAAAAGACCGTGGTCCAGTCGTGGCGCAAGGTCAGGCTGCGGCCGCCGGACAGTTCCACCCGGGCGGAAGCGCACGGCATGGATGCCGGGACGGCAACGGATACCGCCGCGACAATCAGCCATCCATGCGCAAGACGGGATTGGGCGAAAACGTGCATGACCGCTGCGCTGGCGCCGCGACATCGTGTCGCGACCCATTCCATCATACGCCGATCGACGGCGCGGCCCGTCGATCGTTGTCGCCCCGCCCCACCGACAAGGCGCGCACGCGGCGCCCGCGCGCTCACGTCGCGAACGCGCATGCGATGATCGCGGCTGGCCAAGCAAGGGTCCTTCCTTGATCCTGATCACCGGCGTCCTGCTTCGTATCAGGCACGACCGCTTGCTGCTGGCGTTGCTGCTGCTGACCCTGGCGCTGGCGGTCTTCGATCCCCGGCCGGCGCAGGAATACCTCGAGTGGCTGGATGCGCCCACGCTCGCGGGCCTCACCGGCCTGCTGGTGCTGACGCAGGCGGTGCACCTGAGCGGCCTGATCCAGCGCTGGGCGCAGGCGGCGGTGACGCGGCTGTCGAACGTGCGCGCGTTGGCGATCGTGCTGGTGCTGGTGTCGGCGCTGCTGGCATCGCTGCTGACCAACGACGTGGCATTGTTCCTGGTGGTGCCGCTGACGCTGGCGATCGATGCCATCGCGCAGGTGCCGCGCGCGCGGCTGGTGATTTTCGAAGCGCTCGCGGTGAACGCAGGTTCCACCATGAGCCCGATCGGCAATCCGCAGAACCTGCTGCTGTGGCAGCACTCCGGGCTGGCGCTGCCGCAATTCGTGCTGGCGCTATTGCCCGCCGGCGCGATCATGCTGGCGCTGCTGCTCGGCCTTTCGATCGCGGCCTTTCCGCCCACGCCGTTGCGGTTGCACGGGGCGATGCGGCAGCAGCCGTTGAACCTGCCGCTGGGCGTGGGCGGCATGCTGCTGCTGGCGGGCATGGTCGCCGCATTGCAGTTGCATGTCGCGATCCCCGCGGCGCTGATCGTGCTGGCGCTGGGCGCGATCTTCTTCCGCCCCGTGCTTGCGGGCGTGGACTGGATGCTGCTGCTCACCTTCGCCCTGATGTTCGTCGGCCTGGGACACTTGTCCGCGGCGCCGTGGGTGGGCGCGCACGTGGCAGCGATCGACTGGCGCGATCCGCGCGTGCTGTATGGCGGCGGCATCGTGTTGTCGCAACTGATCAGCAACGTGCCCGCCGCGGTGCTGCTGCAACACTACACGGACAACCTGCCGCTGCTGGCGATCGCGGTGAACGTGGGCGGCTCGGGATTCATGGTCGGCTCGCTCGCCAACCTGATCGCGCTGCGGCTGGACGGCTCGCCGCGGATCGCGTGGAAATTCCACGCGTGGTCGATTCCGTTCCTGCTGGCGAGCGCGCTGCTGGTGGGGATATGCGTGCTGCGGTGAATCACACTTCCTTCTCCCTTCGGGAGAAGGTGGCGCGAAGCGCCGGATGAGGGTTCGGTTCGCGCGCAGGACTGTATCCGCAGCCAATCCCCGAACCCTCACTCCAACCCCTCTCCCGAGGGGAGAGGGGCTTGCATCAGCAAATCGCCGTACTCCGGATGCCGGCGCATGAACACCTCGGCGTATTCGCACGCCGGGAACACTTTCCAGCCGTTCTCGCGCGCGGCTTGCAACGCGGCGCGCATCAGTTCCGCGGCAACGCCGTGGCCGGCGATCTCGTCCGGCACGCCGGTATGGACGATGGTCATCACGCCGTCGCGCAGGCGGTATTGCAACACCGCGCGGTGGCCTTGCACTTCCGCGCTGAATTCCCGCGAAGGGGTGTCGTGCCGTACGTTCAATTCCATATCAGGAGACTCTGGAACCATGGCGGGCGAAGTCGGATTGCGCGTCGCCGGAGCGCAGGAACCGGAGCGTACACGACGGCACGTGAGGATTCCTTGACGCGCGAAGCGGTGCGTCCCGCTGCCGGCCCCGCGCCGTCCGTGCGCGAGGATGAGCGCAGCAGGTTTCGCAGGCTCCTCTCAAACGATCGGGATTTTGCGGATGTTGGTCGCCGGATCCAGCCAGAACGAATCCTTGACGAAACGGTTGAACAGGTCCGGCGGCAGCACGCTTTCGCGCTTGGTCGCGGTCACCTTCGGCGCGACCTTGTGCAGGCCGGGCAGGCCAAGGCGCGCATCGAATTCCGGTTCGTCGTACTGGATGTTGTCGAAGTCGTGCTGGAACGGCGGCTCGCCGAGGAACTGGTACACCGCCTCGATCGCGCGTTGCGGATTGCCGGTGAGCGTTTCGTAGGTCACCAGCATCAACCGGCCCGGTGCGTACTCGCCGTAGTACGCATCCTTGGTCGCCTGATACGAAAAACCGACCATGCCGGCGACGTCGATCAGGCTTTCGGTGCGCGAATACACCGTGCCGTTGGGATTGAAATGGAAGATCTTGCTGGCCGAGAGCGGATGCTTGCGCACCATGCGCTCCACGCTGTCCAGCACCCAGGGCATCTCGCGCACGCAGGCGATCACCTTGGCGTTGGGGAACAGGCTTGCCAGCATCGGCATCTTGCTGCACCAGATGCGGCCGGTGTCGATCGCCACTTCCAGGTTCGGATAGACGCTGTAGTAGTTCCAGAATACGCCGCGCAGCACGGCCAGCCGCTGCGGTTCCTCGATGAAGACGGAAAAATCGTTCTTGCCGCTCATCTCCGCGACCAGCGAACTGACCATGTCGCCCAGCGGCGAAGTCATGCCGGCGTGGAAGCGCGGGTTCTGTTTCAGGATCGCGCCCAGCAGCGTGGTGCCGGCGCGCGGGAAGCCGGAGATGAAATGGATGCGCGGCGCCTTCCGCGGCGCGGCCGCCGGCCGGCTCGCCGCCGGCGCTGTGGGTTGCTGTGCCATGACCGCCCCTGCTGGGAACCGAATGGCGGAGTGTAGCCAAAATGCGGGGGAAGTGGAGCCGCTCAGGCCCGGCCGAACACCGCGCTCAACATGCCGATGCTCGCGTGTTCGATGCCGTCGATCAGGATTTCGGCCGGTTCGTCGTCATCCTGCTGCGCCAGCGCGTACAACAGCGGCCAGTAGTGTTCCGGCGTGGGCACGGCCAGCCGCGTGGCTTCGTCATCGACCGGATCGATCAATGCCGCGTGATCGCGCGAACGCAGCGCGTCGTCCACGCGCCGGTTGAAATGTTCCGCCCACGGCGCAGGCGGCGCATCTCCGTTCCAGTCCATCCGCCGCAGGTTGTGCACCACGTTGCCGGAACCCGCGATCAGCACGCCTTCCCCGCGCAGCGGCGCCAAACGTTTCGCAAGTTCATAGTGCTCGCGGTTCGACAAGGCCGCATCGAGGCTGAGCTGCACCACCGGAACGTCGGCGTGGCGGTACACGTGCCGCAGCACCGACCACGCGCCGTGATCCAGCCCCCATTGATCCTCATCGAGCATCACCTGCGCGGGCGCCAGCAATTCCTGCACGCGTTGCGCGAGCCGCGGATCGCCCGGCGCCGGATATTCGACTTCGAACAGTGCGCGCGGAAAGCCGCCGAAATCGTGGATCGTGCGCGGATGTTCCATCGCCGTCACCGCCGTGCCGCGCGTCACCCAGTGCGCGGACACCATCAACACCGCGCGCGGCTTCACCTTTTCCCCGAACGCACGCCACGCCCGCGTGTAGCGGTTGTCCGCCAGCGCGTTCATGGGATTGCCGTGGGCGAGGAAGATGGCCGGGAATAGTTTCATCGGTGTATGGCGAGCAATCTGCGCCTAAGCCGGTACGCCTTCCCACTTCTTCATTTCATCGACAATGATGTTTTCGAGCAAATCCTCGGCACCTTCCAGCTTGCTTTCTAACAGGACTTGCGCCCATTCCCGCCCGAACCTCTCGGTTACGTCGTAGAGCCAGACCCCACCAAAATCGTCCGTCATGAGGCGCCAGCGTTCCAGCAACATCGGAGCGTGTCGGACGGCCTCGGTGATGAATCCCATATATCCACCAAATTTGCTCAGGTCGGAATGCAAGCGGTACTCTCGAAGGTATCCGTCCGCCCCCAAAGCCGGAAAGGCTATCTCCTCTGATAAGTCATCGTCAAAATTGAAATGCGACGCGCGCTCGCATTTTTCCAAACTCCGACGAGGGCTCGCGGGTACCTGGCGCCGTTGCAGCCGGAAACGGCAACGAAGGAGCGTCGAAAAAAATTTGGCGGGGAGATTGCTCTCCCCGCCACCATCAATATCCTAGCAGGGACGGGGCTTGCGGCAAGCCCCCGGTGGTGCCGTCCAATCGCCCGCCCGGACTTCGGGACACGGGCGATCGGAGGTGCGAATGAATTCATCGTTTTCGAAAACTGATTTCCCTGCAACGGCCGGGCATGACGTGGTCATCGCCGGCGGTGGTCCCACCGGCTTGATGCTGGCGGCCGAGTTGAAACTGGCGGGCGTGGATGTCGGCATCATCGAACAGCGCGCAAGCCAGGAGCTGCAAGGCGCGCGTGCACGCGGCATGCATGCGCGCACGATCGAGGTGCTGGACCAGCGCGGGGTCGCGGAACGATTCCTCGCGCAGGGCAAGACGTATCCGGTGGTGCATTTCCACGTCCCGCTGGACATCAGCGACTTTCCCACGCGGCACAACTACACCCTCGGGCTGTTGCAGAACCGCATCGAGCGCACGCTGGCCGAATGGGTCGGCGGGTTGGGCGTGCCGATCCATCGCGAACGCGAAGTGACGGGGTTCGCGCAGGACGGGTCCGGCGTCGACGTGCAACTCGCCGATGGCAACGTGATGCGTGCGGACTACCTCGTCGGTTGCGACGGCGCGCGCAGCGTGGTGCGCAAGGCCGCGGGCATCGCGTTTCCCGGCTGGGACGCGGCGACCAGCTGGTTGATCTGCGAAGCCGGCATGTCGCAGGAACCGGACCTTGGCTTCCGCTACAACGACGCCGGCATGCACGCGATCGGCAAGCTGGAGGACGGCCGCGTGAGCTTCGTTTCGACCGAACGGCAGGTCGGCGCGACCGGGGAACCGACGCTGCACGACATCCGCGCCGCGCTGGTCGACGTGTACGGCGCCGACTTCGGCATCCACGATGCGACGTGGATTTCGCGCTTCACCGACATGGCCCGGCAGGCGCAGGCGTATCGCGACCGGCGCGTGCTGCTGGCGGGCGACGCCGCGCACGTGCACGCGCCGCTGGGCGGGCACGGCCTCAACACGGGCGTGCAGGACGCGGTGAACCTCGGATGGAAACTCGCGCAGGCGGTGAAAGGCATCGCGCCCGGGGGCCTGCTCGACAGCTACCACGCCGAACGGCATCCGGTCGCCGCGCGCGTGCTGCGCACCACGCTGGCGCACGTCGCAATCAGCCGGCGCGACGATCGCACGCTGGCGCTGGCCGAAATCGTTTCCGGGTTGCTGCGCATGGACGAGCCGCGCGCGCGCATGGCCGGCGAGATCACCGCGCTGGACATTCGTTACGACTTCGGCGAAGGCCATCCGCTGCTGGGCCGGCGCATGCCCGATCTCGACATCGTTGTCGCAGGCCATCCAACGCGCGTCTTCGAACGGATGCGCGATGCGAAACCGTTGCTGCTGAACTTCGCACCGCTGGATGGCCTGGACATCGCGCCGTGGTCGGATCGGGTTCGCGCCGTGGACGCGAAATACACGGGTGCATGGGAGCTGCCGGTCATCGGCAAAGTCGCCGCGCCCGCCGCCGTGCTGGTACGGCCCGACGGCCACGTCGCGTGGGTCGGCGATGGCACCGATGCCGGACTCGGCGACGCGCTCGGCCGCTGGTTCGGACCACCCGCGGCCGCGTGATCGGCGTCAGGCCTGCGCCGCCTCCGGCTTCATCGCGCGGATGCTGCGCAGCTGCGGGCTGGCGAGGCAGCACAGCGCGATCACGGTGAGCGTCAGGCCGGCGATGCCGAACAGGTCGGTCAGCGAAATCACTTTCAGCAACGCGCCAGCGGCGGCCGCGGACAACGGACCCAGCCCCATGAAGGTGAACATCAGGATGCTCATGGTGCGCCCCATCATCTGCTGCGACACGCGCTGCTGGATCCAGGTGAAGATCGCGATCTGCACGATGCCGCCGAGCAGGCCGGTGCACAGCAGCAACAACGCGCCGCTGTACGTGGCGTGCACGAAGACCAGCCCGGCCAGCGCCAGTCCCGCCAGACCGTCGAAGCACAACACCATCACGCCCAGGCGGCCGCGCATCGCGCGCTGGCCCAGCCCCGAAAGGAAACTGCCGGCGAACATGCCGACACCCTGCGCGGTCATCAAAATCCCGAGCGACGCCGCGCCGAGATTCATGCGCGTGTCCGCCAGCACCGGCAGGCCGACCTGGACCGGCCCGCCCACGAACACCGACACGAAGCTCGCGTAGATCACGAACGCGCGCAGCGGCACGTCCGCCCACACGTAACGCACGCCCGCGGCGATGCTGGCGAACACGCCTTCCCTTGCCTGCGAAGGATGGAAGTCGCCGTGCACGCGCACCATCATCAGCGACACCAGCGAGAACACGAAGCTCGCCGCGTCGATGCCGAACGCCTCGCCCAGCCCGCGCGCATCCGGCAGCGGCAGCGTCGAAGGATGATGCGCGCCCACCGCGATCACCAGCCCGGCGAGCACCGGTCCGACGATCATGCTGAGCTGGCGCATGCCCATGAACAACGCATTGGCGCTGCGCAACTGCTGCGGCGGCACCAGTTGCGGCAGGATCGCCGAACCCGCCGGATACGCGAACGCGGTGGACAGCCCGATGCCGAGCGCGAGCAGGTACACCATCCACATGTGGATGGCGCCGCCCAGCACCAGCACGGCGAGGATCACGATGCACGCCGCGTTGGCCGCGCGCGCGCCCAGCAACACGCGCCGCGGCGACATGCGATCCACGACCGCGCCGCCGACCAGCATGAAGGCCGCGCGCGGAAACGCCATCACCGCCAGCACGATGCCCAGCGCCGCCGGGTTGCCGGTGAGTTTCAACACCAGCCACGGCAACGCCACCAGCGTGAACTGGTCGCCGAACGCGGAAATCGAACTGCCGCCGAACAGCAGGCTGAAATCGCGATTGGCGAAAAGGGAGTTGCGCGCGGGTGTCGGGGCCGCGGGAGAAGTCGCGTTCATGGGGGCGCTCACGGGAATGCGCGCGGATTCTAACCGTTCCGCGAAACCGGGCCCTGTGTCACGCGCGTTGCGGCGCGCCGGGTGCGCGCCGAAGGCGTGCACCCGGCCATGAATCCGCGAAGATTCCGCGCCCGATGATGCGGCTGCGATCAGGCCGCCCCATCGGGGGAAAGGTCAGATGTTGCCCGGAACCTCTCTCGAAAGGGAAATCCTGATTCCCTGCCCGTCATTCCGGACGCCGCGCAGCGGCAATCCGGAAACTAGCGCCTTGGCTTTCCATGCTTGGGAGCCACCGGATTCCCGCTTGCGCGGGAATGACGTTGCTGCAATCCATGGGTTTTCGAATCCGAGATGGGTTCTAGAACCGCGCACGCAGATAGAACGCCGGGCCGTCGGAGTTCAAGTCCAGCTTTGCGGTGGCGTCGTCGAAATCCTTGTCGAGGTGCAGACGCGATGCGGAATACTCCAGCGCGAATCCCATGTTCTGCCAGGGGAACCATTCGACGCCGAGCGCCGCGTTCCAGATGTGGCCGCTGAGATCGCCGCCGTTTTTCTTCACGCCCGCCACGTCGGCGTACATGCGCCAGTGCTCGTCGAAGGCGTGGCGCCAGCCGAGCGTGAGCATCGGCGCCCACGCGCTCTGGGTGTAGCTGTCGGAAAAGGTCGTGGCCTGGCCGCCCGCATAGGCATTGCCGGCCACGCGGAAATCCACCTTGTAGTAGGCCGCGCCCAGCCCCACGCCGAACACGTCGCTGGCATGGCCGAACCACCATTTGTACGAAGCCGAACCGAAGTTGTAGTCCACCGTGCTCTTGAGGTTCGCGCCCGCATCGATGCCGAGCGCCGGGATCGGCTGCTCGTAAGTGTCGGTGAGGTCGCGGTGGATCTGGTAGTAGTCGAAGGAGAAACCCTGGCTGTCGCCGAGCAGGAAATCCAGCCGCACGCGCGGATCGACGCTGTGCTGCTTGAGGCCGAGATCGTCTTCGAAATTCAACGTTCCCTGGATGCCGGCATAGCTGCCGGTGCCTTGCGCCGTCACGGTCGTGTCGTTGCTGGAGTAATAACCGCCCAGCCAGAGGCTCACGCGATCCAGCGCGGGCGATTGCTGGGCAGACACACTGGAACTTGCGACCGCCGCGGCGACGGCGAGCGCAAGCGTGAAAACGCTGCGGGTAAGACTGCGATCCGACATGAGACGCCTCGTTGTTCGAACACGAGCGCCTACTATCGTGAACCCGCGGTCACGTTCTTGTGAAAATGACGGAACCATCCGGTTCACCGCATTCGCGGCACGCAGCCCGGAGTTATGCATTCGCCCGGGGTTGACGCCGGGTTCTCGCAAAGTTTGGTGGCAGTGACAGAGCTGCGGGCGCGTCAAGGCCACACGTCGTCACTTGTGTGCCGACGGCGTGCGCGTCTCAGTAGGACCCGAAGGTGCCGTTGGATAATGCTGGGCGAGTGACCGCTTCGCCGCAAAGCTCGGACTTCCGCAAGTCGTCCAGTCACCGAAGGATCCATGCGGCTGTCAGTCAGGGCGTCGCGAAATACCGTGATCGGGCGAAGCGATGCTGGCAGTCAAGCATCGCTTGCTCCGTCTTTGTCGTCATCGGTTCGTTCTGGATGGTTGGTCGGCCCGTACTTGTGGCCGATTGCAACCGACCCGTGTGCGACGGGGAGGTGCCATCCCTGCCGGATGGCCATGAATCGCAGCGCGAAACACAGAAGCACGCCTGCAGGGGCGGTGCCTGCCAGCGGAACACCAAACATGGAGCCACCTGCAACCACCGCAGCACCGGCGAGTGCCGCGAGCGCATAAAAGTCCGCCTTCAGCACCATCGGCACCTCGTTGGCGAGCACATCGCGCACCATGCCACCAC
The DNA here is from genome assembly GCA_018241145.1 of Pseudomonadota bacterium. Taxonomy (GTDB): domain Bacteria; phylum Pseudomonadota; class Gammaproteobacteria; order Xanthomonadales; family Rhodanobacteraceae; genus 66-474. Next base: position 359 of record JAFEEJ010000259.1, on the reverse strand, counting down.
CGATGCCGGTCAACATGCCCAGCAGCGCAGCCATCACCGGACTCATTCCATAGTGCAGGGCTTTCTCGGTACCGGCCACGGCAAAGAACCCCAAGCCGACCGCGTCGAACCACTGCACCGGATGATCGATGCGCGTGATCGACGCGAACCGGAAGAAGGCAATCAAACCTGCAAGCACGCAAACGGCGACGTAGTGCCAACTTGCGATCGCCGCCGGGGGCACGGCGCCGATCAGAAGATCGCGGCCGATGCCGCCGGCGTTACCCGCAGCGAAGGCGAGCACCAACACGCCAAAAATATCCATCCGGCGCCGGACGGCCGTCACCCCGCCGCTGATCGCAAACACGAAGGTGCCGCCG